>PLRT01000209.1 GCA_003164915.1 Hyphomicrobiales bacterium | reverse complement strand
ACCTCGACAAGACCGGCCTGCAGCCTTACCTCGACAAGCTCGGCTTCCAGATCGTCGGCTACGGCTGTACCACCTGCATCGGCAACTCCGGGCCGCTGCCCGCCGATGTCTCCAAGAGCATTGATGAGCACGGGCTGGTTGCGGTCAGCGTGCTCTCGGGCAATCGCAACTTCGAGGGCCGCGTCAATCCCGACGTGCGCGCCAATTACCTCGCCTCGCCGCCGCTGGTCGTCGCCTATGCGCTCGCCGGCTCGCTGCAAGTCGATCTGACGAAAGAACCGATCGGCCACGACAAGAAGGGCGCGCCGGTCTACCTCGCCGACATCTGGCCCTCGGCGCGGGAGGTGCAAGACGTCATCGACGCGACGATCACCGCCAGGATGTTCAAGACCAAATACGCAAGCGTGTTCGACGGCGACGCCAACTGGCGCAAGGTCAAGGCGCCAGCCGGCCAGACCTACGCATGGGACATCGGCTCGACCTACGTGCGCAATCCGCCCTATTTCGAAGGCATCACGATGACGCCGAAGCCGGTCGAGGACATCGACAGCGCGCGCATCCTCGGCCTGTTCCTCGACTCGATCACCACCGACCACATTTCGCCGGCTGGCTCGATCCGCGCCTCGAGCCCGGCCGGACAATATCTCATCGAGCATCAGGTGCGGCCGGCCGATTTCAATCAGTACGGCACGCGGCGCGGCAATCATGAAGTGATGATGCGCGGAACTTTCGCCAACATCCGCATCAAGAACCAGATGGTGAGGGACGAAAACGGCGCGGTCGTCGAAGGCGGCTACGCCGTCCACCAGCCGTCGGGCGAGCGGATGGCGATCTACGACGCGGCGATGCGCTACCAGAGCGAGGCCGCGCCGCTGGTCGTCTTCGCCGGGCGCGAATACGGCACTGGCTCGTCGCGCGATTGGGCGGCCAAGGGCACCAAGCTGCTCGGCGTGCGCGCGGTGATCGCCCAGAGCTTCGAGCGCATCCACCGCTCCAACCTGGTGGGCATGGGCGTGCTGCCGCTGGTGTTCGAGGAAGGAACGTCCTGGCAATCGCTCGGCCTCAAGGGCGACGAGACGGTGACGATCCACGGCATCGCTTCCGGGCTCGAGCCGCGCCAGCGGCTGCAGGCGCTGATCGTTCGGCCGGACGGCTCGACCCTCGCGGCGCCGCTGATCTGCCGTATCGATACACTCGACGAGCTCGAGTATTTCCGCTCGGGCGGCATCCTGCCTTACGTGCTTCGCCAGCTCGCGGCTTGAGCCGCAGCTGCGGAGCGCGCGGCGAAATGGGGCCGGCCTTGGGCCGGCTCTTTTCGTTGGCGGCGAACCGTCAGGCGATCCGCCGCCGGCGCGCGCGCAGATAGGCGGCGAGTTCGTCCGCTGGCATCGGCCGGGCGAAGGCGTAGCCCTGCAGGATGACGCAGCCGAGATCGCGAAGCAGCGCGGCGTGCTCCATCGTCTCGACCCCTTCCGCCGCGACCTCGATGCCGAGCGAGCGGCCGATCTCGACGATCGAGCGCACGAGGCGGCGCTGCGCGACGGACCGCACGATCGGCGTGACCAGCTGGCGGTCGATCTTCAGCCGCCGCGGCTTGATCTTGGTCAGGCTGACGATCGAAGCGTAGCCGCTGCCGAAGTCGTCGATCTCGATGTCGATCCCGAGCGCCTTGATCCGCTCGACGCTGAAGAAGAACCGATCGTCGCCCTCGTCGAGGTAGATCGACTCGACGAGTTCGAACGACAGCTCGCCGGGCGCGACGCCGAGGGCGTCGAGCGCTTCGACCAGCCCTTCCTCGTGCAGCCGACGCAGCGAGACGTTGACCGACAATCGCGGCGGCCGCAACCCTTCGCCGCTCCAGCGGCGACGACTGGCGAGCGCGCCCTCGAGCACCGCCCGGTCGATCGCGGCGATGACCCCGATCTCCTCGGCGATGGCGATGAACGCGCTCGGGTTCAATATGCCGAGGGTCGGGTGACGCCAGCGCGCCAGCGCCTCGACGCCGACGATCTCGTGGGTTCGCGAATCGACCTGCGGCTGGAAGTAGGGAATGAATTCTCCGCGCTCGAGCCCGCCGATGATGCTGTCGCCCATTCGCCTGGCGTCGGCGATCTCGGCCTGAAGCGCATCGGTGTAGAACTCGAAGCGATTGCGGCCGCGGCTCTTGGCCCGATAGAGCGCGAGATCGGCGTTGACCAGCAGCTGCCGACGGTCGACGTCGGCGCCGTGGCCGCCGGCGATGCCGATGCTCATGCCCAGCCGGCATTCGTGGCCCTCGTGGACGACTGGCCTGCTGACGTCTTCGATGATCCGGCGCGCCAGCTCGCCGAAGGCCGCCGCGCCGTCGTCGGCATTGCAGACGATGACGAACTCGTCGCCGCCGGTCCGGGCGACGAAATCGCCGGGGCGCAGATGACGGCGGATCGTCTCGGCGGCGTGGATCAGCATCGCGTCGCCGGCCGAATGGCCGAGCGTGTCGTTGATCTGCTTGAAGCCGTCGAGGTCGACCTGCAGCAGCGCCACGCCGCCGCCGAGTTTCGCACAGCGCGCGGCGTGCTGCTCGAGCTCGCGTTCGAGATACATGCGGTTGGGCAGGCCGGTGAGGAAATCGTGCAGCGAATTGTATTCGATGCGGGCGCGCGCCGCCTCGAGCTCGACGTTGCGCGCCTCGGTCAGCGCTTTCGAGCGGGTCAGATCGTCGGTCAACCTGACGTCGACGGTGACGTCCCAGTTGACCCCGACCATGTGCCGCGACAGGTCGGGCGTCGTGTAGAACTGGCCGATAGCGCGGATTACGCGATGGCGGCCGTCGCCCAGATCGAGCCGATATCGCGATTCGTAGCGGCCGCGCACGCGGATCGCCGTCTCGAATTCGGCGATCGCGCGCGCGGCCACGGTCGCGTCGAGCCGGTCGCGCCAATGGCGATATTCGCGCGGACCGGCGTCGGTCGGATAGCCGTAGAGCTCGTTCATCCGGTCGTCCCAGACGAGCTCCTGGGTATCGATGTTGAAGTCCCAGACGCCGACCTTCGAGGCGTCCAGGGCGAGCTCGAGGCGGCGCGACAGCTGCTCGAGCTGGCGCTCGCGGTCGGCGAGGCGGTCGAAATGGGCGCGCCGCTCCTCGACCAACCGGCCGGCGAGCCACGCCGGCGCGACGACCAGGATGCCGGCGAGCGCGATGACCAGCCGCGTCCACCATTGGCCGCTCAGCGTCGCGTCCCAGCCGCCTTTCGGAATCGCCGCGATCGTCCACACGCCCGAGGGCAGGTCGACGAAGCGGGTGACGGGATTATCGTTGAAGACGCGGGCGTCGCCGTAGAAGCTGACCCCGTCCTGTCCGCGCCCATCGCGGCCGGAGATCGCGACGTCGATCGGCAGGTCGGGATCGTAGAGGCCGGCGTCGCGATAGAGCGCCTCGAGGTCGATGACCGCCGAGACGATGCCCCAAAAGCGCTGCGTCTCCTCACCGCCGGCGCCGCCGACGAACACCGGCAGACGCGCGATGAATCCGCGGCCGCCCTGGACGAGATCGACGGGACCGGCGAGCACCACGTCGCCGCTGTCGCGCGCGCGCAGCGCCGCTTCGCGCTGCTGGTCGTTTTTGCGATAATCGAGGCCGATCGCCTTTTCGTTGCCAGAGGACGGGCACTCGTAGGCGACGACCAGACCAGGCGCGACGGCGATGCTGCGCAACAATGCGTCCGAGCGCAGCAACTGCGCGCAGATCCCGTCGAAGGTTTTAGAATCGACGCCCGCGTTGGTGGCGATATTGGCGACCAGACCCCGCACGAGCTGCACTTCGCTGCGGATGTCGCCCTCGAGCCGGTCCTGGATCAGGTTGAGATGGGCGTAGGCTTCGCCGCGCGCGCGCGCCAGCGCGAGCTGCTTCTGCTGGCCGTCGGCGACGACGCCCAGGAATATCGCGACCACGGCGGCGATCGCTGCCGGCGTGAATAGCCGCCGGCCCATTCGATCGATGAAAGCGCGCGGGTTCAAGGGACGGCGTCCTCGCGGATCTCCAGGCTGACCTGACCGCAATTGGAACGACTATGGAGGGCCGGTTTGAGCCAAAGCTTAACGCCGACCGGGCGGTCGCCCGGGCTTACCGAGACACTTAACCCGCGGTTAAGGGTCCGCCGCGATTTGGCGCGTCGCGGCGGCTCGGTCTATGGTGCGGCGCATTTTGCGGAGACAAGCGATGGAGACGGCGGCCGAACGCACCCATTTCGGCGAACGGACGGTTCGGCTCGATGAAAAGCAGGGACTGGTCGACGCGGTGTTCCACAGCGTCGCCGACCGCTACGACCTGATGAACGACCTGATGTCGTTCGGCCTGCACCGGCTGTGGAAGGACGCCTTTGTCTCCCGGCTCAGGCCGCCGCGCGGCTTGCCCTTCCGCCATCTCGACGTCGCCGGCGGCACCGGCGACGTCGCTTTCCGCATCGCCCGGGCGGGCGGCGCGGCGACCGAGATCACGGTCGTCGACATCAATCCCGACATGCTGCGGGTCGGCGCCGAACGCGCGCGCAAGCGGCGCGAAGGCGAACGGGTGCGCTTCGTCGAGGGCAATGCCGAGGCGCTGCCGCTGCCCGACGCCGCATTCGACGGCTATACGATCGCCTTCGGCATCCGCAACGTGCCGCGGATCGAGCGTGCGCTCGCCGAAGCCCATCGCGTCCTCAAGCGCGGCGGACGGTTCCTCTGCCTGGAATTCTCGCGCGTCGACGTCCCCGTGTTCGATCGCGCCTACGCCGCCTATTCCGACGCGGCGATCCCGGCGATCGGCAAGGCGGTGGCCAACGACGGGCCGGCCTACCGATACCTCGTCGAGTCGATTCGCAAGTTTCCGCCGCCCGAGCGCTTCGCCGAGATGATCGCCGCGGCGGGTTTTGCGCGCGTCGACTTCACCCAGCTGACCGGCGGCGTGGTGGCGATCCACTCGGGCTGGAAGCTCTGAACTTGCTGCGCCTGTCCGACCTTGGGCATGTCTTCAGGCTGACGCGGGCCGGTTTCGTCCTCGCCCGCGAAGGCGCCTTCGTCGATGTTGATCCGTCGACGCCGCCGTCGCTCGCGCGCCTGCCGATCCTGCTCGCCAACCTCGTCGCACGGCGCGGCGCGCATGGTTTCGGCGGTCTGGCGGCGGCGGTCGACCGGCTCGGCCCGTCCTACGTCAAGCTCGGCCAGTTCCTCGCCACCCGCCCCGACATTGTCGGCGCCAAGGTCGCCTCCGAGCTGGAGAAGCTGCAGGACCGCATGGCGCCTGCCGACCGCGCCACCGCCGTCGCGGCGCTCGAAGCGGCGTTCGGCTCGCCGATCGACACGGTGTTCATCGCATTCGGCGACGCAGTCGCCGCCGCCTCGATCGCCCAGGTGCACAAGGCGCGGGTGCGCGACGACGCCGGCGAACGCGACGTCGCCGTCAAGCTCCTCAAGCCCGGCGTCGAGCGGCGTTTCGCACGCGACCTCGCCGACATGCTCTATGCCGCCCAAAGCGCCGAGCGTTTCGATCCGCGCCTGCGCCGGCTGCGCCTGGTCGAGGTGGTCGAGACGCTGGCGCGCAGCGTCAAGATCGAGATGGACTTCCGCCTCGAAGCGGCGGCCGCCTCCGAATTCGCCGAGAATCTCGCCGACGATCCGGCGTTCCGCGCTCCCAAGATCGACTGGGATCGCACGCGGCGCGAGGCTCTGACGATGGAGTGGATCGACGGAACAGCGCTCAGCGACCCGCAGCGACTTGCCGCGCTCGGCTTCGACCTGCCCCGGCTCGGCCGCGCCCTGATCCAGTCGTTCCTGCGTCACGCCCTGCGCGACGGCTTTTTCCACGCCGACATGCACCCGGGCAATTTCTTCGTCGACGCCGAAGGCCGCATCGTCATGCTCGACTTCGGCATCATGGGCCGGCTCGGCCGCAAGGAGCGTCGCTTCCTCGCCGAGATCCTCTATGGCTTCATCCATCGCGATTACCGGCGCGTCGCGGAAGTCCATTTCGAGGCGGGCTATGTGCCGGACAAGCACCGGGTCGACGACTTCGCCCAGGCGATTCGCGCCGTCGGCGAGCCGATCCACGCCCGCACCGCGGATCAGATCTCGATGGCCAGGGTGTTGACCCAATTGTTCGAGATCACCGGCCTGTTCGACATGTCGACTCGGCTCGAGCTGGTGATGTTGCAGAAGACAATGGTCGTGGTCGAGGGCGTGGCGCGCAAACTCGACCCGCATCTCGACATGTGGGCGACGGCCGAGCCGGTGGTCGGCGGCTGGATTGCCGAGAACCTCGGCCCGCGCGGGCGGCTGGAGGATGTCGGCTTCGCGCTGGCGAGGATGGCGCGGCTGATGATCGACGCCCCGGAACGGCTCGACCGTCTGGCGCGTCTTGTGGAGACTGAGGCGGACCGGCCCGTGTCGCCTGGCCAGACCGCCAATACCCGGAGCCTGGCGATACCTGTCGCGCTGTGGGCGATTTTCGGCGCACTCCTAATGTTAGTTTATCACTTTCGCTAACCCGAGGGAAAAAAAGAAAATTTTATCCGTACGGCGCGCCTGGACGCGGCTTCGCCGTTGCCGAACTGTTGATCCCCGCCTTATGTTGAACAGGGCTAGACCGTGGACAACGCGGACCGTTCGCCGCCGCGCCCCCAAAGACCAGAGGCATGACAGCACAGACTCTCGCGGGCGCTCGCCTCCTGTTGATTATTGGCGGCGGCGTCGCGGCCTACAAATCGCTCGACCTGATTCGCCGGCTGCGCGAGCGCGGCAGCGCGGTCAATGTCGCGATGTCCGCCGCGGCGCAGCGGTTCGTGACGCCGTTGTCGGCCGAGGCGTTGAGCGGCCGGCCGGTCCGCACGGACCTGTTCGCGCCCACCGAGCATTCGGGCATGGGGCACATCGAGTACTCGCGCGACGCCGACTTGCTGGTCGTCGCGCCGGCGACCGCCGACCTCCTCGCCCGTATGGCGCATGGGCTCGCCGACGATCTGGCGACAACCACCTTGCTCGCCACCGACAAACGGACGCTGGTCGCGCCGGCGATGAACGTCCGGATGTGGCTTCACCCCGCGACCCAACGCAACGTCGCCTCCCTGCGCGGCGACGGCGTGCTGTTCGTCGGCCCCGACGATGGCGAGATGGCGTGCGGCGAATTTGGCCCGGGCCGGATGGCCGAGCCGTTGGCGATCGTCGCGGCGGTCGAGCGCGCGCTGCAGTCGCCGACGCTCCTTCCGCCGCCGCCCGGCGCCGGCCCGCTCGCCGGCCGTCGCGTCGTCGTCACCTCGGGCCCGACCTACGAGCCGATTGATCCCGTTCGCTTCCTCGGCAATCGCTCGTCGGGCAAGCAAGGCCACGCGATCGCCGCCGCGGCGCGCGCCGCCGGCGCCGAGACGATTCTCGTCAGTGGCCCGACCGCGCTTGCCGATCCGCCCGGCGTCAAGGTCGTCAAGATCGAGACGGCGCGCGCGATGCGCGACGCGACGATCGCCGCGCTGCCGGCCGACGTGTTCGTCGCCGCAGCGGCGGTCGCCGATTGGCGGGTCGCCGACGCCTCCGCGGAGAAGATCAAGAAGGGCAGCGGCGGCGCGCCCGCGTTGGAGCTCGCCGAGAACCCCGACATTCTCGCCGAAGTCGCGGCGCGCCGCGGCGATCGGCCGACGCTCGTCATCGGCTTCGCCGCCGAGACGCAGGCGCTGATCGACAATGCGCGCGCCAAGCTCGAGCGCAAGGGGTGCGACCTGATCGTCGCCAACAGCGTCGCGGCGGGTGAGGGAACCTTCGGCGGGGCCGATAACCAGGTCACGATCGTCACCGCCGATGGGATCGAGGAATGGCCGCGCATGAGCAAGGAGGAGGTCGCGCGCGCGCTCGTCATGCTTGCGGCGCGCAAACTGGCGGGGTCGACATGATCGAAGTGCGCTTCCGCCAACTGCCGCATTCGCAGGGGTTGTCGCCGCCGCGCTATCTCACCGCCGGCGCCGCGGGCATGGATCTGGTCGCGGCGGTGGCGGAAGGCGAGGAGGTCGTGCTCGACCCCGGCCAGCGCGCGCTGATTCCGACCGGCCTCGTGATCGAGCTGCCGCCCGGATACGAGGCGCAGGTTCGCCCGCGTTCGGGGCTGGCGCTGAAGGAAGGCGTTTCGGTTCTCAACAGCCCAGGGACGATCGACGCGGATTACCGCGGCGAGATCGGCGTGATCTTGATCAATTTTGGACAAAGCCCTTTTTCCGTTCGACGAGGGGCGCGGATCGCGCAACTCGTCGTCAACCCGGTCGCGCGCGTCGCCCTCGTTGCAAGCGACGCGCTCGAAGCGAGCGAGCGCGGTGCGAAAGGCTTCGGTTCCACCG
>PLRT01000135.1:1397-9580 GCA_003164915.1 Hyphomicrobiales bacterium | reverse complement strand
CAGATGAAGGCGATCCAGAAGGAGCTCGGCGACGAGGAAGGTCGCGACGAGATGAGTGAGCTCGAGGAGCGCATCAAGAAGACCAAGCTGACCAAGGAAGCGCGCGACAAGGCGCTCGGCGAGCTGAAGAAGCTTCGCCAGATGTCGCCGATGTCGGCCGAAGCGACGGTGGTGCGCAACTACCTCGATTGGCTGCTGTCGATTCCGTGGCAGAAGAAGTCGAAGATCAAGAAGGACCTGCTGGCTGCGCAGACGCTTCTCGACGCCGACCACTTCGGCCTCGACAAGGTCAAGGACCGCATCGTCGAATATCTCGCCGTGCAGCAGCGCGCCAACAAGCTGACCGGTCCGATCCTCTGCCTGGTCGGCCCGCCCGGCGTCGGCAAGACTTCGCTGGGCAAGTCGATCGCCAAGGCGACGGGGCGCGAGTTCGTGCGCATGTCGCTGGGCGGCGTGCGCGACGAGGCGGAGATCCGCGGCCATCGGCGCACCTACATCGGCTCGATGCCCGGCAAGGTCATCCAGTCGATGCGCAAGGCGAAGAGCTCCAATCCGCTGTTCCTGCTCGACGAGATCGACAAGATGGGCATGGACTTCCGCGGCGATCCGTCGTCGGCGTTGCTCGAGGTGCTCGACCCCGAGCAGAACGCCACGTTCAACGACCACTACCTCGAGGTCGATTACGACCTGTCGGGCGTGATGTTCGTCACCACCGCCAACACGCTCAATATCCCGCCGGCGCTGATGGACCGCATGGAGATCATCCGCATCGCCGGCTACACCGAGGATGAGAAGGTCGAGATCGCCAAGCGGCACCTGCTGCCCAACGCGATGGTCAAGCATGGCCTCGACGCGAAGGAATGGGTGGTCGAGGACAGCGCCCTGATGGAGCTCGTGCGCCGCTACACGCGCGAGGCGGGGGTGCGCAATCTCGAGCGCGAGATCTCCAATCTCGCGCGCAAGGCGGTCAAGGACATCCTCACCAACAAGAAGAAGAAGATCGTCGTCAACGCCGCGACCGTCGCCGATTATCTCGGCCCGCCGAAGTTCCGCTTCGGCGAGATCGAGGCCGAGGACCAGGTCGGTCTTGTCACCGGGCTGGCATGGACGGAAGTCGGCGGCGAGCTTCTGACGATCGAGGGCGTGATGATGCCGGGCAAGGGCCGCATGACGGTCACCGGCAATCTCAAGGACGTGATGAAGGAGTCGATCTCCGCCGCCGCCTCCTACGTGCGCTCGCGCGCCGTCGACTTCGGCATCGAACCGCCGTCGTTCGACAAGCGCGACGTCCACGTCCACGTGCCGGAAGGCGCGACGCCGAAGGACGGTCCCTCCGCCGGCGTGGCGATGGCGACGGTCATCGTCTCTATGCTGACCGGCATTCCGGTGCGCCACGATGTAGCAATGACCGGCGAGGTCACGCTGCGCGGCCGCGTGCTGCCGATCGGCGGGTTGAAGGAGAAGCTGCTGGCGGCTTTGCGCGGCGGGATCAAGAAGGTCCTGATCCCTGAAGACAACGCCAAGGATCTCGTCGACTTGCCGAATTCAGTGAAGAGCGGACTGGAGATCGTGCCGGTCTCGCGGATGGAGGAGGTCCTCTCGCACGCGCTGGTGCGCCAGCCGCAACCGATCGTGTGGGAAGAGCGGACGGAGCCGGCCGCGCCGGCGCCGCTCGCCGGCGACGAGGACGGCGCCGGAATGGTTGCGCACTGAACCTTCGCGTCGCTGCGAAGATGGCGAAAAACGGCCGCGAATCCGGTGGGATTCGCGGCCGTTTTGCGTCCGGGCGCCCCGAATCGCCCGGAAGACCTACAATTTTGTGGGTTTGACGCCCGCTGAGCCTTGATTTTGCACGGCCGATTGGCGAGCAATGAAGCCACCTCGGGCGTCGATTCGCCGAGGCGGGCGAGTGCCGGCTTCGGACCGACGGCGGCGGAAACGCGCGCGGCGTCGCAAGTACGTCGAAACTGGCAAAGGAGAGGCCAAATGAACAAACTCGAACTCGTCGAGCACATCGCGAAAGAAGCCGACTTGACCAAAGTGGCGGCGGCGGCGGCGCTCGAGGCGGCGCTGGACGGCGTCGCCAAGTCGCTCAAGAAGGGCGAAGAGGTCCGTCTCGTCGGCTTCGGCACGTTCTCGGTTCGCGAGCGCGCCGCCGGCAAGGGCCGCAATCCGGCCACCGGCAAGGAGATCAAGATCGCCGCATCGAAGAATGCGCGTTTCAAAGCCGGCGCCGCGTTGAAGGCCGCGCTGAACAAGAAGGCGCCCGCCAAGAAGTGACGGCGTCGAACGGCGGCCGATCCGAGCCGCGACCCAGGAAATTCGAGGGCGGCCGATGGCCGCCCTTTTTGTCGCCGCCGCCCCGAACGGGCTTGGCCTCGCCGGCGCAAGTCATGTAGTTTCCCGTGGCGACGCCAGGGCGCCGCGGCAAAACAGGGCGGTTAGCTCAGTTGGTAGAGCATCTCGCTTACACCGAGAGGGTCGGCGGTTCGAGCCCGTCACCGCCCACCAACCCGCCCGGCGCGTTGCGTCTGGGCGCGCGGCGCGTTGCGCTCGGCCTGCTGGCGGCGCTCGCCTGGCTCGCGGCGGACCCGCTGGCGGCGGCGGAGCAGGCGCCGATGACCTTTCGCTCGGTCAATTTCGCTTCCGACAATTGCGTCGCCGACTGCCCGCAGGTGATCGTCGCCGACGGCGTGATCGAGGCCGACACGCCGCAGGCGTTCCTCGACTTCGCCAAGCAAGCCTCGCAGTCGAAGCGGTTGCGCAGCGTCATTTTCATCAATTCGCCGGGCGGCAACGTCGTTGCCTCGATGGAGTTGGGGACCGAGTTTCGCCGGCTGCGCGCCGCGGTGGTGGTCGCCGGATTCGCGACCGTCGGTACGCGATCGGGGCCGGTCGCCGGCCAGTGCTTTTCGGCTTGCGTCTATGCGCTGATGGGCGCGACGCAACGGGTGGCGCCGCCCGAGAGTCGTCTCGGCCTGCATCGGATGTCGCTCGAAGAGCCGGGCGAGACCGGCGGCGGACTTGCGGACAAGCGGCTGGTGGCGATCCTCGCCCGCTACGCGGCGCGGATGGGCGTCGATCCGGCGCTGGTCTGGCATGCTGAATCCCAGACGCCGGGCACGCTGCACATCCTGACGCCGGCCGAAATCGCGCGCTGGCGGCTGGCTTCGACCAAGTTCTGAAGCCGCCGTCGGCGCGCGGGAATCCCGCATTCCGCTTGACTTGGCGCCGGCCGTGGCTTATCCGCTCGGCGCCCATGCGGGGGAGTAGCTCAGTTGGTTAGAGCGCCGGCCTGTCACGCCGGAGGTCGCGGGTTCGAGTCCCGTCTCTCTCGCCATTTTCCTGCCCAGTGCGATGATTTCGGCGCTTGCGGCGGCGCCGATGGGTTGGACTAAGACAAACGACAATTTGCACGATTGGACACCGTCGAAGGCGGGTTTCGTCTTGCGCGTCTCGCTGCGCTGCGATACGCCTGCCGAAGCTCGTGTCGCGAGCTCGGCGGAGCCGCCCGCCGGGCGCGAGGCGACGGTGTGCGGCGAGGGGGTCGCTGTCGCCCGAGAACGTCCAGCGGAGGCTCCGTGCCCAGTCTGATCGCCGACTATCTGCCGCTCGTCGTCTTCGTCGTCATCAGCGCGCTGATCGGCGGCGCGCTGCTGGTCGCGCCGTTCATCGTCGCCTACAAGAATCCCGATCCGGAGAAGCTGTCGGCCTACGAATGCGGCTTCAATCCGTTCGACGACGCGCGGATGAAATTCGATGCGCGCTTCTATCTCGTCTCGCTGCTGTTCATCATCTTCGACCTCGAGGTCGCCTATCTCTTCCCCTGGGCGGTTGCATTCCACGACATCGGCGCCTTCGGCTTCTGGTCGATGATCCTGTTCCTCGCGGTGCTGACGATCGGCTTCGTCTACGAGTGGAGCAAGGGGGCCCTGGAATGGGATTGACCGCGGGCCCGATCGTCGCGCCGGCGCCGCGCGGCGTTCTCGATCCGGCGACCGGCAGGCCGATCGGCGCGAACGACCGCTTCTACGGCGAGGTCGACGCCGAACTTGCCGACAAGGGCTTTCTCGTCACCTCGACCGACGAACTCATCCAATGGGCGCGCGCCGGCTCGCTGATGTGGATGACCTTCGGCCTGGCGTGCTGCGCGGTCGAGATGATGCAGCTGTCGATGCCGCGCTACGACGTCGAGCGCTTTGGTTTTGCGCCGCGCGGCAGCCCGCGCCAGTCGGACGTGATGATCGTCGCCGGCACGCTGACCAACAAGATGGCCCCAGCGCTGCGCAAGGTCTACGATCAGATGCCGGAGCCGCGCTATGTCATCTCGATGGGCTCGTGCGCCAACGGCGGCGGCTATTATCATTATTCCTATTCGGTCGTGCGGGGCTGCGACCGGGTCGTGCCGGTCGACATCTACGTTCCCGGATGCCCGCCGACGGCGGAAGCGTTGCTTTACGGCGTGCTGATGCTGCAGAAGAAGATTCGCCGCACGGGAACGATCGAACGATAATAACGACGGCCCGCCGAACGCGGGGCGCAGGGGGCTTCTTCGACGCGGGCCGCTTTCCGCTGCGGACGGAGGCGCTCGACCGCTGAACCGGACGGGGTCAATGGACGAGGGGTTGAAAGCGATCGGCGACAAGGCGCTGGCGAAGCTGCCGGGCGCCGTGCTGGCGGTCCATGACGATTACGGCGAGTTGACGCTCGAAGTCGAGACGGCGCGCGTCGTCGAGGCGCTGACCTTCCTGCGCGACGACCCCGACTGCCAGTTCATCTGCTTCACCGATCTGAGCGGCGTCGACTATCCGCAGCGCGAGAAGCGCTTCGACGTCGTCTATTTGCTGCTGTCGCCGAAGCTCAATCGCCGCATCCGGGTCAAGATCGCGACCGACGAGGCGACGCCGGCGCCGTCGATCGTCTCGGTCTTCCCCGCCGCCGACTGGTACGAGCGCGAAGCCTACGACCTGTTCGGCATCCTGTTCGACGGCCACCCCGATCTGCGACGCATTCTCACCGACTACGGCTTCGACGGCCATCCGCTGCGCAAGGACTTCCCGATGACCGGCTTCGTCGAGGTGCGCTACGACGACGAAGAGAAGCGGGTGCGCTACGAGCCGGTCAAGCTCACCCAGGAATTCCGCCGGTTCGATTTCCTCAGTCCGTGGGAAGGCGCGCCGCTGCCGGGAGACGAGAAGGCGAAGTGACGAACGGCAGTCGGCATTCGGCAGTCGAGGCGGGCGATCCGTGACTGAGATCAGGTCGTACAGGGATCTCAGAGTGTGGCAGGAAGCGATGACGTTGGTCGAGGAAAGCTATCGGTTCTCGCAGAGCCTCCCCAGGGAGGAGCTGTTCGGGCTGACGTCGCAGCTGCGCCGGGCCGCCGTTTCGATTCCGGCGAACATCGCCGAGGGTTATGGGCGCGATAGCAAAGGTTCGTACGTGAGCTTCCTCAAGACGGCGCAAGGGTCGTTGAAAGAGCTGGGGACTCACGTGATCTTGTGCCAGCGCCTGAAATTCTCGCAGCCCGAGGCGACCGAGCCGCTTCTTGCGCGCTGCGCGGTCGTCGGCAAGATGTTGCTTGGCCTGATCCGAAACCTGCAGACGACGGCGGAGGTCTGAGATGCGCCTCGCTTCGCGTTCCGACTGCCGATTGCCGACTGCCGACTGCCGAAACCACACGGCCGAGCCGCGCCCATGACCGAGCATTCCCTCCGCAACTTCTCGATCAATTTCGGCCCGCAGCATCCGGCGGCGCACGGCGTGCTGCGCCTGGTGCTGGAGCTCGACGGCGAGGTGGTCGAGCGCGTCGACCCGCATATCGGTCTGCTGCATCGCGGCACCGAGAAGCTGATGGAGGCGCGCACCTATCTGCAGAACGTGCCCTATCTCGATCGGCTGGATTACGTCGCGCCGATGAACCAGGAGCACGCCTACGCGTTGGCGGTCGAGAAGCTGCTCGGCGTCGCCGTGCCGCGCCGCGCCCAGCTCATCCGCGTGCTCTACAGCGAGATCGGCCGGCTGCTGTCGCACCTGCTCAACGTNNCTTTGTGGGGCTTCGAAGAGCGCGAGAAGCTGATGGTGTTCTACGAGCGGGCGAGCGGCGCGCGCATGCACTCGGCCTACTTCCGCCCCGGCGGCGTTCACCAGGACCTGCCGCCGCAGCTTATCGACGACATTTACGCCTTCTGCGATCCGTTCCTCAAAGTCTGCGACGACCTCGAGACGCTGCTGACCGGCAACCGCATCTTCAAGCAGCGCAACGTCGACATCGCCGTCGTCACGCTCGAGCAGGCGTGGGCCTGGGGCTTCTCGGGCGTGATGGTGCGCGGCTCGGGCGCGGCGTGGGATCTGCGCAAATCGCAGCCCTACGAATGCTACGAGGAGATGGAGTTCGACATCCCCGTCGGCAAGAACGGCGACTGCTACGACCGCTACCTCATCCGCATGGAGGAGATGCGCCAGTCGGTCAAGATCATGAGGCAGTGCTGCGAGAAGCTGCAGGCGCCGGCCGGGCAGGGTCCGGTCGTCATCGACGACGGCAAGATCGTCCCGCCGGCGCGCGGCGAGATGAAGCGCTCGATGGAAGCGCTGATCCACCACTTCAAGCTCTACACCGAGGGCTACAAGGTCCCCGCCGGCGAGGTCTACGCGGCGGTCGAGGCGCCGAAGGGCGAGTTCGGCGTCTATCTCGTTTCCGACGGGACCAACAGGCCCTACCGCGTCAAGCTGCGCGCGCCCGGCTTCGCCCACTTGCAGGCGATGGACTGGCTCTGCCGCAAGCACATGCTGGCCGACGTCAGCGCGATCCTCGGATCGATCGACATCGTTTTCGGCGACGTCGACCGATGACCTTGATCGAATCCTTCAAGCATCGCGCCCGCTTCCTCGTCGCGGGCTTCCTCTCCTTCGTCGTCGTGCTGGCGGCGATCCGCTGGTCGGGCGGCGAGCCGTTGCTGCAGCCGGCCAGCGATCTCGGCTTGATCTTGGGATTTGTGTTCGTCGCCGGTTTCTTCGTCTACACCGACACCTACCGTCGGCCGGGCGGAGGGGCGCCATGATCGCCGCCGCTCGTTCGCGACGCATAACGACACTTGGGGTTGAGTGAGAATGTCCGTTCGCCGTCTCGCCGAGATCCAGCCCGCGAGCTTCGATTTCACGCCCGAGAACCAGGCGTGGGCGGAGAAGGAGATCGCCAAATATCCGCCGGGGCGCCAGGCCTCGGCGATCATTTCGCTCCTGTGGCGCGCGCAGGGGCAGCATGACGGCTGGCTGCCCAAGCCGGCGATCGAGAAAGTCGCCGAAATCCTCGGCATGCCCTACATCCGCGCGCTCGAGGTGGCCACCTTCTACACGATGTTCAACCTCGCGCCGGTCGGCCGCCATCACGTCCAGGTGTGCGGCACCACCCCGTGCGTTCTGCGCGGGGCCGAGGACATCAAGCGCGTCTGCCGCAGTCGGATCGGCCCGGAAGGGGTCGTCAGCGGCGACGGCAAGCTGTCGTGGGTCGAGACCGAATGTCTCGGCGCCTGCTGCAACGCGCCGGCGGTGCAGATCAACGAGGACTATTACGAGGATCTGACGACGGCGAATTTCGCCAAGCTGATCGACGACCTCGCCGCCGANNGGGCCGCTGACGGCGCTGACGACGCTCTACGGCGCCGACGGCAAGAGCGGGCCGGCTTCGGTCAAAGGGTGAAGGCGGGAACATCCAGCGATGCTCGACGACAAGGATCGGATTTTCACCAACCTCTACGGCTTCGGCGACCGCGGCCTGAAGGGCGCGCGCGCGCGCGGCCAATGGGACAACACCAAGGCGCTGATCGACAAGGGCCGCGACGGCATCGTCGCAGAGATGAAGGCCTCCGGTCTGCGCGGCCGTGGCGGCGCCGGTTTCCCGACCGGCTTGAAATGGTCGTTCATGCCCAAGGTCGTCGATCCCAAGCGGCCGCATTACCTCGTCGTCAACGCCGACGAATCCGAGCCCGGCACCTGCAAGGATCGCGAGATCCTGCGCAACGACCCGCACACTTTGGTCGAAGGCTGTCTCATCGCCGGCTTCGCCATGGGCTGCAACGCCGCCTACATCTACGTGCGCGGCGAATACATCCTCGAGCGCAAGCGGCTGCAGGCGGCGATCGACGAGGCCTATGACGCGAAGCTGATCGGCAAGGACAACATCC
>PLRT01000135.1:0-1306 GCA_003164915.1 Hyphomicrobiales bacterium | reverse complement strand
CGGCACCAAGGTCTTCTGCATCTCCGGCCACGTCAACAGGCCGTGCAACGTCGAAGAGGCGATGTCGATCCCGTTCCGCGAACTGATCGACAAGCACGCCGGCGGCGTGCGCGGCGGCTGGGACAATCTGCTCGCCGTCATCCCCGGCGGCTCGTCGGTGCGCATGGTTCCGGCGGCGCAGATCATCGACACGCCGATGGATTTCGATTCGCTCGGCAAGCTCAAGTCCGGCCTCGGCACCGCGGCGGTGANNGCGAAGGCACCGGCTGGATGTGGCGCGTCATGACCCGCATGGCCGAGGGCAGGGCCGAGAAGCGCGAGATCGACATGCTGCTCGACGTCACCAAGCAGGTCGAGGGCCACACCATTTGCGCGCTCGGCGACGCGGCGGCGTGGCCGATCCAGGGCCTGATCGCCCATTTCCGTCCCGAGATCGAAAGGCGGATTGACCAGTACGCGGCCAATCCGCATAGCGAACCCGTGCCGGCGGCGGCGGAGTAGGGCGATGAGCTGGCTGCGAATTGCGGGAAAGGGGGTCTGAATTGCCGCCTGATCGCTATGTCTATATCGCGCTGGCCCTGGTCGGGCTCTTTATTCTGTCGTTCAAGGCGACGATGGGGTTTTCGATTATTCTGTTCTACGTCTTGTTTCTTGCGGCCGCGTCTCTGCTGGCGCTCGGAGGCATATTCCGATGCGGAATCGCCCTCGGAGCGCCGAAGTGGGTGACGTTCGGTCTCATGAGCCCATTGCTGGTCGAGATCGTGGGATTCTTGACTTTGCGCTGGGGTGGTTCCGGCTTGCAGCTCTACAGACTCATGGCGTTGATCGGACCGGCATGTCGAGTGGCGTCCGGCGTTGCGGCGGTCAGAATTATCGAGATCGTTTATATGAGGAGCCGTTTGACGGTGGCGGCCTACCTTATCTTGGCGGCGTTGTTCGTGGTTGATGTCGCGAGGAATCTGCCAGTTGCGTCCCTCTCGGAGACTCTCAGGAACTTTGCTGGCGCCTCCTGGTATCACGTTGTTTCGGTGGTCGACGCGGGCGTGTACGGGGCGATCTTCGCCAGCGCCGCGCTTGTCGTGTTCACCTTCAGAGAGATCGAGTTCTGGATCGTCGTCGCCATCGGCGCCGTGGGTTTGGAGCAGGTCGCGTACGTTGCCTTGATCCCGGGACCGGCTCCATTCGCTCTCGGCGGAATGCAACTAACGGGGATTCTCATTTGGCTGAAACCGGTGTTCCTTTTGATCGGCGCCGCCGCGCTCTGGAGGGCGGGAGCGATGCTGCACGCGGAGAGTCGGCTGCGCGC
>PLRT01000205.1:16593-24189 GCA_003164915.1 Hyphomicrobiales bacterium | reverse complement strand
GCCGCTCCGGCTGGTGGCAGCGCGCCCGCGCGACGCTGAGCGGGGAGTAGCGCGAGGGCGAAGACCGGCGGACTCGAGCGGCGTTCAGCGCGCCGCTGGGCTAAGCCGCGACGCGGCTTTCAGCGATCGGCGGCGCGTCGAGCGGGCGCGCCGGCGCGTTCACTTCCCGAGCACGAACAGCTTGGTGGGGCTGAAGTCGCCGAACGTCGGCAGTTTGACGCTCTCGGCGTGAACCGCATGGCGATAATCCGGCTCGACGCCTTCGACCGCGCAGACTTTCGAGTAGACCACCCGAGTCGCAAAATAATAGGCGCTCGAGAATTCGTGCTTCTCGACGCTGCGAAAGCTGTGGCGCGCGCGTTCGACGAACTCGGACTCACGAAAGAAGTTGTTGTGCCAACGGATGGCGATTGGCGGCAGGCCGAACAGCGCGCGCATGGCGTTGAGCCGCTCGTTGCCCTCTATGAAGTTCTCGATGCCGAGATAGAATCCGCCGGGCTTCAGCGCCGCGGAAATCGCGGCGAGCGCCGCGTATTGCTGGCTTTCGCTCGCCATGTTGACGAGGCACCGATCGGTGGTGATGAAATCGAACGACTCGGCGCCGAACTCTTCCACGACCCGGCAAACGTCGCCGACCGCGAGATCGGCGCGCAAGCTCGGTTGGGCGGCGAGCCGCACTCGGGCGAGGTTGATCATCGAGGGGGCGAAGTCGCGGCCAACGAGATCACAGCCGAACTCCTGAGCGAGCGTCGCGATCGTCAGTCCGTCGCCGCACCCGGCGTCAAGCAGCCGCGATTGCGCCGAGCAGCCTAAGTCTCGCAGATGCTTGACCAGAGTGGCGCGCTCGAGGTGGCGCAAATGGACGTCGTTCGTCGTCGCGTTGGTGCTGTCGGAGGCGGCGCGCTCGGTCCAATATTGCTTGACGGCCTCCCTGGAAACCGCCCGGGCAGTTGCTTGCATCGATTACAATCCCCGCCCACCTGGCGTCCGAAGTCGTTCAAGATTGCGCAACTCGTTTTAATAGATTGTTATGGTTAACGGATTGTTTACGCTGGGGCATGGGCGTTCCGCCGTATGGCCGCGGAAGCCGCCACACCGACTTCAGACCGTCTCGACAATCGTCGCGAATGCGAAAAGGAACGCTGCCCCGAAAGCGGCGCCGACCTGATCGCCCGCCGGGCCTCGGCCGCGCTCGACATTTTCGCGCGGCGATCAATGCAAGTCGCGGCTACGCTCCACTTGTGCCGATCTGCCGCGTTTCTATTTCCGTCGCAGAAACCCGTCTGGCGCGGAGGTGACGACGACCCTGTCCTCGATCGAACGATCGATCTCGAATTCCGGGCGTTGGCGCAGAAAGGCGTGAACCGCAGTCTTCGGATTGTTCCCCTTGCCCCACGGGCGATCTTTCCAGACGAAGTCGTCGGGCATGTCTTCGATGAACGTGTCGAATACGACGCAGTAGCTGCCGCTCGTCACCAACGGCGCGTAGAGTTCGAGTTCGCGCAAGACATGCTGGTGGGTGTGATTGGAATCCAGGCACACCAGCACGACCGAGCTCCCTGCCGCCTTTTCGCGCACTCGCGCCGCGGTCGCCAAATCGATCGACGATCCCTCGATCAAGGAGATACGCCCCGCCATCGGATGCGCCTCGATCGCCGCGCGGTTGTGGGGACGGATCTCGATGTCGACGCCGACCACTTCGCCCTTGCCCAGCAGTTGCAGCAGCGAAGCATACATGACCAGCGCGCCGCCATGCGCAACGCCGCATTCGACGATCAGGTCTGGCTTCACCGTGAGTACGATCTCCTGCATCGCCACCATGTCGCCGGGCAACTGAATGACCGGGCGCGACCACCAGGAAAAATTGTTCATGTACTTGCGGTCGAGCGCGAGCACCCGCCACTCATTGGATAAGCGTCGGAACGCCTCGTCTCCCGCGAGCGCCTCTATGCGATGTTGTTTTTCGGCGCGATAGGTCTGATCCGCTCCAGGAGTGGTTTCGAAATAGCTCATGATCGACCCTGGTCGCTTCGCTGAAGGTCTTCAAACGCGGCGCAAAAAGCTCTCTGAGCGAAGCTGAGTTCTCTCTTTACTCGATTCGTGTCGATTGCAATGCGGCGAGTCCACATAACGCTAAATAGGGAACAGGCGCGCGTCAACTCGCTGAAACCCGAGCGCCGCGCTCGTCAGCTTGCGCCTTTCGTCAAGGCGTCGCTCGTCGCTAGGCCGGCGCGCGCTCGGGGCGTCGCGGCGGCCGCGCGGCGCTACCGGCGCCAGGTTACGCTGATCGGGCTCGGAGTCCTCGATTCGCCTTTGCCGGACGACCTCATTCCCGACAACCTTTGGCGCGGCAGGATCGACGACGCTATCTTTCTTGCCGTGCTCGCCTTTCTCGGCGGGCGGGTCGACAAACGCACGCCCGCGCTGCGCGATTTGCTCGGCTGCCTGAGACGCCTTGTCGTCCGTCGCCTGCGCTTCAACCCCTCATGCGACCACAAGCTCGACGGCATTGATCAAGCGTCAAGAACCGGGGCGCTTCTCGGCGGATAGCAACAGAGCGCAGCGTCAACGCAGTCCGCCCAGGATCTCGCGCAAAGCAGCGCAAACGAGATCTACCTGCGCTTCGGTCATGTTGTAGCCGGAAGGCAGGTTGACGCCATATTCAGAAATCTCGGCGCCTCGATCGGCCGGGGTGATGAAGCGTTTCGCCCCGGGCCGGTCGGAGAACGCCGGCAGACTCGAAAGTCGCGAGAAGAACGGCCGCGAGTCGATGTTGCGCTTGTCGAACTCGGCCATGATCGCGAATTTGTCGAGGCCGAAGCTCGGATCGAGCACTGTCGTCACCATCCAATAGCTGTTGATCGTTCCCGGCGGCTCGGCGTTGAGCGTGATGCCGCTTACGCCGGCCAGGCGATCGCGATACCAGCCGAAAATCGCTCGCTTGTAGTCGATCAGCGCGTCGATCCGCTCCATTTGCGCCACGCCGAGCGCCGCCTGCACCGCGCTCATCCGGTACTTGAACGCAATCTCGGAATTGAGGAAGAACCGATCGCCGGGTTTGCGGCCATGGTCGCGCAGGAACAGCACGCGGTCGAACAGCGACTGGTCGTCGGTGGCGAGCATGCCGCCTTCGCCGGTGACCACCGTCTTCGAGCCATGGAAACTGAACGCCGACACGCGCCCGAGCGCGCCCGCCTTGCGGCCGTGATGCACGGAGCCCAGCGCCTCGGCGGCGTCCTCGATCAGCGCCAGCCCATGTCGATCGGCGATGACGCGCAGTCTCTCCCAGTCGCAGGTCGAACCATAGAGGTCGACGCCGAGGATCGCCTTGGTGCGCGGCCCGATCGCCGCTTCGACGGCGTCGGGATCGAGGCACCAGGTGTCGGGCAGGATATCGACCAGCACCGGCTCGGCGCCGACATAAACGATCGGCGCGACCGAGGCGATCCAGGTGACGTCCGGCGCAATGACTTCGTCGCCGGGACCGACGCCCAGCGCGGCGAGCGCCAGATGCAGCGCCGCCGTCGCATGCGGCACGCTGACCGCATGGGCGACGCCGACATAGTCGGCGAGCATGCGCTCGAAACGGGCGTTGTAGGCGTAGTGGTTGCCCCGCCAAGCGGTGCGAGCCGCCTCGGCCGCGAGTTCGGCCTCGCGTTCGGTGATCGACGGCGCGGCGACGGGAATGCGTTCGGAAGCGACGATCATACTTGATCACCCGAACAGCGCGCGACGAATTTCACAGTCAACGGGTCACCCTGCCCATCAAGTTTCGAACGTTCTACTAGGCCGTTTCGCCTGGAAACGACTCCAATCCGAGCGGAAAATCCGATCAGTGCTGACGTTCGAAATAACCGGCCTTATCGTAGCTCTTGGTCAATCCGAACCTTTCACGCAGCCGGTTCCGCATGAGGCGCAATGGGCCTGGAATTCTGCCCCGCAGGTAGATCGGTTCCCATGCGATGAGGGCGACGCGAGACATCGCGGAAATGTGCGACGCTTTCCGAATACGACTCAATTCGCGGCGAAACGCCCGCCGCGTCTCCGCTATAATATGCGACGCCATGCGCGGAACATCGCGCGGACGGTGACGGGGTTTGGTCCTCCACCTCCGCATTCGCTGATAGAAGACCGTCGCGTCCGTCGAGCGGACCGAGCCCTGGATGATCGGTCCGTAAAGGGCCAGATGGTCTGCAGCGAAAAAGAACGGATAGCGTTCAAAAAGGCCCGGGAAGATCGACAGAATCGTCTCGCGATCCCAAAGCCCGTAGAACCAAGACGCATGACTTTGTCGCAGCATCCGCAATCGCCGCCAAAGCGACGGCGCGTCGGTCACATTGGACGCCGTCGCTGTTCTCCGGCGCTCGCTCACGAGGCTGGAGGTGACGACAGTCGAGACCGCGAGCTTGCAACCAGGCGACGCGACGGCGAGGCGATAAAGCGTTTCGAGAAAGTTGTCGGCGCTGAGATCGTCGTCGGCTCGCCAGAGAAACCACGGCGTGTCGGCCAAGCGCAGCGCGGTGAGAAAGTTATTCATCGAGGTGACGTACTGGTCTTGTCGGACGTACTGGAACCTTGGATCCCGTTCCGCCCACGCCTTTGCAATGGCGGGAGAGCCGTCGGTCGACGCGTTGTCTACGACGATCACCTTGAAGTCCCGAAAAGTCTGCCTCGCCAGGCAAGCGAGCGATTCATCGAGAAGGTCGGCGCCGTTATGCACGGGAACACCGACAGTAATGGCGGCCATACGTGTCCCCTGTCCGCTGCCGTTTGCGTCGAGCGCACTGGACGCTCGGCATGCCGACCCGCGTCCTCTTGGTTTGCAGCAGCTTGTGGTCTAGCGAGTGGACGACATGCCGTCAAATGAGAGGCGCGCCGCGCGGAACGGCGGTCCGACCCTTCGCCGCCCTTCCACCAGCCGCCGTATCTTGCTAAGCCGGTGCGCGAAAATCACGACTGGACAGCGATGAAGGCGGTCATTCTCGCCGGCGGCATGGGCACCCGTATCTCGGAGGAATCCCATCTTCGGCCCAAGCCGATGGTCGAGATCGGCGGCATGCCGATTCTCTGGCACGTGATGAAGATTTACGCCCATCACGGCGTCAACGAATTCGTCGTCTGTCTCGGCTACAAGGGCTACGTCATCAAGGAATACTTCTCAAACTACTTCCTTCACGCCTCCGACGTGACGATCGACGCCCGGGTCAACGGAATCACCTACCACGACACCCACGCCGAGCCGTGGCGGGTGACGTTGATCGACACCGGCGAGGCGACGCAGACCGGCGGGCGGCTGAAGCGGGTGGCGAAGTACCTCGACCCCGGCGCGCCCTTCTGCCTCACCTACGGCGACGGCGTCGCCGACATCGACATTTCCGCCGAAATCGCCTTCCACCACGGGCACGGCCGCAAGGCGACGCTGACCGCCGTGGTCCCGCCCGGCCGCTACGGCGCGGTTTCGCTCGCCGGCGACCGCGTCGAGCGCTTCGTCGAGAAGCCGCCCGGCGACCAGGGTTACGTCAACGGCGGCTTCTTCGTCCTCGATCCTTCGGTGATCGCGCTGATCGCCGGCGACGAAACGCCGTGGGAGAGCGGGCCGCTGGAGACGCTCGCTGCGGCCGGCGAACTGATGGCCTATCGCCATTCCGGCTTCTGGCAGCCGATGGACACCTTGCGCGACAAGAACCTGCTGGAGGCGCACTGGGCGTCGGGACGGGCGCCGTGGAAAACATGGGCGTGAGCGCGCCGCTCCCCTCGCCCGATTTCTGGCGCGGCCGCCGCGTGCTGCTGACCGGCCACACCGGCTTCAAGGGCGCCTGGACCGCGCTGTGGCTGAGGCGGCTCGGCGCGCGGACAACCGGCTTCGCCTTGCCGCCCGAGGCGAGCCCGTCGCTGTTCGAACTCGCCGGCGTCGGCGCCGATCTCGACTCGCGCATCGGCGATCTGCGCGCGCCGGAGACGGTCGCCGCGGCGGTGGCCGCCGCCGATCCCGAAATCGTACTGCATTACGCCGCCCAGCCGCTGGTGCGCCGCGCCATCGCCGATCCTGTGGAGACCATCGCCGTCAACGTCCTCGGCCTCGCCCACCTGCTCGCGGCGCTGCGCGGCCGGCCGGCCCTGAAGCGCGTGCTCGTCGTCACCTCCGACAAGGTCTACGACAACCACGAACTCGATGTGCCCTTCGAAGAGGACGATCCGCTCGGCGGCAGGGATCCCTATTCCGCTTCCAAGGCGGCCGCGGAAATGATCGCGCGCGCTTTCGCTGCGACCTATTTCGCCCCGAGCGGCGTTTGGCTGGTCATCGCGCGCGGCGGCAACGTCATTGGCGGGGGCGACTATGCCGAGGATCGCATCGTCCCCGACATCGTGCGCGCCTGGGCGCAAGGGCGCCGCCCGGTCCTGCGCATGCCCGACGCGACGCGGCCGTGGCAGCATGCGCTCGATTGCATCGCCGGCTATCTCCTCTATGTCGAGCGCGCCGATCGCGTCGGGCAGCGCGCGCTGAATTTCGGTCCCGACGCGGAGCATCCCGTCACCGTCGGCGACCTGACGCGCGCGACGCTGGAAGCGCTCGGCGCCGACCCGGCCTTCGACGTCGAGCCCAACCCCAGGCCGATCGAGATGCAGAGCCTGTCGGTCGACGCCTCGCGCGCGCGCGCAGCGCTCGGCTGGCGCAATCGCCTGTCAAGCGCGACGGCGATCCGCTGGACCGCCGATTGGCATCGCCGGGTGCGGCTCGGCGAGCGCGCGCGCACGGTCACGCTCGACCAGATCGACGCCTATTCAGCGATCGAGGCCTGCGCGTGAGCGCCGCCGCGCCCGCCTGCCGCGCCTGCGGCGCCCCGCTGACGACGACCTTCGTCGATCTCGGCGAGACGCCGCTCGCCAACAGCTACCTGACCGCCGAGGAGGTCGCCGCGGGGCGCGAGCGGCGCTTTCCGCTGCATGCGCGCGTCTGCGGCGCATGCTTCCTCGTCCAGGTCGACGATCCGGTCGATCCCGCGGCGATCTTCTCCGACTACGCCTATTTCTCGTCGATGTCGGATTCGTGGGTCGAGCACGCGCGCCGCTACGCGCTGGCGATGATCGACCGCTTCCGCCTCGGGCCGCGCTCGATGGTGGTCGAGATCGCCTCCAACGACGGCTATCTGCTGCGCCATTTCCTCGCCGCCGGCGTGCCCGCGCTCGGCGTCGAGCCGGCGGCCAATGTCGCGGCGGCGGCGGTCGCGCGCGGCGTCCCGACCGAGGTCGCCTTCTTCGGCCGCGCCACAGCCGAACGGCTCGTCGCGCGCGGCGTCAGCGCCGACCTGACCGCCGCCAACAACGTGCTCGCCCATGTCCCCGACATTCGCGACTTCGTCGCCGGCTTCGCCATCCTGCTCGCTCCCGAAGGCGTCGCGACCTTCGAGTTCCCCCATCTGCTGAACCTCATTCGCGACGTGCAGTTCGATACGATCTACCACGAGCATTTCTCCTATCTGTCGCTGATTGCGGTCGAGGCGGCGTTCGCCGCCGGCGGCTTGCGCGCTTTCGACGTGGAGGAGCTGCCGACCCACGGCGGCTCGCTGCGCCTTTACGCCTGCCGCGCCGGCGCGG
>PLRT01000205.1:0-16540 GCA_003164915.1 Hyphomicrobiales bacterium | reverse complement strand
GCGGCCAAGGGCAACACCTTTCTCAACGTCTGCGGAATCGGCGCCGACGACATCCTCTGCGTTTTCGACCGCAGCCCGGCCAAGCAGGGCCGGCTGCTGCCCGGCAGCCACATACCCATCCTCGCGCCGGAGCGGCTCGCCGACGTGCGGCCCGACTACCTGATCGTTCTGCCGTGGAACCTCCTCGACGAGCTTCGCTCTCAGACCATGGCGATCGCCGAGTGGGGCGGCCGCTGGGTGATCGCGCTGCCGCGGCTGAGGACGATCGCGCCATGAAGTTCGCGCCGACAGCGCTGCAGGGCGTCGCCAGGGTTTCGCTCGATCGCTTTGCCGACGATCGCGGCTTCTTCGCCCGGCTTTACGACCCGCAGGAATTCGCCGCCGCCGGCTTTCCCTTCGCGCCGCTGCAGACCAGCCTGTCGCGCAACGACGCGGCGTTCACCTTGCGCGGCCTGCATTTCCAGGCGCCGCCGCGCGAAGAGGCGAAGCTGGTGCGGGTCGTGCGCGGCGCCGCCTACGACGTCGTCGTCGACCTCAGGCGCGACAGCCCGACCTACAAGCGCTGGATCGCCGCCACCCTCAGCGCCGAAAATGGCGAGGCGCTGCTGGTCCCCGCCGGCTGCGCCCACGGCTTCCTCACGCTCGAGGACGCCACCGACGTGCTCTACCAGATCGACCGGCTCCACGTTCCCGGTCACGCGCGCGGCCTGCGCTACGACGATCCGGCGCTCGGCGTCGCCTGGCCCGCCGCCCCGCGGGTGATCGCGCCGGCAGACCTGGCGTGGCCGGCGCTCGGAGAACGCCAGACCTGACGCCCGGCTCGCCGGGGACGCGTTGGCTGGAGTCGAGCCGAAGCCGAGCGACGGGCGATCGCCGGCGAATGACCGGGGATGGCCGAGGGAGCAGAAGCGCGGGTTCCTGAGCGAGCGGAGGGACAAGCCGACATTCATTGGCGAAGGCGTTCGGCTCTTCGCCACGAAGTCGTTGCCGCCGCGCCATTGACAGACGGACGGATCCTCAGCGAATCCTTGTCTTGGGGTTGGCGGGCGCCGCCACCGAAGGCGGGGGTGAAGATGGCGTCGGATTTCCGCTCTGCGCGTCGACTCGGGATTGTGACGCTGAGCCTGGGGCTAGGCTTTCTGGCCTGCCAATGCGGCTGGGCGGCCGACGCGCCGCCTGCCGCCGCCGACAACGGCGACAACGCCGACATCGTCTCCCTCTTGGATCAGGAAAAGCCCGATCCGGCCGAGGCCGCCAAACGCGACGCCGCCGCCAACGCGCCGATCCCCGCCAACCTTCCCCAGGCCAAGCGCGGCGAGGCCTTTTTCCACCGCGCTCACGCGCGCGAAGAGGCGGGGCGCATCGACGACGCGATTTCGGACGTCGAGCAGGCCATCGCGCTCAGCAAGAATGAGAATTACGTGCGCGTGGTCAGCCGCTACCAGCAGTTCCTCCATCGGCTGCTGGCGCGCTTCGGCGACGACAAGCGCGCCGTCCCCCTCATGCTGACCGAAATTCGAGGTCTCGAGCGACGCACGCGCGGGCGCTTGTTCACGCTCTACAACGAGCTGGCGTACGCCTATGGCAGGGCCGGCGACTTCGCGCCCGTCGAACGGCTCGACCGAGAGGTTCACGCGCTGCTCGCGGAATCGCGCTCATGGACGGTCAACGCCGAGCCGTTCCGAGCGCAATATCAACGAAGCGTCGACGAGCTCGACGCCTATTTGGACGTCATTCGCAACCGCTATGCCGACGCCGAAGCCGTTTACGTCCGCGCCGGGCAGCTGATCGCTGTTGAGCTGGATCACTACGATCCCGCTCTGCAAGCGGAAGGCGAGAATTTTCCCACCCGCCAGGATTACCTGAGCGGCGTCGACAGTTTCCAGGTCTCCGTCGGCGCCATGAAAGTGGAGGAGGGCCGCGCGCCGGAGGGCGAAGTCGACATTCGCGAGGCTCTGCTGCGGGTGCTGAAGCGCAACGGGAAATATCACGAACAGACCGGGCGGACGGTGTCGGCGCTTGGAACGGCGATGCTGGGCGAGGGGCGATACGAGGACGCCGAACGGCTGACCCGCGCGACCCTGGACATCTACCATCACCTGGGTTTTCGCGACGACTCGCCGCGCGTCGTCGGCAATCTGCAACAGCTCGCCCAAAGCCTCGAAGGGCAGAAGAAGACCGGCGAAGCGCAGACGATCGAGGATCAAATCGATCGTCTTGTCGCAGGCTGGGACCCCGTGCCGCGCGAAGCGGTGATGAACGAAACGCCACGGCTGAAGAAACTCATCGCGACTGGCAAGGCGGCGGAAGCGGCGGAACTCGCGACGCGCAAACTGGAGCGCGAGCGGGCCCGTTCGGGCGACGACAGCCAGGCGACCGCAGTCGTGCGCGGCTATCTGGCGAGCGCGCTGGCCAAGAGCGGGCGCGGCGCCGAAGCGTTGGCGGATTTCAAGGCGGCGATCCCGATCCTCGTGGCGACGAGCCGAACGGAAGACAACGACGACAGCCTGACCGCCGGCGCGATCGACGACCGCAACCGCTTCATCATGGAGAACGATCTCGAATTGCTGGCGCGCGAACCGGCCCTTGCGGACGCCGAAACGATCGACAAGACCCTCGGTCTCGCCGACAATCTGCGCGGGCGTTCGGTGCAGCGCGCGCTGGCGCAGGCTTCGGCGCGCGCGGCGGCCAAGGATCTGGCGCTCGCTGGACTGGCGCGCTCCGAGCAGGATCTGAGCCGGCAGCTCAACGACGCCGTTCGCGATCTCGCCAATCTTCTCGCCCAGCCCTCCGATCGGCGCGACGACAAGACGGTGCAGGGCGCGCGCGCCAAAGTCGCGAAGCTGCGCGCCGACCACGCCGCCGCCCAGGCCGGTCTGACGGTCAAATTCCCTGCTTACGCCAAGTTCGTCGATCCGCCGCCGGTCGAGGGGGAAGAGATTCGCGCGCTGCTCGGCGACGACGAGGCGCTGCTGTCGTTCTATTTCGGCGAAAGCGCGAGCTTCGTCTGGGCGGTCTCAGCGAACAAGCCGTTGACGTTCCATGCCCTGTCGATCACGCGGGACGAACTCGACGCGAAAGTCGCCAAGCTGCGCGAGGCGCTGGAGCCCGAAGCGGCGACGGTGAAGGAGATTCCCGCCTTCGACGTCCCGCTCGCCTACAGCCTTTACGCAGCGTTGCTCGCCCCCGTCGAAGACGTCTGGCGGCCGGCCCACAATCTCCTGGTCGTCGCCAACGGTTCGCTCGGATTTCTGCCGCTCGGCTTGCTGCCGACGGCGGCCGACCAGCCCGCTCCCGACCCGGTCACCCTGTTCGCCGAATACCGCAAGGTGCCGTGGCTCGCGCGCGAGCACGCGATCACGGCGATTCCCTCGGTGTCGACCTTGAAGGCGCTGCGATCGACGAAACCTGCCGACGCTCAGCGGCAGAAGCTGATCGGCTTCGGCGATCCCTATTTCAACGAGAAGGAAGCTGCCGACGCCGCAGAGGAGGCAAACGCCCCGCCGGCATTGGGCGACCCGGTCATCGACGAAGCCGCGGCGGAGGCGGTGACGCGCGGGCCGCCCGTCGGCTTGCGAGGCGGCCCCCCGGCGGCCGATTTCTCCGAGGCCCTCGGCAATCTGCCGCGCCTGCCGGACACCGCCGAAGAGTTGCGCTCGATCGCCGCCGCGCTTGGCGTAGACCCCGCCACGGCGCTCAAGCTCGGCAAGGACGCCAACGAGCTGGCGGTGAAGACGGCCAAATTGTCGACCTATCGGCTCGTCGCCTTCGCGACCCACGGCCTGCTGGCGGACGACATCGACGGTTTGGATCAACCGGCGCTGGCGCTGACGGCGCCCAAGGTCGCCGGCATCGATGGCAGCGGCCTCCTGACCAGCGAAGACATCCTTGCGCTGAAGATGAACGCGGATTGGGTGGTTCTCTCCGCATGCAACACCGCTGCGGGCGCCGGCGCGGGCGCGGAAGCGGCGTCTGGATTGGGCCGCGCGTTCTTCTACGCCGGCTCCCGCGCGCTCGTCGTCACCAACTGGTCGGTGCAATCGACCTCGGCGCGCGAACTCGTCGCCGACATCTTCCGCCGCCAGGCGGGCGATCCGAAACTCAGCCGCGCCGAGGCGTTGCGCCAGGCGATGATGGGCCTCCTCGACGGCCCCGGATTCGTCGATGATTTCGGCGCGACCGTGTTCAGCTATGCCCACCCGCTCTTCTGGGCGCCCTTCACCCTGATTGGCGACGGCCGCGGAAATTGACGCTTTGAGCTGGGAGCGGGCAGCGATTGATGGGAGCGGAATTCAGCGACCGAGGCCCGTGAGTCGTCTGAGCGGGCGCAGCCGGTCCGGTTCCCTCGCTGACTGATTCCTCTGACGCGGGTAGGACGGGCAACGGCTGATCAGCCCGTCGTCCGCACGTCCGCTTCGGAGGCGCAACGACGGCCAGCCGAACGGCAAAGTTGGCGCATTGCTGGCGCCAAATGAGGGTCAGCCACGGCGCCGGCTTGGCGCGGCTGTGGCGGCGCAGGCCAATGGCCTTCGTCAACGGGCTGCCGGGACGCCGGCCTCCGCGCCCGCGTCGGGCGGCCTGCCGGCAATGCGAGATTGGCTGTGGCTAGGGCATGACGCGATTTGACGGAATCACCAGCATTGTCATTCCCGCGAAAGCGGGAATGACATTGCCGAGAGCGCTGTCGGTTCCGTCGTAAGACAACACGCTCTGACATCCAAGCCTGCGGCGACCGGCGCGAGCCGGTCGCACGCGAGTCGATCAAAAATAGTTGGTCGGCTGAACGCCGAAGACGCTGTTGACCGCGACGAACGGGAATTCCGCAATCCTGCCGGCGGCGTAAACGGGCGCGCCAATCAACACGCGCGGATCGTTCGCGCTTGGCGGAAACACGGCTTCGACCAAGCGGAACGGGAGGCTGACGATCATCCCGGCGATCGCGACCGGCGCCGTAATGATGGCGGCGGGGCCGTGGAAAGCGTCGGGAGCGACGGCGACCGGCTCGCGATAGGCGCGTTTTCTGACGATCACATCGTTGGCGCCGGCTGGAGGATGGGTCCGGCGGACGATCCGATGGTGGACGTAGGTGTTCTGAACGTCCGCAGCCGCCGGCAGGCTATATGTCCCGGCAAGCAGCGCCACGCCTGCAACGGCGTACGCAAGTCTCGATCTCTGCATGCCCGTAAGCTCCATTCGTGTCCCGATGATCGGGTCGCGTATCGGACTCCTAAAGTAAGGCGATTGCTTGTCCTCACATCGCTCGTTTCCGGTCTCCCCGGCCACGGACCCGCCTCGATCTCGGGGCCCGCGCATTCGGCGGCCGCCTCGACCGGCGCGCCTGACCTAAAATCTCGCCGCCCGGCTGGCCGAGTTTTGCGCCGCGATGAGACGAGTTCGTCGCGAAAGACCGAATTGACGTCTTGCCGGACCCTGCACCCCCCACATTCCGTCGACTCCGTAGCGGCTTGGTCCCGAAATGGAGAGCAACGACCGGAATCCACGCGCAGCCGCCAGGACGGCCCGTCGCCTGAACGGCGAGTTTGGGCGAACAGCGGACCGCGGGTTGTCGAGATTGTTCGTCCCCCTCCCGCCGCCAAGCGACGTTCGAGGTCGTTCGCGCCCGTCGCGTTTGCTGGAATCCCGCTTTGAATAAAAAAATATTTCCGATAATCAGAATATGCGCTATTCTCTTTGGACGGATCGGTTCTGGGCGGGACAATGACAGCTTCCGCTCGCTCGCCTTCCGCCGCCGGCCCACGCGGGGCGCCGACCGCGCCCTTGACGCGTCACAAGCGTTTGATCGCGTTGGTAATTCAGCCGCAGCGTCAAGCGCCGGGCTTGACGTTGCTTGACAAAACTTGACGAAACTCGACGCGCGCCTTGACGCCGTCAATCACCCCGGCCGGAAATCCTCGACGAAGCGCGTCAGCGCGGCGAGCGCCAGCGCGCAATCGTCCTGGCTGATCGACTCGGCTGGGTTGTGGCTGACGCCGTCCTTGCAGCGCACGAACAGCATCCCGGCCGGCCAGCGCTGGCCCATCACCATCGTGTCGTGGCCGGCGCCGGAGGGCAGCAGGCGCGGACCGACGCCGACCGCCGCGACCGCCGACTCGAGCCCGGCGACGATCCTGGGGTGGCAGATATAGGCGGGGGCCTCGTGGGTCGGCGTCAGCTCGAGCCTGACGCCGCGGCGCGCGGCGATCGCCGAAAGCGAAGCGGCGATGTCGGCCACTGCGCGGCGGCGGCGCTCGTCGAGCGGCGCGCGCAGGTCGATCGAAAAGCGCGCGCGACCAGGAACGACATTGACCGCGCCCGGCTCGACGTCGAGGCGGCCGACAGTGGCGACGAGCTCCGGCTCGTGGCGCGCGCGCGCCTCGATCGCCAGGATCATTTCGGCCGCGGCGGCGAGCGCGTCGCGCCTGAGCTCCATCGGCGAGGCGCCGGCGTGGCCCGCCGTCCCGGTCACGACCGCGCTGAGCCGCGTCGCGCCATTGATCGCCGTCACCACGCCGAGCGGCCGACCCTCGGCCTCCAGCACCGGCCCCTGCTCGATGTGCAGCTCGACGAACGCGACGACGCCTTCGGCGCGCGCGGCGGCGAGATGGTCGGGGTCGCCGCCGAAGGCGATCAGCGCTTCGCGCATCGAAACGCCGCTGGCGTCCCTCTGCTCCAGCGCCTCCGGCTCGTTGACGCCGGCGAGGCCGCGCGAGCCGGTCAGCGTGTAGGGGAAGCGCACGCCCTCCTCGTCGCCGAAGGCGACGACCTCGACCGCGACCGGCAGGCGCCGTCCCGCCGCGGCGAGCCCCTCGACGACGCTGAGCGCGGCCAGCGCGCCGAGCGCGCCGTCGTAGCGGCCGGCGTCGCGCACGGTGTCGATATGCGAGCCGATCATCAACGCCGGCGCGCCGGGCGCCGCGCCCTCGTAGCGCGCGCGCACGTTGCCGACCGGATCGACATAGGCGTCGAGGCCGCTTTCGTTGGCCCAGGCGATGAACTGCGCGGCGGCGCGCCGGTGCGCTTGCGACAGGCAAAGCCGCGTCAGTCGCGGCGGATCGTCGGTGAAGGCGGCGAGCGCGTCGAGCCGCGCCATCAGGCGGCGCGCCGGGCTGTCGATCCTCGCGTCCATCGCGGGGCCCTTCAATTGCCGGCGACGGACGCGCCGGCGAGCCAGCGGGCGAGCACGCGGCGTTCGGCGTCGGTCATCTCGGTCAGATTGTTGGGCGGCATCGCGTGGGTCAGCACCGCCTGCATGCGAATCGCCGGGGCCAGGGCAGCGATGCGTTCGGGCGTGTCGAGCAGGATTCCCTTGGGCGCAATGCCGATCCCTTCCCACGCCGGCTCCGGCGCGTGGCAGACCACGCAGCGCGTCCCGATCACGTCGACCACCGCTTTGGGCGCGCGCGGCAGATCGAGCCCCGCCGCCAGCGTCGGCTCGGGCGCCGGCGCGAGGCCGAGTTCCTGCCGCATGCCGGGCGACGACGCCATCGCGATCCAGAACGCCGCCCAGATCGCGACCGCGGCGACCAGCCAGGCCCACCACGGCGCCTTGGCGGTCTCCTCGTCGGCGTGCCAGCGATTGTAGAAATAGCGGATCAGCGCCCCGGCGACGACGACGCAGGTGACGATCGCCGGAATCGCGGCGCGGTTGGCGAAGGTCACCGGATAATGGTTCGACAGCATCATGAACAGGACGGGCAGCGTGATGTAGTTGTTGTGGGTCGAACGCTGCTTGGAGGTCTTCGCCCAACGCGGGTCGGGCGCGCGCCCGGCGATCAGCGCCGCGACCGACTTGCGCTGGTTGGGCATGATGACGAGAAAGACGTTGGCGGCCATCATCGTCGCCATCAGCGCGCCGGTGTGGATCAGCGCGCCGCGGCCTGAAAAGAACAGCGTGTAGACGAAGCTCGTCAGGACGACATAGCCGAAGCCGACCACGGCGAGCAGTCCATCATGCTTGGAGAGCGGCGACTTGCACAGCAGGTCGTAGACGATCCAGCCGAGCGCCAGAGACGCGACGCCGATCGCCGCCGCCTGCAGGGGCGTGAGCGCCATCACCGCGGGATCGACGAGGAAGACGCTCGAGCGGCCGTAATAAATCCAGCACAGCAGGCAGAAGCCGGAGATCCAGGTCCAATAGGCCTGCCACTTGTGCCAGACGAGGCGATCGGGCAGCTCGGCCGGGGCGAGCGTATATTTGCTCATCTCGTAGAAGCCGCCGCCATGCACCTGCCAGGAAACGCCGGCGACGCCCGGCTTCATCGCCGGCGCCCTGCGCAGCGCGGCGTCGAGATGCATGAAGAAGAACGAGGCGCCGATCCAGGCGATGGCTGCGACCACATGCAGCCAGCGCAGCAGAATCGAACCCCATTCCCAGATATAGGGACCCCAAGCCGCCATCGTTTCTTCGCCCCTCGCCCCTTACGCGCCAAGCGCTCGATCGACCATAGCGGCCGCCTCCGCGCTTGCCCAGCCGCCATCTCGCCGATCGGCCGGCGCCGGACGGAGCGGCAGGGCTGCGACGCCGCGCGCTCTCCAAAATTCGCGTACGCCTGTGATAAAAGAGGCGTGGAGGAAATCGTTCGACCGCCTGGAGGTTCGCCATGACATTGCCGTTCCATCGCGCTGCGCTGATCGTCGGGGCCGGGCACGGCCTCAGCGCTGCGGTCGCGCGCCGGCTGGCGCGCGAGGGACTGCTGGTGGCGCTGGCGGCCCGCAACGTCGACAAGATCGCCGACGTCGCCGAGCAGATCGGCGCGGCGACCTACGCCTGCGACGCGACCGATCCGGCGTCGGTCAGACGGTTGTTCGCCGAGGTGGACGCGCGCATCGGCATTCCCGATCTGGTCGTCTACAACGCCGGCTTTCGCGCCCGCGGCGCATTCGTCGATCTCGACCCCGAAACGGCGCGCGAGGCGCTGATCGTCAACGCCTTCGGCGCCTTCCTGGTGGCGCAGGAAGCGGCGCGGCGGATGGTCGAGAGAGGCGACGGCGCGATCTTCTTCACTGGCGCCTCGGCCAGCGTCAAAGGCTACGCGCAGTCGTCGCCGTTCGCGATGGGCAAGTTCGCGCTGCGCGGTCTCGCCCAGAGTCTGGCGCGCGAACTCGCCCCGCACGGCGTCCATGTCGCACATTTCGTCATCGACGGCGCCATCCGCGGCCCCGGTCGCGCCGACGACCCGGAACGTCCGGATTCGCTGCTCGACCCGGAGGCGATCGCCGAGACCTATCTCCACGCCCTGCGCCAGCCGCGCAGCGCCTGGACCTGGGAATTCGAGCTCAGGCCGTGGGTGGAAGCGTTCTGACGGCGCAGGCGCCTGGGTTCGCGCATGTTGCTTTTCGATTGCGTCACTCTTGGCCATCATTGCGAGCGATAGCGAAGCAATCCAGGCTAAGCGCCGCCGCAATCCCTAAGTCTGGATTGCTTCGCTTTGCTCGCAATGACGTATCGATTTCGACGCATCACGTTCTAGTTGTTCGCGGCGATCTCGGCGGTGAGCTTGCGGATCATCGCGTCGCCGAAATTGCCGAAATCGTCGATCGGCAGCACGAAGGCGCCGGGCCCGCCGACAACATTGTCGCGGTAGTATTTCGCCAGGCCGCCGGGCGGATTGGTGTGCAGGGCGAGATAGCCGCCCTCGGCCGCGGCGCGGCGATTGAAGATCGCCAGGCCGTTGACGACGGCGCCGGCCGCGATCGCGGCGTCGCGCGCCTCGCCGACCGGCCGGCCCTGGTTGCTCGTCCCGTCGCCGGAGACGTCGATCACCTTGCGGTCGGTCTGGAGGCTGGCCTCGCCGAACAGGCCCATGGCGAAGTCGAGCGCCGAGCCGATCGCNNACCACCGTCCAGTCGACGACGATCGTCTGCTCGCCCTCGCCCGCCCATTCGACATAGGCGAGCGCGATCGCGCCGTGCGGTCCCGAACGGATCGCCTCCATCAGCTTGTCGCTGACGATCGCCGCTGCATAGCCGCGGCGCTGAAGGTCGAATTCCTCGTCGTTGATGCTACGCGACACATCGGCGGCGAGCACGACCGCCGCGTCGACCGCATCGTCGGCCATCGCCGGCGGCGCCGCGCCAAATCCAAAAACGACCAGAGCCAGTAACGCCGCGCAGCGAAACATCGCCCGCTCCCGCCCACAGGCCCCCCGTCGGCGAGCCAAGCGACGCGCCGCGGCGCGGTCAAGCCAAGTTTGCGTGAGGGGGCGGCGCGCCGCTCAGACGTCGAACGTGACCCCCTGCGCCAGCGGCAAGCTGCGGCCGTAGTTCACCGCGCTGGTCTGGCGGCGCATATAGGCCTTCCATGCGTCGGAGCCGCTTTCGCGACCGCCGCCGGTCTCCTTCTCGCCGCCGAACGCGCCGCCGATCTCGGCGCCCGAGGTGCCCATGTTGACGTTGGCGATGCCACAGTCGGATCCGACCTCGGAGAGGAAGCGCTCGACCTCGCGGATGTCGGTGGCGAAGATCGACGAAGACAGGCCCTGCGGCACGCCGTTGTGCAACGCGATAGCCTCGTCGAAATCGCGATACTTCAGCACATAGAGGATCGGCGCGAAGGTCTCCTCGATCACCGGGCCGACTTGCGCCGGCATCTCGACCAGCGCCGGGCGGGCGTAGAACGCGTCGGCGCCGTTGACCTCGACGCGCTCGCCGCCGTGGACGGTCCCGCCCGCCGCCTTGGCCTCGGCAAGCGCCTTCTGCATCGCCGCGAACGCGCCGCCGTCGATCAGCGGGCCGACCAGCGCCGAGGAAGCGGTCGGGTCGCCGACGGAAATGTCGCGATAGACCTTGGCGAGCTTGGAAACCAACGCGTCGTAGACGCTTTCATGGACAATGAGGCGGCGCATCGAGGTGCAGCGCTGGCCGGCGGTGCCCATCGCGCCGAAGGCGACGGCGCGCAGCGTCAGATCGAGGTCGGCCGACGGCGTGACGATCGAGGCGTTGTTGCCGCCGAGCTCGAGGATGCCGCGCGCGAAGCGGCGCGCCAGCCGCTCGCCGACGATGCGGCCCATGCGGGTCGAGCCGGTGGCCGAGATGACCGGCACGCGCTCGTCGTCGACCAGCGCCTCGCCGACCGTGCGGCCGCAGATCAGCGTTTCCAGCAAGCCGTCTGGCGCGTCGGGGCCGAATTTGGCGGCAGCGCGATGGTAAAGCGCCTCGACCGCCAGCGCGCACAGCGGCGCCTTCTCCGACGGCTTCCACACGACCGAATCGCCGCACACCAACGCCAGCGCCGCGTTCCACGACCACACCGCAACCGGGAAGTTGAACGCCGAAATCACGCCGACGACGCCCGCCGGCCGCCACGCCTCGACGAGTTTGTGATCGGGGCGCTCGGACTGGATCGTCAGGCCATAGAGCTGGCGCGACAGGCCGAGGGCGAAGTCGCAGATGTCGATCATCTCCTGCACTTCGCCGAGCCCTTCCGACTCGACCTTGCCGACCTCGATCGTCGCCAGCCGGCCGAGCTCGGCCTTGGCGGCGCGCAATTCCGCGCCGAGCAGGCGGACCAGCTCGCCGCGGCGCGGCGCCGGCACGCTGCGCCACTTGAGGAAAGCCGCGTGGGCGCGGCCGACCGCCTCCCTCGCGTCGGCGACGCTCGCCTCGTCGAGGGTCGCCAGGGGCCGGCCGTCGATCGGCGAACGCACGACAAGGCTCGCGCCCGCGAGGCGCCGGGGGTCGACGCCGAGCGACAGAAGGATCTGACGGGCTTCCGCCGCAAGTTTGGATTCGGCGACGCGGACGGTCATGGCAGACCCTCGAAGGTTTGGCGTCGACGGCGGGGTCAGACCCGGGCGTCGACAAAATGAGCGAGCTGAGCGCCGACTTCGTAGAAGGCTTCAAAGGCATGGCGCAAGGGCGCCGTTTTCGGCGGGCTGACCGGCAGCGGCAGATCGGCCTCGCCGATCGCTCCCAGGGCGAGGTCGGCGAGGCAGCGGCCGAACACCGTCCCCGGCGCGATGCCGCGGCCGTTGTAGCCGCTGAACGCGACGACGTTGGGCGCCAGGCGGTGGAAGCGCGGCAGGTGATCGGCGGTCATGCCGATCATGCCGTACCACGCGCCCTCGAAGGCGACGCCGGCGAGCTGGGGGAAAATCTTGGCGAGCGCGCGGCGCGCCCAGGCGCGGTGGACCGACAGGCCGGTTCCGCGCAACGCGCCGACGCTGCCGAACACCAGCCGGCCGGCCTGGTCGAAGCGGAACGAGCTCAGCACCTGCGGCGTGTCCCAGCAGCCCTGCCGCTCCGGCAGGATCGCGCGCCGCGCCGCCGCGTCGAGCGGGACGGTGGCGAAGTTGAAATAGGGCAGATGGGTCAGCTCGGCGCGCAGCTCCGCCCAGGGCGTGTCCGTGTAGGCGTTGGTGGCGACGATCACCCATCTTGCCCGCGCCGCGCCGTGCGGCGTGCGCACGATCCAGCGGTCGCCGTCGGCCGCGCAGTCGACGACCGGACTCGACGAGAAGATGCGCGCGCCCGCTGCGATCGCCGCCGCGGCGAGGCCACGCGCATAGGCGAGCGGCTGGATCGTTCCGGCGCGTTGGTCGAGCAGTGCGCCCGCATAGGCGTTGGTCCCGATCTTCGCCGCCGCCTCCGCCTTGCCGAGGAGCCTGACCGGCGCGCCGCGCGCTCGCCATTGCCGCTCGCGCTGCTCGAGCTCGGCCAAGCCGCGCGCCCCGACCGCGCAATGCAGCGTGCCGCTCCGCTCGGCCTCGCAAGCGATCCTGTGCTTGTCGACGAGATCGAACACGGCGCGCGGCGCGTCGCCGAGCAGCTTCAGCAGGGCGTCGCCGTGCTTCTCGCCCAGCACGCGCGGCAGTTCGTCGGGCATCACCCACATGCCGGCGTTGACCAAGCCGACGTTGCGGCCCGAGCCGCCGAAGCCGATCTCGGCGCCGTCGAGCACGACCGCCGTCGCTCCGCCTTCGGCGGCGTGCAGCGCGGCCGAAAGGCCGGTGAAGCCGGCGCCGACGATCGCGACGTCGCACTCGACGTCGCCTTCGAGCCGAACAGTCGGCGGCGCGGGCGGCGCCGTCTTCTCCCACAGGCCGTGGGTGAGCGGATCGCCATTCATCGCGCCCGCTCCTCGCCTCTCAGGGCCGCCATCGAGACGGACGCGCGAACGCTGGCTGCCAAGGCCATCGACTTCCCCTCCTTGTCGCTGAGTCTTGCGCGCCGGCCCGGCCGGACGGCGGCGCATTCATACTAGGCTCAGCGGACCCCGCCCGAGAATAGGGCTTCTCGCGCCATGCGGCGATGAGACGCGGACACCGCTACAATGCTGAATAATTCGGCGTCGGCGAGTCCTGCGTCGACGAGGGCGCCGCCGTCGACGATCGCTATGCGCATGACGCCCCCTAAATTCCACTACGTTTCTCGGCTGAATGAGCGCGACGGAGCTTCGCCGACTTTGTCGCTCGGCCCCTCGGGAATCACCCGGAGTTGCCGCGGCGGCCGGCGTCGCGCGACAGTCGCGCAACAATCAACCCGACGAGGCGGCGATGGATTTCGATAGCCCGACGGCCGTCCAGGCGCGCCTGCAGGCGCTCGAGGAAACTGTGCTGCTGCTCGCCCGGGTGCTCGCGCGCTACCCGGAGACGCGCCGCGATCTCGAGGTCCGATTCGCCGAACTCGCCGCTCATGCCGAGGCGCGCGGCGCCGCGCCCGCCGGCCTGCTTCTCTACGAGACCCTCGCCGAGCAGATGGCGGAACTGCCGGCGCTCGCCGGCGCGACCCGGCATTGAGGCCGCCCGCATGGCGAAATGGCGAACGAACCGGCCATTGCGCGGCGTCGGCCGAAGCTGCAACCCCACCCGATCGCGCGACGAGGCCCGCGAACCCGACCGTCTGTAACAAATCCGTCGCGCTACGAGACTAGCAGGCGCCCTGTAGACGTCGCGTCCGGCGTCGGGTTCACTGAGCCGGCCATGTCCTCGACGAACGATTCGCGCCCGCCCGCGGTTTCCGAAACCGGCGATCCGCTGCTGCTGACCCCCGGGCCGCTGACGACGTCCAAGACCGTCAAGCAGGCGATGGTTCACGACTGGGGTTCGCGCGACGCGGCGTTCATCGCCCTCAACGCCGAAGTCCTCGACGGCCTGCCGAAAATCGTCCACGGCGAGGGCGACTACGTAACCGTGCCGATGCAGGGCTCGGGCACCTTCGCCGTCGAGGCGATGCTGACCACCTTCGTCCCTCGCGACGGCGCGATCCTGGTGCTGATCAACGGCGCCTACGGCCAGCGCGCCCGGCGCATCCTTGGCGTCGCCGGCCGCAAGAGCTTCACTTACGAGACCGCCGAGGACACGCCGCCTGATCTGGAAGCGATCGAACACATCCTAGCCGGAGCGCCCTCGATCACCCATGTCTTCGCCGTTCACTGCGAAACGACGAGCGGCATTCTCAATCCGATCGACAAGATCGCGGCCTTGTGCGCCCGCCATGGCAAGCGGCTGCTGATCGATGCGATGAGTGCGTTCGGCGCGCTCGAGCTCGACGCGCGAACGACCGCGTTCGACGCCGTCGCCGCTTCGGCCAACAAGTGCCTCGAAGGCGTGCCGGGCCTCGGCTTCGTCGTCTGCCGCCGCGAGGCCCTGCTGGCTTGCGACGGCAACGCGACGACGCTGTCGCTCGACCTCCTCGATCAACGCCGCAATCTCGATCGCACCGGGCAATATCGCTTCACCCCGCCGATCCACGTCATCGTCGCCTTCCACCAGGCGCTCCAGGAGTTCTGGGCGGAGGGCGGCGTCGCCGGCCGCGGCGGGCGCTACGCCGAGAACGCGCGCATCCTGATCGGCGGCATGCGTTCGCTCGGCTTCGAGACGCTGCTTCCCGACGCGCTGCAGGCGCCGATCATCGCCACCTTCCGCATGCCGACCCATCCGAGATTCGTCTTTCCGCGCTTCTACGATTCGCTGAAGGCGCGCGGTTACGTGATCTATCCGGGCAAGCTGACGGTCGCCGATTCGTTCCGCATCGGCTGCATCGGCCGCCTCTATCCTGATCACATGCGGGGCGCCCTGCAGGCGGTGCGCGAGACGCTCGAAGAGATGGGCGTCGCGCTGACGCCCGCGCCGGCGCCCTGAGGGGAAGCGCAATGTCCGATCATCCGCCTGAGGTCATGGTCAACGGCCGCGCCTACCGCTGGCCCGCGGCGCCGACCGTCGTCATCTGTCTCGACGGCTCGGAGCCCGGCTACATAGAGACGGCGATCGACAAGGGCCTCGCGCCCCATCTCGCCCGGCTGATGCGCGAGGGCGCCAATTTCGCCGCGCTCAGCGTCATCCCGAGCTTCACCAATCCCAACAACCTCTCCATCGTCACCGGCCGGCCGCCAGCCGTCCACGGCGTCGCCGGGAATTACTTCCTCGATCCGGCGACCGGCGAGGAAGTGATGATGAACGACGCGCGCTTCCTGCGCGCCGACACGATCATGAAGGGCTTCGCCGACGCCGGCGCGCGCGTCGCCGTCGTCACCGCCAAGGACAAGCTGCGCGCGCTGCTCGGCAAGGGCCTCGATTTCTCGACCGGGCGCGCGATCGCCTTCTCCGCCGAGAAGGCCGATCAGGCGACCCGCGCCGCCAACGGCCTCGACGGCGCGCTGGCCTTCGTCGGCCAGCCGCTGCCGGCGATCTATTCGGCGGCGCTGTCGGAATTCGCCTTCGCCGCCGGCGTCAAGCTGCTCGCGTCGTTCCGCCCGGACATCATGTATCTGTCGACGACCGACTATGTTCAGCACAAGGCGGCGCCGGGCTCGACGGCCGCCGATGCGTTCTACGCGATGGTCGATCGCTATGTCGGCGCGCTCGACGGCGCCGGCGCGGTCGTCGTCCTGACCGCCGATCACGGCATGAACGACAAGCACCTCGCCGACGGGTCGCCCGACGTTCTCTATCTTCAGGACGTGGTCGACAAGCTCGTCGCGCCCGGCGCGGCGCGCGTCATCCTGCCGATCACCGACCCCTATGTCGCGCATCACGGTGCGCTCGGCTCGTTCGCCACCCTCTATCTGCCGCCGGGCGCCGACCGCGCGGCGATCGTCGCCGCGCTCGCCGCCCAACCCGGCGTCGAAGCGGCGATGGAGCGCGAGGAAGCCTGCGCGCGCTTCGAGCTGCCGCCCGACCGCGTCGGCGATATCGTCGTTCTCTCCGGCCGCCACAAGGTTCTCGGAACCACCGCCGCGCGCCACGACCTCTCGGGCCTCGCCGAGCCGCTGCGCTCGCACGGCGGCCTGTGGGAGCAGCGCGTGCCGATGATCGTCAACCGCCGCCTCGCCGGCCCGACCCTCGAGCCGTTGCGCAATTTCGACGCTTTCGACGTCGCCCTCAACCGGATCGCCCGATGAACGTCGCCGCCCTACCCTTCCGCCGCGAGGCGATGCGCGTCGCCGGCAAGCTGGTCGAGACCGGCGAAACGATCGACGTCTTCAACCCCTACACCAATGAGGTCGTCGGCACGGTTCCCGCCGGGCGACCGGAGCATGTGCGCGACGCTTTCGACAGGGCGCGCGCCTTCAAGCCACGGCTGACGCGCTTCGAGCGCCAGC
>PLRT01000130.1:28944-34017 GCA_003164915.1 Hyphomicrobiales bacterium | reverse complement strand
CCGCCCCTGGGCACCATTAAAATCAAAGACTTAGGGCGGTTTTCGTTCATGTCGGCTTGTCGCCCGCGGCTTCAAAGTCGCTGGCGATAAGGGCCCCAATTCGAGCCGAGCGGCCTCGTCGGGACGAATCCCGCAATCACGAACGCGCCCGAAACGGGCAATGACGAGGATCCGGAATGGCGACGCGCAACGCGGGGCGTTCCACCCCCGCGCTGCTCTTCAGGAAGTTCAACGCGAAACGCATGCCCCCGTGGCGTCGCTCCTGGCCTTCTGAAGGGCCTCGAGCACGGGACCCCTCACCGTCGTCAATCGCGACCGCCCTGACGCGAGGATGAACAGGTTTCGCAGATGGATGCCGAGTTCGATATCGAATCCGGCATTGCCGCCCAGGCGCCGTCTCAGCGCTTCTTGGCGGGCGCTCGCTTCTTGCGATTCATGCTGACCGAGACGCCGAGGTTGGTCGCCTTTTGACGCGTTGCGGCCTCCGTTCGCTTGAGAGCTTTCGCAATCTTCGCTGCGGGTTCCTTGCGAGCCATGCTCTTGAGCATGCGGATGTCATCTTTCGACCAAGGTCGCCTGGCAGGCGCCTTCTTCGACCGTGCAACGACTTTAGCCATGTCAGCTCCTTTGATGCGTCACGAGCGCCAACTACGTTTTACATCAACGACGGTCGCTCGCAACTACCATCAAACGCCATGGACGTCTTGCAACGAACTCGCGTGGCGCACGGCTGGCGAGGCCAGCCAACGAGCAGGCGCCAATCGGCGAGCTTCCCGCGCGCCGCAACTCAGCCCGGCAAGGCCTCGGCGACTTAGCGACGATTTCCTAGCCGTGGCATTCGCCTTCGGCGTGGTTGGCGCAACTGGATTGCGCCGAAAACCTCGCCATGGTTCCGCTCAAGAACGCTTGAATCGCCTGACCAACCTTCGAAGCGCCGCTGTTCTTGTAGACGTCGATGCCGACCTGATTGAAGCCCATGAGAGGTCGCATCCCCATTCCGCCCGCGATCAGGATCCTGACCCCACGATCGGCCAACAGATCGACCGGAACCATGCAACCGCCATGCTGATGGGCGACGCCGGGGAGAGAGTCCACTTTGGTGACGGTTCCATTGTCGATCTCGACGAGCGTGAACAGGTCGCAGTGGCCGAAATGTGCGCTGATCTCAGCGTCGATTCCTCCGGGGGCGCAGGAGGGAACCGCAATCCATGTCTTCGTCATTCTGGCGTTGCCTTTTCTTCGCAGGGTGGATGGTTTTCGATTTGTCTTTGGCTGACAGTTGAGGATTTCAGCCCGCAGTCGCCGCACTCGATGCGCGGCCATTGGCCGGCCCGTCGACCGCGGCGTTGCGCCCGCGGCCTCGCGACCGGCCTATTCCCAGAGCCGCCAACCTTGTCCCGCTCCAGCGACAGAGGGTGCGCCGGGCCCGGGCCCGCCCCTCATTTCGCTGCGAAGGTGGGTGACGTAGCTGAAAGGCGGCGCCTGCCAGACCGTGCCGATCAGGACCGTCAGGCACAGCGCGACCGCCAACCGCGCCTCGAAACGGAGCGGCAAGCGCGACGTCGCCAACGCCGCGGTTCTCCGTCTGATGTGATGCGCCAGCGGTTTGCGATTCATCCAAATATGGGGGACCGCCGCCGCCAGCATCAGCAGCGCGAAGCCGGCGTGGAGATCCTCCCATTGCCAGCGCGTCAGTCCCACCAGTTCCCAACCGCTTGCATTGGCGAGGTGGCCTCGCGGGGCGAAGAACAGGACCGCTCCGCTTGTGGAAAGCAAGGCGAAACCCAAGAGCATCAGCAGCGCCGTGAGGGGCCTGCCCTGAATACGCGCCTGTTCCATCTTCTCCTCCTCTCCTGCCGATTGTTCCAAGACAATCACGCGCCGTCGCAACGTCCTTCGCGCCCGGGGCGTGACGAGTCGTGCGCCAACGCCGGTCCAAGCTGCGGAATCTGGCCGCGCTTCATGGCTTCGACCAATGCGGCGACAGGGCGNNGACGAGACGACCACGGCCCGCACGCCGTGTTGCGCGAGTCGCCGGGCGCGCTCCGCTCCGCTTGCGTCGTCAATCGCGGAGGCGGCAAGGACCGTCGCGCCGATCGCGCCGCCGTCGACGATCTCCACCAACGTGAAGCACGCGCTGCTTGCAAAATGCACTGACAATGAAGCGTCGAGCCCGCCGGGCGCATGGGTTGGAAAAGCGATGAGACCGTCCATGGCATGACCTCTCAACTCGGTTTCTCGTCAGGCGGCGCGGCGGCCCGGCCGCTGGCGACGTCCTCGGGCAGAATCGGGGTGATCTCGCCGCGGACGAGGCATTCCACCGCCTCACGGACGGTCAGCGCCCCGAGCCCGTCGGCGACCCGAATTCCCGCCTCGGCCAAGGCCCGCATCGCCTTGGCGCCGACGAAACCGGTCAGAAGGACCGTGACGCCAGCCTTGGCGATAAGCGCCGCCGCATCGGCGCCGAGACCCGTAGCCCGATCCGCGTTGGCGCCGTTCGCGACGTACTCGAACGCCATGGTCTTGGGGTCGACGATCAAGAAGCCGGGCGCCCGGCCGAACCTGGGCGCCACCGCCGCCTCGAGCGACGCCGCATGCGCCGACGCCGCCACGCGCATGGGCCCGGAATCGTCCGTGGCCGCTGTGGTTGCAGTCGCCTTGATCCTGACGCTCGCAGTGGCCTCGATCCGCAGAGCCAGACCGCCGACCAACATCTGGGATGCTACGCGGCGAGCCGAAGCGAGGATGCGGCCGAAAGTCTGGCGCGAGACGCCCATATGGCGGGCGGCCTCGACCTGCTCCAGGCCGACGAGGTCGGTGAGGCGCAGCGCCTCCAGCCCGTCCATCGGCAGCACGAGCCGGCGGAGTTCCTCAGCCGCCACGCCAACGGGTCTGAATTCCTCGACCTTGGGGGCCGGACTGACATAACGCCGCTTAACCGGTCTCGACATTGCCCGCACTACATTATGAGCGCACGCTCATAATGTAGTGCCGCTCGCCGCTTCGTCAAGGCAAAGCCACAAGGCGCCTGACGCCAACTGGCGGCGGCGATTGCGATCTGGCGCTTGGTCCAACCGCCGATCGGCGCGCCAAGGCGCAGCCGACGTCGGGTTGAGCGGGGCCTCCAAGCCGCGCCGCTCTACAGACGCGCCGCAGCGGCGCGTTCACGCCACTTCAAAGCGAATGTCCTGGGCGCCCTGCCAAAGCGCCTGCCGGCCGAGCGCCGCCAGATTCTCGAGTCCAGAGGTGAGCGTGATGAAATGATTGCCGGCGAGCTGGCCCATCTTGCAGGCGAAGCGGACGCCGCCGTAGGCGAGCAGGATTTCGGTCTCGCTGATGCCGCCGGGATAAAGGATGATCTGGCCTGGGGCCGGATAGCTCGTATGGTTCTCATAGCCGATGTGGAAGTCCAGATCGCCCAGCGGGATCCAGACGCCTTCGCCGCTCCAGCGGACATGCACGATCTTGCTCTCGAACGGCAGCCGGCTTTGAAAGGCCTCGCAGGTCTTCGGCGCGAGCGCAGCCTCGAATCTCGCGTCGAATCTGAACGGCCCAGCCGTGATCTTCAAACTCTTCATCGCGCCTTTCCCTTTTCCCCCAGCCCCCCGACCGAGATGGGTCACCGAGACGCCAAGCCGTTGGCGACGCCGCGGATCATCGTGAGTTGCGGGCGGCGACGGCGGACTTCGATCCTCTCGAGATTTCCATCCTAGGCCAATCGTCCACGAAACGAAATTCTCGCGACCGGAACGTCCGGGCGCTTCTTCGGCGCCGCCGCGCAGCCCATCTTGCGATCGCTCGCGAAACAGCGCGAACAGATCGTCGCTGTTGTCGAGCAGCAAATCGGGCTCGTCGACGAGAACCTGCGCGACGCGCCCGCGATGCTCGGCCGGATCGCGCGTCGGCGCGCCGATCAATCACCGTCTCGCCGCGCGCGCCGCTTTCCTGAAGGGTCAGCAGCAGCGGCGCTGTCTTCGGCTCGAGGCTGATCCCGTCGCCGATCGTCAGTCCCGCGAACGGCCGGCTCGACTTGAAGATTGACCTTCTTCGTTTCGGGGCCACAGCGCCGTGGGTAGATGTCCGCCAGCTGTAGTGCTGAATCCGCGATCGGTGAGCGCCGCCGTCGCGCTCCTGGCGAACCAAGGGGCGCCGTCGCGCGTCATCGTGACCGCCGGCGCCGGCGTGTTCGCCGTGACCCATATCGCCGAAACGCCCGGCCTCATCGGCCGGGAATCGGCAGGCGCTCCATGACCTCGATCGCCTCGCCGGGAAACATCGTGAAGTGGGGGTGGTCGGCGAACATCTGCGCCGCCGCCTCGTGCGATTCGGCGCGCACCACCATGTAGACGGCCATCGCGTTGCGGACGTCGGCGACGCCGGCGGCGCTGACGCGCTTCGTCTTGCCGAGCGGGGCGCCGGGATTGACGATCGCTTCCCTGTGCCTCTCGGCCCAAGCGTCCCATGCCGCCATGCCCTTGGCCTGCAGGGCCTTTCGCTCGGATTCGGACTTGTTCCGCCACGCCTCCATCGCGCCAGGCGATCCAAGGTAGACGGCGAGAAAGGTCTTCGTCGCTTCGCCCATGACGCCCTCCCCCGCGCTCGGCTGTCGCCGCGACGCGGAGACAAAGCCTAGGTCACCCCATTCAGCCGGGCAATTCGCTTCTCGTCCGCCTTGGGCTCGGGGCTCGCCGTTTCCCGCGGCGGCACGCCGAAGGAGGCGATTACCGCATCGGCGGTGCGCACCAGATTGGCGCTCGGCCCTTCGGTCCCGACGCTGCGGCGGCTGACCCTCGCCCCCTCGATCAGCAGGACGATCGAGTCGGCGAGCACGCCCGGCTCCGACGCGCCCGCCGCCTGGCAGAGTTTCGCCAGCCGATCGCGCTGCTGGACCTTGAACGCTTCGATCACCTTCAAGGCGGGATGGCCCGCTTCGGTGAGTTCCACCGCCGCATTGGCGAGATCGCAGCCGCGCTGGTCGTCGGCGATGAATTTCGCCACCTTTCGGACGAAGCCGTAAAGCTGGGCAACCGGATCGCCCGGGCTCTCCGCTTCCATCTCCGCCCAGATCTCTGC
>PLRT01000130.1:0-28884 GCA_003164915.1 Hyphomicrobiales bacterium | reverse complement strand
CCTCCCGCTGCAACTTTCTTCGACATGGCTCTTGACTGCGATGTTACCGATCGGTATCTATTCTCTGTGACTGACCGGTAACACACGTTTGCGCCGAAAGTCAACGCCGGGCGACGGGACCGCCCGCCGCACGAAAAACCCAGAGAACGCCGAAAGGACAGCTCATGTCGACACACCCCTTTTCGAACCTTGACCAGCTGTTCGCCGACGGCCTCATCCAGGCGGTGATGAAGGCCGACCGCGTCGACCCGCGCGCGCTGAGAACGCTGCTCGGCGGCGTGGCGGGCCGCGCCGCCGCGCGCTGGCGCGAGAGCGCGCCGAAGCCGACGGGCTCGTTGTTCGCGACGCCGCGTCTNNCGCCTGCGGGGCCGGGGCCTGCTGCTGATTCCGAGCTGAATTCCCGCCGGAGCTGTGGTCCGATGGTCGGCTTCTTCATCCAGCGCCCGATTTTTGCCTCCGCGATCGCTGCGATCATGGTGCTCGCCGGCGCGATCTGCTTCTTCCTGCTGCCGGTCTCGCAGTTCCCCGAGATCACGCCGCCGCAGATCGTGGTCAGCGCCAATTATCCCGGCGCGGGCGCGCAGGTCGTCGCCGACACGGTGACGACGCCGCTCGAGGAGCAGATCAACGGCGTCGAGGGCATGACCTACATGTCGTCGTCGAGCTCGAACGACGGCTCGTCGACGATCACCGTCACCTTCAACGTCGGCTATCCGCTCGATATCGCCGCGGTCGACGTACAGAACCGCGTCAACCAGGCGGCCTCGTCGCTGCCGGCGATCGTCAACCAGGGCGGCGTGACGATCAAGAAGCAGAACCCGAATTTCGTCCTGATCGTCAACCTGACCTCGCCCGATCATTCGGTCGACCCGATCGCGCTGTCGAACTACGCCTATCTGCAGATCGTCGACCAGCTGAAGCGCGTGCCCGGCGTCGGCGACGTGCGGATCTTCGGCGAGCGGCGCTATTCGATGCGCGTCTGGCTCGACCCCGGCAAGCTCGCCAATCTCGGCGTCACCGCGATCGACGTCGAGAACGCCATCGCCGAGCAGAACGTCCAGGTCGCCGCCGGCAAGCTCGGCGAGCAACCCGCTCCCGCGGGCACGCCGTTCGAGCTGCAGGTCAACGCCACCGGCCGGCTCTCCACGCCCGAGGAATTCGCCGACATCATCGTGCGCGCCGATCCGGCGACCGGCGCGGCGATACGCCTGCGCGACGTTGCGCGCGTCGAGCTCGGCGCGCTGCAATATTCGTCGTCCGCCTATTTCGGCGAGGACCCGACGGTCGTGCTCGGCGTGTTCCAGATGCCCGGCTCGAACGCGCTCGATCTCCAGCGCCGGGTCAAGGACAAGATGGACGAGCTTGCGCAGAGCTTCCCGCACGGGATCGCCTACGCGATGCATTACGACACAACGCGCTTCGTCTCGGCGGCGATGCGCGACGTCGTCGTCACCCTGCTCGAGGCGCTCGCGCTCGTCGTGTTCGTCGTTTTCGTCTTCCTGCAGAACTGGCGCGCGACGATCATCCCGACGATCGCCATCCCCGTCTCGCTGGTGGCGACGCTGGCTGTGATGGAGGCCCTCGGATTCTCGCTCAACATGCTCAGCCTGCTCGGCATGGTGCTGGCGATCGGGCTTGTGGTCGACGACGCGATCGTCGTGGTCGAGAATGTCGAGCGCCAGCTCGAGGCCGGACTGCCGCCGCTCGCCGCAGCGAAGAAAGCGATGGCGGAAGTGACCGGGCCGATCATCGCCACGACGGCGGTGCTGATGGCGGTGTTCGTGCCGGTCGCCTTCATTCCCGGCGTCGCCGGACGACTCTACAATCAGTTCGCGCTGACGGTGGCGATCTCGGTCGGCATCTCCGCCTTCAACTCGCTGACCTTGAGCCCTGCCCTCAGCGCGGCGATGCTGCGCCACAGCCGGAAAGGAACGTCGTTCGTCTTTCGCGAGTTCAATCGCGGTTTCGACCGGCTGTCGCATGCCTATGCGCTTTTGGTCAGGCGGTTCGTCCGCTACGGCTGGGCGCTGATCGGCGTGTTCGCCCTGCTGATCGCGGGCGCCTATGGCCTGTCGCGCGCGATTCCGACGACCTTCCTTCCGGTCGAGGATCAGGGCTATTTCTTCGTCGTCGTACAATTGCCGGACGGCGCCTCGCTCGATCGCACCGACGCGGTCGCGAAGCGCGTGCGCGATATCCTCGAAGCGACGCCGGGCGTCGAGACCGCCGGCTTCATCAGCGGCCTCAACTTCCTCACCAACGCCGCGCAGTCGAATTCGGCGGTCGAGTTCGCCATCCTCAAGCCATGGGACGAGCGCGGCCCCGACCAGAACGCGTCGAAGTTGGTCGCCGAGGTGCGGCCAAAGCTGCTCGCCATTCCCGACGCCTTCGCGCTGAGCTTCGACCCGCCTTCGGTCAACGGTCTGGGCGCCACCGGCGGCTTCGAGTTCGAGGTCGAGGACCTCGCCGGCGCTGGCAGCGCCGCGCTCAACGACGCGACGCAGGCGCTGATCGCCGCGGCGCGCGGACAGCCCGAGTTGAACCCGCAGTCGCTGTTCACCTCGTTCTCGGCCTCGACGCCGCAATTGCTTTACGACCTCGACCGCTCGAAGGCGAAGCTGCTCGGCCTGACCCTGCCCGACATCTTCAACACCCTGCAGATCGACCTCGGTTCGCTGTACGTCAACGATTTCAATCTTTTCGGCCATACTTTCCGCGTGACGCTGCAGGCCGACAAGAACGCGCGCGCCTCGACCGCCGACCTCGACAAGCTCTATGTGCGCAACGCGACCGGCGGCATGGTTCCCCTCAGCGCGCTCGGCGCGTTGAAGCCAATCGTCGGTCCGGAGACGGTTCCCCACTACAACAACTATGCTTCGGCGCTGGTCAACGGCGCTGCGGCGCCCGGCTTCAGCTCGAGCCAGGCGGTCGAGGCCATGCAGCGCGCCGCGGCGGCGGCGTTGCCGCGCGACTTCGGCTTCGAATGGACCGGCGTCACTTATCAGGAGCTCAAGGCCGGATCGATCGCGACCGTCGTGCTGGCGCTGGCGATGTTCTTCGTCTTCATGATCCTCGCCGCCCAATACGAGAGCTGGTCGATGCCGCTGATGGTGCTGTCTTCGGCGCCGCTCGCGCTGATCGGCGCGCTCGGCGCGCTGTGGGTGCGCAACATGCAGGTCGACGTCTACTCGCAGATCGGCTTCGTCATGCTGATCGGCCTGGCGGCGAAGAACGCGATCCTGATCGTCGAATTCGCCAAGCGGCGCCGCGCCGAGGGCCTGAGCATCGTCGATGCGGCGATGGAGGCGGGCCGGCTGCGATTGCGGCCGATCCTGATGACCGCCTTCGCATTCATCTTCGGCGTGCTGCCGCTGATGTTCGCGACCGGCGCCGGCGCCGCGAGCCGTCAATCCCTCGGCACGACGGTGTTCGGCGGCATGGTCGCGGCGACCGCGCTGACCCTCGTCTTCACGCCGGTCTTCTACGCCCTCATCGAACGCGCGAGGGAGAGACGGCGGGCGCGAGCGCCATCGCCCGAGCTCGCGCCCGAATTCCTTTCCAACGCCGAAGCGGCGGAATGACGGTCGGAGTTCCTGGATGCGCATTCTGACAGCGACATTGGCCTCTCTCGCTGGGCTCGCCGCGGCGACGGTCGCGGGCGTCGAGATCGCCAACCACGGCTTCGGCGAGGCGAAGGCTTCGGCGCCGGGGGCGATGACGATGGCGATGCCGGTTCCGGTCGCGCCGGTCGTGAGGAAGACGCTGCCGATCTACCTCGATTTCCCTGGCCGGACGGAAGCGATCCGCAGCATTGCGCTGCAGACGCGCGTCTCGGGCTATGTCGACTCGCAACCGGCGGCCGACGGCGCCGACGTGAAAGCGGGCGACTTGCTCTACCAGATCGACCCGCGCGATCTGCAGGCCGCGCTCGATCAGGCTGAGGCGCAGGCCGACCGGGATTCCGCGTCGCTCCAATATGCGACGGCCAATTTCGCCCGCGGCGAGGAGCTGGCGAAGAGCGGCTTCGTCGCCAGGGACGTCTACGACCAGCGCGAGAGCGCAATGCGACAGGCTCAGGCGGCGCTGGCGGTCGATCGCGCGGCGGTCGAGGCGGCGCGGCTCAATCTTGGCTACGCCGAAATCCGCGCTCCCTTCGCCGGCCGCCTCGGACGCAACCAGGCGGCGAAGGGAGCGCTGGTCGGCCCGAACTCGGGTCCGTTGAACTCGCTGGTCGAGCTCGACCCAATCTATGTCTCGTTCAATCCCAGCGAGACGGAGCTCGCCGAGATCGCCAAGGCGCGCGCCGCAGGCCTGGTCGAGGCCGAGATTTTCCTCGGCGACGACGCCGGCGCCGTCCGCAAGGGCTCGCTGACCTTTCTCGACAACGCGGTCGACAAGACGACCGGCACGATCTCGGCGCGGGTGACGATCGACAACCCCGACTTCGCGCTGCTGCCGGGCGAATATGTGCGCGTGCGGCTGCACATCAAGGATGAGCCCGATGCGCTGATGGCGCCGCAGACGGCGCTGGGATCGAGCCAGATGGGCAAGTACGCCTATGTCGTCGGCGCCGGCGACAGGGCCGAGCAGAGGCTGCTGACGCTCGGACCGACCGACGGCGCGATGGTCAGCGTCGTCAGCGGCCTGAGGGACGGCGATCGCGTCATCGTCGGCAACCTGCAGAAGATCGGGCCCGGCTCGCCGATCCGGCCCCTGCCGACGGACGGCAAACCGAAGTCGTAACGCCGCGATCGGCGCAAAGGGGTCCGGGCAAGCGCCGATTGCCCACTCGATTTCGCCGTGAATCGCGAGGCGGCGCATCGTTCCGGCGCAGCCGACAAGCCGTCATGGAAAATCGGCCGTGCTCGTACCGCCGACGGGTCCGCGACTATGAGCAACTTACGGCCGTCGCCGAGACCCTCATCATCATCGCCGCCTTCGCTACCCTGCTTCGCCGCTGGGCATGATCAGACCGCCTTCTCAAACGCGCTCTAAAACTCGAACGGACAATGAATAGCTGGATATGAGACGAGGGGTGCGCTCCACCATCGGCTCACCGGTCTTCTCCTATCACGACTGCGTCCGGATCGACTTTCCACGCCCGGCGAGAACATAGGACCCGGGGATCACCCCTCGGGGGCAGCCCACCTCTGGACACTGACATCCGCCAGCGCCTCGAATATAGCCGGCGTGCGTTCCAGGCGGGCGATCGTTCGCGCGCCTTCGAGGGCGGCGACCAATGCGGCTGCGGTGGAGGATGCGCGCGCGGGAGCGAAACCGCACCCCCTAAAATGCTCCGCGACAATCTCGGTCGAATCGACAAATCCGCGCGCCACCCGTTTGGTCAGCTCAGCGTCCAGCGCGGGCAGCTCATTCGCCAGATTTTGCATGAGACATCCATACTGGAAATCGGAGGCGACCATTTCGGCCGCGAATGTGCCGAAAATCTGATGAACAAATTTCAGGGCATCACCCGTCGTATTCGCCGAGATATTCCTCAATACAGCGATTCGACTCGCAACGTAATGATCGATTGCTTCTTCTGCGAGCTGTGTCTTGCCGCGCGGAAAGTGAAAGTAGAACGATCCTTTGGGCGCGCCGCTTTCTTCAAGGATCTGGATCAATCCGGTCGCGGTGTAGCCTTGGATGCGAAACAGCCGTTCGGCCGTGGCAATCGCGCGAGCGCGGGCGTCAGTCTTGCGTGGCATGCCGTGAACATAACACGCTTCGCTTGACACCGCTATGGCGACCGACATACTATGGTGAACGCCATAGAAGGAGCCCGGCGATGCCACTCGACCCACCCTCGGCATCCCGACGAGCCATCTTGGCGACAGTCGCGGCCAGCCTGGTTGCGGCTTCACTTCGACCGGCCCGCGCAAACCCATAGGAGAACTGATTTGACCACATCACCTTACGGCGAGGGAACGCTTCCCAAGGGGGTCCGCTCGCGCATGATCCATGGGGTCAACGGCCTCGATGTCCATATTCTCGAGGGCGGTTACGAAAGCCCCGGCCGGCCGCTCGCGCTGCTTCTGCACGGCTTTCCGGATTTGGCTTACGGCTGGCGACACCTGATCCCAATCCTAGCTGACGCCGGGTACCATGTCGTGGCGCCCGACCAGCGAGGTTTTGGCCGCACCACCGGTTGGGTGAACGGCTATGACGCCCCTCTGGGGCCCTTCAGCATCTTGAATATGACGCGCGACGCCCTGGGATTGGTTTTGGCGTTGGGCTATCGGCGTACGGCTATGCTCGTCGGGCACGACCTCGGCTCGCCCATAGCGGCCTATTGCGCGCTCGCCCGACCTGACGTCTTTCCCTCATTGGTGCTGATGAGCGCTCCGTTCCCCGGCGCCCCAGCGCTTCCGTTCAACACAGCGGATAGCGATGTGCCGGCGGCTCAACCAAACACTGAAAATCAAAAGTTGGCGGCCGCGCTGGCGGCGCTCGATCCGCCCAGAGAGCTTTATCAACAATACCTGAGCACACGGCGGGCGAACGATGACATGTGGCGCCCGCCTGAAGGCTTGCACGCATTTCTTCGTGCATTTTTCTACGTCAAGAGCGCGGACTGGCCGGGAAACAATCCGCATCCGTTGAAGGCGCGAACCGCCGCAGAACTTGCACAAATGCCCACCTATTACGTGATGGATCTCGGCAAGACGATGCCCCAGACCGTCGCTCCATTCCAACCTTCCGCCGCCGAGGTCCTGGCCAGCAAATGGCTCACCGAGCCGGAACTTGGAGTTTACACGGAGGAGTATGGCCGCATTGGGTTTCAAGGCGCCCTGCAGGCTTATCGCGTCTATTCCGATCCCGACCTGAACGCTGAGTTGCGCCTGTTTTCGGGCAAGACGATCGATGTCCCGTCGCTCTTCATCGGCGGGAAGAGCGATTGGGGCGCCTATTCGGCGCCTGGCGCGCTCGAACTTATGAGGACGAAGGCGACGACGAAGCTGGCTGGCGTCGAGCTGATCGACGGCGCCGGTCACTGGATCCAACAGGAGCAGCCGGTTCGGCTCGGCACGCTCCTGCTCGCCTTCATCAAGGAGGTCGGTGGGGCGGATCACGCCAGCCGTTAGGTCGGGGAATGCCTATCGTCGCTCTTGAAAATATTGCCCGGCGTCCAGATCGCCGTCCCGTCAGGTCCGTCACGCTTCAGTGAAGCGCTTGGGTTTGGTGGTTCAGGTCCGGCGTCAGCTTCCGGCTTCGCCGCCTCCGATCCGGGGGCAGCGAAATCCTCGCCCCGGCGAGATATTCCGGCGGGGTCAGATTACCAAGAGCTGAGTGAGGACGGCTATCATTATGGTCCCTCCGCCAGGCCTCGATTGGCCGCCTAGCCTCGGCGATGGACCGGAACCCGTGGATGTTCAGGCATGCGTCGCGCAGCGACCCGTTGAACGTCTCGATGCAGACGCTGTCCCTTGGTTTCCCCGGGCGCGATCAGGTCCCACGGGGCGTCGGCCGGATCGGCATCGTAGCGCCGCCTCACGGGCGGCTTCCTTTTCGGCATCGGGCGTCGGCTCGCGTCGTTGGTCCGACGCCCTATGAATCACGCCAAAGCCGCCTTGGGAATCCTTCCCAAACGCGCTCTCAGGCGATGTTGGCGGCCGCGATCATGCGATTCGTCGTCGGCGGCCTTTGGTTCTCGCCGTTCGCGTTCGCCGAACCGCGGCGGCGACGGGTCGGGTTTTTCAACTGGCTCGGATTCATCGCGGCAATTCAGTTCACCACCGCTCTTTACCAGCAGCGGCCGCCCAAGCCGTTCGCGATCCAGTCCGGCTTCAATCTGCTGTCGCTGCTGCTGATGGGCGCGCGGCTGGCCGTCTGGCGCTGACCGAGGCGCCGGCGCGAGGCGGACAATCTGTCGCGCGCGCGGCGGCGTCCTCCATCGCGCGTCGACAGTTGCTCCAAGGGGGCGCCTGAGCCAACCTGGATCCCGGGCCCTGCTCCTCCACACGGCGTGAACGTGGGGGCCCGCAGCCAGCGAGCCCGCCCCGAGGATGAAACTGCTTACCGTAATTCTGCCGGTCTTCGCGCTGGTCTTCATCGGCTGGACCGCGCAGCGCCTGCGGCTCATGGAACCTTCGGCGCTTCGCGGCCTGCGCGACCTCGTCTTCTTCCTGGCGATGCCGGCGTTGCTGTTCTCGGCGATCGAGACAGCGCCCCCCTTCGATCTGGTCAGCGTCATCAGCGTCTATTTCGCCGCCGCTCTGTCGATTTTCGCATTCGCCTTCGTGGTCGCGCGCCTGCTGGGCATGTCGCTGGCCAAGGCGGCGATGCTCAGCCTCAATTCGTCGTACGGCAACACGGTCCTGATGGGCATTCCCATCATCGTCGCCGCCTTGGGCGAGGATGCGCTGCCGCCGCTGCTGGCGATCATCGCCTTGCATTCGGCGATCCTGCTGCCTTTGGCGAGCGTCCTGGTCGAGATGGACGTCGCCGGATCGGGACGACGACGCCCGCTCGCGATTCTGGCGGCCACGCTAGGGCGAACGCTGCGCAATCCGATCATCATGTCGATTCTAGTCGCCACGCTGTGGCGCGTCTCTCGTCTGCCCGTGCCGGCGCCGCTCGACGAGTTGCTGCGCCTGCTCGGCTCGGCGGCGACGCCGCTGGCGCTGATCTGCCTCGGCGGCGTCCTGCCCTCGCTCGGCGCGCTCGCGCCGGACGCGGGAGCGCTGATCGGAACCGTGTTGAAGCTCGTGGGGCTGCCTGCGCTCGTCTGGGCGATCGGCCGCTACGCGCATCTGCCTGATTTGCCGCTAAAGGTCGCGATTCTCGTCGGCGGCATGCCGACGGGCGCCAACGCGTTCCTGCTCGCCCGTCGCGACGAGGGTCTGGCCGGGGCCTCGGCGGCGATCGTCATGGCGACGACGCTGCTGTCGGCGATCTCGCTCGCCGGCTGGCTGCAAGTCGTCATGTGAAGCGCCGCCGACCTTCGACCGCGCCGCGATCAGCCCTTCTTCGTCTGCCCGTAATAGGCGTTGGGGCCATGCTTGCGCTTGAAGTGCTTGTCGCGCAACGCGGTCTCGATTGGCTTGAGATCGGGCGCGAGCTGAAGCGACATCAGCGCCATATGCGCGACGCACTCGAGCGCGACCGCGGTCTCGACCGCCTTGGCGACGTTCGGCCCCCAGGTGAACGGCGCATGGCGATTGACCAGCACCGCGGGACAATCGGCCGGGTCGATTCCCTGCAGGCGCTCGACGATCACTGTCCCGGTCTCCCATTCATAGGCCGAGGCGATTTCCGCCGCCGTCATCTTGCGCGTCACCGGCACTTCGTCCTTGAAGTAGTCGGCGTGGGTGGTGCCGAAGTTGGGAATCGGCCGCCCCGCCTGAGCGAAGGCGGTGGCGTGCGACGAATGGGTGTGCACGACGCCGCCGATCGCGGAAAAGGCGATGAACAGCCGACGATGGGTCGGCGTGTCGGAGGACGGGTTGAGCTTCCCCTCGACCCGCTTGCCCTCGAGATCGACCAGCACCATGTCGTCGGCCGTCAGCGTCGCATAGTCGACGCCGCTCGGCTTGATCGCGAAGACGCCCTTGCCGCGATCGATCGCGCTGGCGTTGCCGAAGGTGAGGTTGATGAGGCCGTGCCGCGGCAGCGCGACATTGGCCTCATAGGCTTCGCGTTTCAGTTCCTTGAGCATAATCGTCCTTCAGCTCTGCGCCGCGCCGTCAGGCGCGGAAGCCCCTGGCGAGGTGATAATAGACCTCGTTGCTGCGCAAATCCTGCTTGAACGTCGACAGCTTCGTGTCGGCGCCGATCAGCGCCAGCTCGATGCCGGCGATCGTGGTGAAGTCCTCCAGCATTTCCGCCGTCACGGAATAGCTGAAGCCCGAGTGATGGGCGCCGCCGCCGAGGATCCACGCCGCGCAGGCGGTCTTGTGGTCGGGCCGGCATTCCCACACCGCACGCGCGACCGGCAGCTTCGGCAGCTTCGGGTGCTTGACGACGTCGATCTCGTTGACGATCAGGCGGAAACGGTTGCCGAGGTCGANNTCCTCCTTGCCGCCGATGCCGAGCGGATGGATCTCGAGCGTCGGCTTGCCGCTGGCGATGCTCGGGCAGATCTCGAGCATGTGCGCGCCGAGCACTTGCCCGCCGCCCTGCGGCAGATGGTAGGTATAGTCTTCCATGAACGAGGTGCCGCCCGGCAGGCCCTCGGCCATCACCTTCATCGCGCGCACCAGCGCGACCGTCTTCCAGTCGCCTTCGCCGGCGAAGCCGTAGCCGTCGGCCATCAGCCGCTGCGGCGCGAGGCCGGGCAGTTGCTTGAGCCCGTGGAGGTCTTCGAACGTGTCGGTGAAGCCCTTCATGCCGCCCCTTTCGAGGAAGGCGCGCAGGCCGAGCTCCTGCTTGGCGCCGTAGAGCAGCTCCTCGTAGCGTTTTCCGCCCTTGCGCAGTTCGGGAGCGACCGCGTAGCTCTTCTCGTATTCGGCGACGAGGTCGGCCGCCTGGGCGTCGCTGATCCTGGCGATCTGGGCGACCAGGTCGCCGACGCCCCAAGTGTTGGTCGAGAAACCGAACTGCATCTCGGCGCCGACCTTGTCGCCCTCGGTCACCGCGACCTGGCGCATGTTGTCGCCGAAGCGGCAGAACTTCGCGCCCTGCCAGTCGTGCCAGGCGCGCGCGGCGCGCATCCAGGCGCCGAGCCGGTCATGGACTTCGGGGTCGGCCCAATGGCCGACGACGACCTTGCGGCCGAGCCGCATGCGGGTGTGGATGAACCCCGCCTCGCGGTCGCCGTGCGCCGACTGGTTGAGGTTCATGAAATCCATGTCGATCGAGCCCCACGGCAGCTCGGCGTTGAACTGGGTGTGGAGATGAGCGAACGGCTTCTGCAGCGCGTTGAGGCCGCGGATCCACATCTTCGACGGCGAGAAGGTGTGCATCCACAGGATCAGGCCCGCGCAATTGGGATCGGAATTGGCTTCGAGGCACAGCTTGAAAATCTCGTCGGGCGTGGTCAGCAGCGCCTTGAACACGGTCTTGAGCGGCAGCTTTTTCGATTTGGCAAGCGCGCCGGCGATCTGCTCGGCGTCGGCGGCGACCTGCTTGAGCGGTCCCGGCCCGTAGAGGTGCTGCGACCCGCAGACGAGCCAGATTTCAGGATTGGAGAGGTTGATCATGTTCATCTCAGTCGATTGGGGGTTGGAGTTCAGACTTGTTATAATTCACGGATCGCGGCGGCGTCCGGTCGGCGGCCTGCCGGCTAGCTGATCGCCTCCGTCGCCGCCTTCTCGATCGCCAGACCCGCTGAGTACTGCTTGAGCCATGCGGCGTAGCCCGCGGCGTCGGCGGGGTCGGGTTCCGCCACATCGAGCTTGGCGCCCGCGAACACGCGGCCTCCAAGGTAGTCGCTCAGGCCCTCGCCCGCGCCCGTGCGCAGGTACTCGGCCAGCACGGCAATGCCCCACGCGCCGCCTTCGCTTGCGGTGTCGCCCACGGTCACCGGCGCGCCGATCGCCGCCGCCAGAAGACGCTGCGCGACGCCTGCCGTCTTGAACATGCCGCCGTGCGCGAACATCGAGTCCAGCTGCACGCCTTCGCCGCGCAGCACGTTCATGCCCAGACTCAGCGTGCCGAAGGCGGCGTAAAGCTGTGTGCGCATGAAGTTGGCGAGCGTGAGGCGGCTGCCGGGGGTGCGCACGACGAGCGGACGTCCCTCGGCCATTCCCGTGATCGGCTCGCCGGCGAGGTAATTGTAGGCGAGCAGCCCGCCGCCGTCCGCCTCGCCTTCGAGCGCTGCGGCGAACAGCGCGCCGAACACGGCGTTCGCATCCGCATTGGCCCCGATGGCGGCGGCGAACTGGGTGAAGACGCCCGCCCAGGTTCCGAGCTCGCTCGCGCCGTTGTTGCAGTGGACCATCGCCACCAGGTCGCCCGCCGGCGTGGTGACGATGTCGAGCTCCTCGTGCACCGCGGTCAGAGGCTTCTCCAGCACCACCATCGCGAAGATCGACGTGCCGGCGCTGATGTTGCCGGTGCGCTGGCCGACGGCGTTGGTGGCGACCATGCCCGTGCCGGCGTCGCCCTCGGGCGGGCACACCGGCGCCCCCGCCTGCAGCCTGCCGGTCGGATCGAGCAGGGCGGCGCCCTCTGCGGTGAGCGATCCGGCGTCCTGGCCGGCGACGAGCACCTTTGGGAAGAGCGTCGCGACGTCGAGGCCCGGTCGACGGGCGGCGACCAGCTCGCCGAACCGCGCCAGCATCGGCGCGTCGTAGTCATGGGTGGCCGGGTCGATCGGGAACATGCCCGAGGCGTCGCCAACGCCGAGCACTTTGCGGCCGGTGAGGCGCCAGTGCACGAAGCCGGAGAGAGTCGTGATGAAGGCGAGGTCGGCGACGTGAGGCTCCTCGTCGAGGATCGCCTGGTACAGGTGCGAGGCCGACCACCGCAGCGGAAAGTTGAAGCCGAGCGTCTTGGTCAGCTCGGCTGCGGCGCGCTCCGTGTTGGTGTTGCGCCAGGTGCGGAACGGAACCAACAAGGCGCCGTTCGCGTCGAACGCCAGGTACCCATGCATCATCGCCGAGAATCCGAAAGCGCCGATGCGGGTCAGGGGTGCGCCGTGGCGTCGCTCGACGTCGGCCATCAGGCTGGCGACTGCGCCCTGGAGTCCGTTCCAGATCGCCTTTTCGGAGTATGTCCACAGGCGGTCGACGAATTGGTTCTCCCAGCCGTGGTTGCCCGTGGCGAGAACCTGATGGGCCGGCCCGATCAGGCACGCCTTGATGTTGGTTGACCCGAGTTCAACCCCCAGCGATGTGCGGCCCTCGGAGATCGCCGCGGCCGCGCTGGCGCCCTGCTGCGTCATTGCTTATCAACTTCCTTGTCTGATGTCCGCGTTGGTTGCGGACCATCGATGTGAACGTTCATCCTCATCTTACGGCTCGCTCATCTTACGGCTCGGCGTGCGCCGACGGGAGTCGCAAGTCCCCGCCAAGGCCGGCCGGCGCCCGCCGCGGACGATTATGGTCGCTTTCGTCGAGCGGGACGGCCTCGTCGCCGGACGGACGGCCGACGACGGCGCTGCCGAACTCGGCGCCAGCGCAGGGCGCCGCCAGGGCGCGCACGGCTTTGGCGCCGCAGTCAATGCCGATCGTGGACATCTCCGATCCTCTGTTGCCGGCCGCGACGAGCCGCCGCAGCCCGTCTGCGTCGCGCGAATTCAATTCAATTGGCCGCTGTTCGGCCGCGGCGCCAAAACCGTCGCACGGCCGCCCGACTCTCGAAACCTGCGCACGTCGTCGTAGGTGTCGGTCAAGAGCTCGACCATGCGCGCGCGCGCCGACTCGGGCCCGCCGGCGTCGATCGCCTCGAGAATGCGCCGGTGCTGCTCGAGTCGCTCGCCGCCAATGCCCGACGCGCCGAGCCAATTGAAGCGGAAGGCGCACAGCAACGCCGCCTGGATCAATCCGCCGAGCGCGGCGAGAAAGTGGTTGCGCGTCGCCCCGAGGATCGCAATGTGGAAATCGACGTCGGCGCCGATGAGGTCTCCTTCGCCATTCCTGAAACGCTCCATGCGGCCGAAAGCGTCGGCGATGCGCGCGAGGCTGTCGGGCGTGCGCGACGCCGCGGCGATTTCCGCCGCCGCCGGCTCGATCGCCTGGCGCAGCGCGAACAGGTCGGAGACGAAATGGTCTTCCGGCCCGGAGCTCAAATGCCAGGCGAGGACCTCCGCGTCGAGCAGGTTCCACTCCGATTTCGGCCGCACCCGGGTCCCGATGCGCGGCGTGGCGACGATCAGCCCTTTGCCGCTGAGCTTGCTGTAGGCCTCGCGCAGCGCCGTGCGGGAAGCCGAAAAACGCGCGCCCATTTCCGCCGCGCTGGGCAGCAGCGCATTCGGCGGATAGCGGCCGGAGACGATGTCGCGGCCAAGACGCGCAGCGAGCTGCGCGTCGGCGCGGTGCGAAGCCCCCCCCGCCTCGCTCTCCCGCGCAATCCGCGCCGGCGGCGGACGGCGCGAACCGCGGCGATGGTCCGGCGCCGCGCTGCTCGGCGAATGTCGGGGGGCGCGCGCCATCGCCAGTCAGCCCTCAGGCCGCGCTCCGAAGCCTGAACGAGCCGACCAGGAACCGCTGCAGCACGATGAACAGGAACAGCAGCACGCCGCCGATGATCATGATCCACGCGCCGTTGAGCGATCCGTTGAAATTGATCAGAGTCGCGATCAACCCGAAGATCATCCCGCCAAACAAGGTCCCTGCGACCAAACCGACGCCGCCGGTCAGCAGCGTGCCGCCTAGAACCACCGAAGCGATCGCGGTCAGTTCGTTGCCCGTGCCCGCCAGCGGGTATCCGGAGGACGTATAAAGCGCGTAGATCACGCCGCCGAGCGCGCTATAGAACCCGCCAAGCGCGTAGATGCCGATCATGGTGCGGCGCATCGGCACGCCCATCAGCGCCGCCGAGGTCTTGTCGCCGCCGATCGCGTAGACGTTGGCGCCAAAGCGAGTGAACTGGCCGATGACGATGGCGGCAAGCCAGGCGACCAACATCACGATCGCGGAGCTGTGAAGCTCGCCGTTGCCTGGCAGCGGTATGCTGATGCTGGCGAACTCTTGGACGAAGTCGTTGCGGATTGGCACCGAGTCCAGGTTGATCATGAAGCAGCCGCCGCGCAGCAGGAACAGACCCGCCAGCGTGACGATGAACGGCTGGATGTCGCAGAAGTCGATAATCAACCCCTGCAGCGCGCCGAACCCGAGGCCGAAGACCAGCATCATGGCGCTCGAGGCGAGCGGATGCCAGCCGACCGTGTCGAGATTGGCCATGACGACGCCGACGAAGCCGATCATCGAGCCGATCGACAGATCGATGCCGCCGGAAATGATGACGAAGGTCGTGCCGATGGCGGCGATGATGATGAAGGCGTTGTCGGCGAGGATGTCGCCAAGCACCAGGGTCGAAACAAAGTTGTTGTAGAGCAGGCCGCCGATGCCGAACAACGCGAGGAAGACGACGATCGTCGCCGTCAGCGGCAGGTACTTCTCTCTCACCGCTTCCTCCTCGCGAGAATCGACAGCGCCAGATTGCGGAAGTTGGCCGACTGGAGCAGCAGCACCCCCATGACCACAATCGCCTCGACCACCAGATTGTATTCGGGCGGAAGGCCGCTGCTGAGAATCGACGTCGTCAAGGCCTGGATGACCAGAGCGCCGAGAATCGTCATGCCGAGATAGATGCGGCCGCCAGACAGCGAGCCGCCGCCGATCACCACCNNGATCCGAGGTGTGGGTGTCGGCGCAGAGGATCACGCCGGCCGCTGCGGCGGTGAGACCGCAGATGATGTAAGCGGAGAAAGTGATCAGCCGCGCGTTGATGCCGGTCAGGTACGCCGCCTTCGCGTTACCGCCAACCGACTCGAGGAACATGCCGAGCGCGGTGCGGCGCAACAGCGCCCACAGCACGACGAAGACCAGCAGGAAGACCAGCAACCGGGTCGGAATAAAGGCGATGTGGCCGGTGCTGAGGCCCTGCAGCAGCGCGCTGGTGTAGCTCGGATTGGTGCCGCCGTAGAGCAGATTGATCATCAGTCCGATGCCGCGTCCGGAGACCATCAGAATCAGCGTCGCGATGATCGGCTGGATGTCCAGCACCGCCACCAGGAACCCGTTCCACAATCCGCACAGCAGGCCGACGCCGAGCGCCCAAAAGAGGATGAGGAGATGGGGGTCGCCGGCGTGGATGCGCCAGGTGATGACCGCGCCGCCGATGGCGATGATCGAGCCGACCGAAAGGTCGATGCCCTTGGTGCCGATCACCACCGCCATACCCAACGCGACCATCGCGGTCGGCACGGCGCGATAGAAGACGTCGATCACCGATCCGAACAACCGGCCTTCGACGATGCGAATGCTGAAGAAGTTCGGCGAGATCAGGAAATCGATGAAGAAGATCACCGCCAGCGCCGCCAGGGGCCAGACCACCTTATGGGCGGCGATGGCGCGCAGGGTCGCCCCGAGCGAGGATGGCTTGGTTGTCGTCGCAATGGGAGTGTGCGTCATGACTGCGTGCCGGCGATCATATGGATGACGTTGTCGCGGGTGATGTCCGCGCCTGAGATTTCGCCGATCTTGCGGCGATCGCGAAGCACCGCGACCCGGTCGCTGACCGTGACCAACTCGTCGAGCTCGGAGGAGGCGACCAGCAGCGCCAGCCCCTGGCCGCTCAGCTTGCGAATCAGCGAAACGATTTCGGCGTGCGCGCCGACGTCGATGCCGCGCGTCGGCTCGTCGAGGATGAGCACGCGCGGACCGGAAACCAGCGACCGCGCCAGAAGAACCTTCTGCTGATTGCCGCCGGACAACTGTCCAACCGGCTTCTCGGCGTCGGGGGTGCTGATCGCCAGCGTCTTGATCATCTCGTCGGCGAGTTTTTCCTGCTCGTTGCGCGGCAGCAGTCGCAGCCAGCCGCGCTTCGACTGCAGCGCCATGACGATGTTTTCGCGGACGCTGAGCTCGCCGAACGCCCCCTCGGCCTTTCGGTCTTCTGGACAGAAAGCGATGCCGGCGCGGATGGAGCGGCTCGGCGAATGCCCGTTCATCGGCGCCCCGCCGATTTGAAGCTTGCCCGTGTCGGGCTTCAAAGCGCCGAAGACCAGCTTGGCGGTCTCGGTGCGTCCCGAACCCAGCAGGCCCGACAATCCGACGACCTCGCCGCTGCGCAGCTTCAGGTCGAACGGCTCCATCGTCAGCTTTCGGCCGAGGCCCTCGGCCTGCAGGATAACCGGCGCATCCACCGGCGGCCCCTCGCCGGCAAGGCGTAGCTCGGTCTGCTGCAGCTCGCGACCGATCATCAGCGAGATCAGCTTCAACGGCGGCATCTCGCCGATCGGCGCACTGCCGACCAGACGGCCGTTGCGCAGCACCGAGATGCGATCGGCGATCTGGTAGACTTGATCAATGAAGTGCGTAATGAACACGATCGCAATGCCGCGCGACTTGAGATCGCGGACAATTTGGAACAGCAGCGCCGTCTCGTTGGCGTCGAGGCTGGCGGTCGGCTCGTCGAGCACCAGAACGCGCGTGTCCTCCTCGAGGGCCCGCGCGATCGCGACCAGCTGCTGGATGGCGACCGAATAGGAATTCAGCGGCCGCTCGACGTCGATGTCGATGCTGAGCCGCTGCAGGCGCTTCTTGGCGACCTCGCGCGCCGAGCGCCACGAAATCAGACCGAATTTCGTCGGCTGTCGTCCGAGCGTCAGGTTCTTCGTCACCGACATGGTCGGCACGAGGTTGACTTCCTGATAGACGGTGCCGATGCCGAGCGTCCGCGCTTGGCCAGGCGTATTGATCTCGACCGACTGGCCGTCGAGGCGGATCTCGCCTTCGTCGCGACGCAGCGCGCCGGTCAAAACCTTGATCAGCGTCGACTTTCCGGCGCCGTTCTCGCCCATCAGGGCGTGAACTTCGCCTCCCAATAGCCGCAAGTCGGCCTTATCCAGCGCGCGAACGCCGGGGAACACCTTCGACACCCCGACCATCTCAATTCGCGCCGTCACAGCTTCCGCCACCTGCGCATCCCCCTATTGCGAGGCCGCAAAACCCCCGCACGCCGACCGCAACGCGGCTCCGCGCCCGGCGCTGTGGGCAGCGCCCCGCCGGACCGAAGTCCGGCGAGACGCCGCAGTTCTTGAGTTAAGCGTCGGCTCGCATCAGTTGCCGGCCGTCGCAGCCCTGTGCAGTTCGGACGGAATCTTGACCCACTTCGGCAGGTCTTTCTTGTCCTTCAGGTACTGGAGCATGACCGGGTAGATGTACTTGCCGATGGCCGAGCGGAGTTCGACCGAGGCGTTCGCGTCGCCAGCGGCCAGCGCTTCCTTCATCGCCGGAACGTAGTCGACCGACACCATCAGCACGTCGTGGCCGGGCTTCAGGCCGGCTTCCTTCATCGCCTGCATGGCGCCGAGCTGCATGTTGTCGTTGTGAGCGAACGACGCGCAGATGCCCTTCAGGTTGTCAGTCGACTTGATGAAGGCTTCCATGACCTTCTTGCCGCCGTCAGTCGTGAAGTCGCCAGACTGCGACTTGACGATCTTCATGTCCGGGAAATTCGCGGTGATGGCTTCGAAGCCCTTCTTGCGCTCGATCGCCGGAGCGGAACCGACGGTGCCTTGCTCTTCGACGATGTTGCACTGGCCCACGCTCGCCTGAGCGAGCCACGCGCCGGCGACGCGGCCTTCAAGGTTGAAGTCGGCCGAGATGCGGGTCACGTAGAGAGACTTGTCTTTGACGTCGACGTCGCGATCGGCGAGGAAAACCGGGATGCCGGCCTTTTTGGCCTCGTCGAGCACCTGGTCCCAACCGGTGGTGACGACCGGCGCAATGAGGATCGCGTCGACCTTCTGCGCGATGAAGGCGCGAACCGCCTTGAGCTGCTCTTCTTCCTTGCCCTGGGCGTCGGCGAACTTGAGGTCGATCCCTTCCTTCTTCGCCTCGTCCTGCATGTCCTTCGAGAACGCAGGACGCCAGTCGCCTTCGTCGCCAACCTGCGAGAAGCCGATCGTGACCGCCCAGGAGGGCGACCCCGCCAACAACAGCGCCGTGCCAACCGCCGCGCCGCTCAGCCATTTAATGAGATGCATACAACCCTCCCACCTCAAGCGTTCTCCCTCGGGCGCCCATCGCGTCCGGAGGACGCTTTCCCGCCTCGATCAGGGCGGACGGCGGATAAGTAATACAATATTACTGTAGCTGTAAAGCCTCCCTTTTCCCCCAACGCGCCCCGACGGGTGCGGCCCTACGCCGCATTCGGACAAAGCCCTGCTTTTCCTAGGGGGAGCGCGAGAACACGGCGCACGCGCACGCTCTTTTGAGGAGGCGTCGACGGGCTGGCGCGGCCGCTGCGGGCTCATCCTTCGCAACGCCCGTCGCAAGCGGTTTCGCGGCCGCCGGGCGCGGCATAGTCTGCGTGCGTGGCGGGCGAATCGATCGCGCGCCCGAGCGACGCCTTGCGAGTCCGGATAAGCGATGAATCGCGGCGCACCGAAGCGCCCGCCGGCGCGGGCGAACCAGCGTCCCGCCGCGACTTTCGCCGAGGCGCTGGAGCGGCGTCGCGCCGGCTGCGGGGTCGTGTCCCATCTGGTGACGTAGCTCAGCGGGAGCAAGCCGCTCGCGAAGCGCGCTTTCAATAGCGCCATAGCGAGCGAGCGGCGAGCGGTGGTCAGCGGCGACTCGTCGACAGGATCGGGTTGCGAAACACCAACGCAACCGAGGAACCACCGACGACCGACGAGATGATGGACCTTCCCGCGCTCGGTCGAGGCGGCCTATCGCGCGATGCGGCAACGGGGCGACACGCCCAGCGCGCCGCGGGCGCGCTGGGCGGCGCCGAAGGCGAGCGCCTCAGCGATCGCAGACCATTCGGCCGTTCGGCATGCGAACGGCGGGATGGCCGGTGTGTCGCAGGCACCACGCCTCGTTCTGGCCGCCCCAGACGCACCGTCCGGCCCAGTTGCGATGATAATTCGGACCGCAACCGCCCAATGCGAACGCGGGCGAAACCGCCGACGAAACCGCAGCGGAAAGGATAACGACCCCGAGTAGCTTAGCTGCAAGCTTGCTCATGAAAGGCTCCATATGGTTGGGACCCACGCACCGAGTTCGAGCGAACGATGAACCGAGACAGGCGCCATTGCTTTGCCTTCGGCGCATTTGCGCTCCGTCGGTTGGATTCGCCGCGCGATATTCGGGTCGCGCGGCCGGAACGGCGAATTAACGCGCTTCGGATTTTGAACCGAACCTGAACGGGGATCTCAGTAGCCCCGCATGCAGGAGTCGAAGCGGCTGCTGTAGTTGGCGCGCCAACCGGCGGTGCCGTTCGCCGCGCCGCCGACCGCGCCCGCGCCGGCGCCGATCGCCGCTCCGGTTCCGACCGCATGGCCGCCGCCGACCAGGGCGCCGACGCCGGCGCCGAGCAGTCCGCCGACCACCGCGCCGCCAACCGTGTTGCCGGTCGCCTGGCCGTTGGCGTATTCGCGCGCGACGCGGTCGCAATAGGCCCGACGCGACTGCGCGTCGGCGCTGGTCGCAAGCGCTCCGACGATGACAGCGCCGGCGAGAAACGCGGCGGCGCAGCGAGCGATGGACGTCATAATTTCACTCCGTGCCTGGTTGGCGAGCGCGCGGCCGCGGGACCGCGACGGCGTCCGCCGCCTTTAATAACATTGACGGCGGGTGTTGGAGAAGGGTTACGGGACGGTCGCCCCCGCCTCTAGCCAGCGGCGGCGATCTCGCTTATGGCCGCTTCTCCATGGCACCGGCAGTCCTCCTCACCCTCGGCGCCCGCGGTTCGCCGCTCGCCCTCGCCCAGGCGCGCGAGGCGCGACGCCGGCTCGCGCTCGCCCACGGCTGGGACGAGGCGCAAATCACGATCGCCGTCATCCGCACCAGCGGCGACGTCATCCAGGATCGACCGCTGGCCGAGGCTGGCGGCAAGGGATTGTTCACCAAGGAAATCGATTCCGCTCTGCTCGAGGGCCGCATCGACTTCGCCGTCCACTCGGCCAAGGACTTGCCGACCGTCCTGCCCGAAGGGATCGCGATCGCCGGCTTCCTGCCGCGCGAGGACCCGCGCGACGCGCTGATCTCGGCCATTGCCGACTCGATCGCCGGCCTGCCGCGCGGCGCGCGGCTCGGCGCGGCGTCGCTGCGCCGCCAGGCGCAGGCGCGCCGACTGCGCCCCGATCTGCGCGTCGAACTGCTGCGCGGCAATGTCGAAACGCGGCTGGCCAAGGCCGAAAGCGGCGCGATCGACGCGACGCTGCTGGCGATGGCCGGCCTCAAGCGGCTCGGCTTCGCCCATCGCGCGCGCGCGCCGCTCGACATCGAGACGTTCCTCCCCGCCGTCGGCCAGGGCGCGATCGCCTTCGCTGCGCGCGCGGCTGACAAGAGGACGCGCGACGTCCTGGCGGCGATCGATGATCCCGAGACGGCGACCGCGCTCGCCGCTGAACGCGCCTTCCTCGCCGAGCTGGACGGCTCGTGCCGCACGCCGATCGCCGGCCACGCGCGCCTCGAGGACGGCCGCCTGACGCTGCGCGGCGAGGTCCTGCGCGAGGACGGTTCGGAGAGCTTCGAGGCGCGCATCGCCGGCCCGCCCGCCGACGCCGCCCGGCTCGGCGCCGAGGCGGGCCGCGAGCTGCGCGGGCGGCTGCCGCCCGGCGCGCTCGTCGCCCAGAATTTGCGTTAGGACAAATTGTCGCGTCGCCTGGCCGCGGGGCTGGGGTTTCACGGCCGCCGCCGCAACGGGCAGGCGCTTTAGGAGTTCCTCGATTTCCTTGCGCTAAAGCAAGTCGCCGGGTCGCGCGTCCGTCCAGGTTGGCCCGAAACGCGCGGACGATCGAGCGAATCTTCGGCGGTCCGCAACCGATTGCCGCTCTTTACTCACCGGGCGCGCCCGGTTACGGCAGAGGGCGAGGAGCGACGCCGCTGGCGGGCGGACGCGACGAGGGACTGACGGCCGATGGACTACCAGCGTCGTTTTGTGGAAGCGATTGAGCGCCTCAAGCGCGAGGAACGGTACCGCACCTTCGCCGACCTCGAGCGCGACGCCGCCCGCTTCCCGCTCGCGCTGTGGCGCCCGCCGGGCGAAGAAGACTCGCCCCGCCAGGTCACGGTCTGGTGCTCGAACGACTACCTCGGCATGGGCGTCCACCCCGACGTCATCGGGGCGAGCGTCAATGCGGCGCGCGCCCTCGGCGCCGGCGCCGGCGGCACCCGCAACATTTCCGGCACCCACCACCCGATCGTCACGCTCGAGCGCGAGCTCGCCGATCTGCACGGCAAGGAGGCGGCGCTGGTCTTCACCTCCGGCTGGGTCTCCAATCTCGCCGGCATCTCGACGATCGCGCAATTGCTGCCCGACTGCCTCATCCTCTCCGACGCCCTCAACCACAATTCGATGATCGAGGGCGTCAAGCGCGCCGGCTGCGAGAAGAAGATCTGGCGCCACAACGACGCCGACCATCTCGAAGCGTTGCTCGCCGCCGAGCCGATCGCGCGCGCCAAACTGATCGTGTTCGAGAGCCTCTATTCGATGGACGGCGACATCGCGCCGATCGCCAAGATCGCCGCGCTGGCGAAGAGATACGGCGCGATGTCCTATATCGACGAGGTCCACGCGGTCGGCATGTACGGCCCGCGCGGCGGCGGCGTCGCCGAGCGCGAAGGCTTGATGGGCGAACTCGACGTGATCGAGGGCACGCTGGCCAAGGGCTTCGGCGGGCTCGGCGGCTATATCGCCGGCTCGGCGGCGCTGATCGACGCGGTGCGCTCCTTCGCGCCGCAGTTCATCTTCACCTCGACCTTGCCGCCGAGCGTCGCCGCCGGCGCCGCCGCAGCGGTGCGCATTCTCAAGGCGTCGAACGCCGAACGCGACCGTCACCAGGCGATGGCGCAGATGGTCAAGCACGCGCTGCGCGCCGCCGGTCTGCCGGTGCTCGACAATCCCTCGCATATCGTGCCGGTGATGGTGCGCGACGCCGCCAAGTGCCGCGCCGCCAGCGAGCTTCTGCTGCGCCGCCACGACATCTACATCCAGCCGATCAACTACCCGACCGTCGCCGAGGGGACCGAGCGCCTGCGCATCACCCCGACGCCCCGCCACAACGAAGCGCAGGTCGCGGCGCTGGTCGAGGCCCTGGTCGACGTGTGGAAGACGCTCGAGCTGCCGTTCGAGGAAGCGAAGGTCGTGCCGATGCGCCGCCCCGGCGCCGAGGCCGCTCAATGCGCCTATCCGGAAATGAAGAAGGCGGCCGAATAGGCCGCCCTTGCGCCTGTCCGAGATTTCACGATAGAGCGGCGTCGCGCCGCTCTATTCATTTTCGGGTCGCGGCTGCCGAGGGACTCCATGACCGCCGCCTCGCCTCGCCCCGCGCCGACGAAGCCGCTCATCGCCGCCCTTGCGGGCGTCCGTCAGCCGGTTCCGCCGCTGTGGCTGATGCGCCAGGCCGGCCGCTACCTGCCCGAATACCGCGCCATCCGCGCCAAGGCGAAGTCGTTCCTCGACTTCTGCTACACGCCGACGCTGGCCACCGAGGCGACGCTGCAGCCGATCCGCCGTTTCGGCTTCGACGCGGCGATCTTGTTTTCGGACATCCTCGTCGCCCCCGACGCGCTCGGCCAATCCGTCTCGTTCGAGGAAGGCGAAGGGCCGCGGCTGAAGCCGATCGAGACCGCCGCCGACCTCGCGGCGTTGCGCGACGAAGCCGACTGGTCGCGGCTCGCGCCGGTGTTCGAGACCGTCGCGCGGGTGAAGGCGACCCTGCCCGACGCGGTCGCGCTGATCGGTTTTTGCGGCGCGCCGTGGACGGTGGCGAGCTACATGATCGCCGGCCGCGGCACGCCCGACCAGGCTCTGGCGCGGCTGTTCGCCTACAAGAATCCCGACCTCTTCGCCGCGCTGATCGACAAGCTGGTCGAGCTTTCGACCGCATACCTCGAGCGACAATTGCGCGCCGGCGCCGAAGCGGTTCAGATCTTCGATTCCTGGGCGGGCGTGCTGCCGCCGGTCGAGTTCGAGCGCTGGTGCGTCGCGCCGATCGCACGCATCGTCGCCAAGTTGCATGCCGCCCTGCCCGAGGCGCCGATCATCGCCTTTCCGCGCGGCGCGGCGACCCAGCTGGCGAAATTCGCCGACCTCGACGGCCTGGCGGCGATCGGCCTCGACACGGCGGCGGAACCGCGCGCCGCCGCCGCGGCGCTGCCCGCGCGGCTTGCGCTGCAAGGCAATCTCGATCCGCTGGCGCTGCTCGCCGGCGGGCGGGCGCTCGACGAGGGGATCGATCGGACGCTGCAAGGCTTCGCCGGCCGCGCGCATATTTTCAACCTCGGCCACGGCATCCTGCCGGAAACGCCGATCCCTCACGTCGAGCGTCTCGTCGCGCGCGTGCGCGCCGGCGGCTGAGCGACGAGGCGCGCGATGGACACGCTCGAGGATCGCCAGCGCGCCGCGCAGGCCTGGTTCGAGGCGCTGCAGCTTCGCCTCGTCGCGGCGATGGAGGCGCTCGAAGACGAATGCCCGCCGCACGCGCTCGCCACGACCCCGGGCCGCTTCGTCGTCGAGCCGTGGACCCGCTCCGATCGCTCGGGCGCGCCGGGCGGGGGCGGACGCACGGCGATGCTGCGCGGCCGCCTGTTCGAGAAGATGGGGGTCCACGTCTCGACCGTGTTCGGGACGTTTCCGCCAGAATTCGCCCGGCAGGTTCCCGGCGCCGACGGCGACGCGCGCTTCTGGGCGGCGGGCCTCTCGGTCATCGCCCATCCGTGGAATCCCAACGTCCCGACCGCGCATATGAACACGCGCTTCGTCGTCACCAGCAAGGCGTGGGTCGGCGGCGGCGCGGATCTCACGCCGATGCTCGATCGGCGCCGCCGCGCCGACGACGCCGACGCGCTTTTTTTCCACCAGGGCTTGCGCGCCGCTTGCGAGCGACACCCTGGCGTCGCTTCGCATGAGCGGTTCAAGGCGTGGTGCGACGAATATTTCTTCCTGCCCCATCGCGGCGAGCCGCGCGGGATCGGAGGAATTTTCTACGACGATCTCGCCGTCGCCGACTCGGCGGCTTTCGCCGCCGGCCTCGCCTTCAGCCGCGACGTCGGCGAGAGCTTCGTCGAGCTCTACGCCACGATCGTCCGTCGCAATCTCGCGTCGTCCTGGGGCGAGGCCGAGCGCGAGCAGCAGCTCGTTCGCCGCGGCCGCTACGTCGAGTTCAACCTGCTCTACGACCGCGGCACGATCTTCGGCCTGAAGACCGGCGGCAATGTCCCCGCGATCCTCTCGTCGATGCCGCCGCTGGCGCGCTGGCCTTGATGGCGGGTGGTCCGCCGCCCATATGCAGCGGGCCATCAGCCGAGACGAGGACCGCCATGACGACCAGCGACGCAAAGCAATCGGCAACGTTTTCCATTGGCGGCGCGCTGAAGGTGAACCGCCTCGGCTTCGGCGCGATGCGCATCACCGGCCGCGGAATCTGGGGCGAACCGGCCGATCGCGCGGAAGCGTTGCGGGTGCTCAAGCGCCTTCCCGAGCTCGGCGTCGACTTCGTCGACACCGCCGATTCCTACGGACCCGACGTCTCCGAGCTGCTCATTCGCGAGGCGCTGCATCCCTATCGCGGCATTGTGATCGCCACTAAGGGCGGCCTGACCCGCACCGGCCCCAATCTGTGGACGCCGGTCGGCCGGCCCGAATATCTCATCCAGCAGGCGATGAAGAGCCGCCGCAATCTCGGCGTCGAGACGATCGACCTGTGGCAGCTGCACCGCATCGACTCCAAGGTGCCACGCAAGGAGCAGTTCGACGCGATCCGCTCGCTGCTCGACGACAAGGTTATCCGCTTCGCCGGCTTGAGCGAGGTCTCGGTCGAGGAGATCGAAGCGGCCGCCAAGGTCTTCCCGGTGGCGACGGTGCAGAACCGCTACAACCTCGCCGAGCGCGAGAGCGAAGGCGTTCTGGATTACTGCGAGAAAAAGGGAATCGGTTTCATTCCGTGGTTCCCGCTCGCCGCCGGCCAGCTCGCGGGACCGGATTCGGCGCTCGCCGCGGCGGCGCGCGCCCATAAGGCGACGCCCGGCCAGATCGCGCTCGCCTGGCTGCTCCAGCGCAGCCCGGTCGTGCTGCCGATTCCCGGCACATCGAAGGTCGCCCACCTGGAGGAGAACGTCGCCGCGGCGGGCGTGAAGCTTTCCGTCGGCGAATTCGCCGCCATCGACAAGGCCGCGCGCGCCGCCTGAGCGGCGGGGGAACCCCTGGCGTCGCCGCGCGTTTCCTTCGCATTCGACGGACTTCTCTGACCTCGGCCTAACGCGGAGCTGCTAGGTCCGCTGGGGTCGGGCCGGGGGGCCCGTTTTTTCGTCCCGTAAGCGAACGGCAGGACGGCGCGTCGTCGTCCGGACAGATTTCGAGGGGGATTTCATGGGCCGCGATCCTTCCGCCATCTCGGGCTTCACCGTCATCGTCGCCGCCGCCGTCGCCGCTGCGATCGCCTACTGGATCCTCAGCGCCGATCAGGCGCCGACCGTGCCCTTCGCCATCGCCCAATACGTGCTGCTCGCCAGCGTGACGGTCGGCGGCCTCAATGGCTTCGCGAGATGCCGCACCCGCCGCTGAGCACGCCTTTCGTCGTCTAGCCCCGACAACTGTTCTCACCTAAACTATCCCCTCCTGGGAGGGGACGTTGGACGAGGTCGACTATCTCGTGCTGGGCGGCGGCTCGGCCGGTTCGGTCGTGGCGAGCCGGCTCAGCGAGGACGCGAGCGCAACGGTCGCGCTTTTCGAGGCGGGCGGCGCCGGCGACAGTTGGGTGGTGCGAACGCCGATCGCCGGCGTGCTGATGGCGCCGACACGGCTCAACAACTGGGCCTACGAGACCGTCCCGCAGGCGGGCCTCGGCGGGCGGCGCGGCTACCAGCCGCGCGGACGCGCGCTCGGCGGATCGTCGGCGATCAACGCGATGATCTACACGCGCGGCCATCCCGAGGACTACGACCGCTGGGCGGCGCGCGGCAATCCCGGCTGGTCCTACGCCGGCGTGCTGCCTTATTTCCGCAAGGCCGAGCACAACGAGGCGCTCGACGACGCCTATCACGGCCGCGGCGGGCCGCTGAACGTCGCCAATTCGCGCTCCGACAATCCGTTCCATCAGCGCTTCCTCGCCGCCGCGCGCGAGGCGCAGTTCCCGCTCAACGACGATTTCAACGGCGCGCGCCAGGAGGGCCTCGGCCTCTACCAAGTCACCCAGATCGACGGCGAGCGCTGCAGCGCGGCGCGCGCCTATCTCGCGCCCCATCTCGGCGCGCGGCCGAACCTCAGCGTCGCGACGCGCGCCCGCGCGTTGCGGCTCGTCTTCGAGGGCAAGCGTGTGGTCGGCGCGGAAATCTTCCAGCGCGGCGTCAAGCGCGTCATACGCGCGCGGCGCGAAATGATCGTCGCGCTCGGCGCCTTCGGTTCGCCACAGCTCCTCATGCTGTCGGGTGTCGGCGACGCGGCGGCGCTGTCGGCGCTGGGGATCGCGCCGGTCGTCGAACTGCCCGGCGTCGGCGCCAATCTGCACGACCACCCCGACGTCGTGCTCGGCTACGCTTCCGCCTCGCGTGACCTGCTCGGCCTGTCGTTCGGCGCCCTCCCACAGCTCGCCTCGGCGATCGCGCGCTACCATCGCGAACGGCGCGGCATGGCGACGACCAATTTCGCCGAGGGCGGCGGCTTCCTCAAAACGCGGCCGGAACTCGCGCGGCCCGACGTGCAGCTCCATTTCGTCGTCGCGGTGGTCGAAGACCACGCACGAAAGCTCCGCTGGGGCCGCGGCATGACCTGCCACGTCTGCGCGCTGAGTCCGAAAAGCCGCGGAACGGTGAAGCTCGCGAGCGCCGACCCGTTCGCCGATCCGCTGATCGACCCCGCCTTCCTCGCCGAGGCGGAGGATGTCGAGACGCTGGTCGCGGGCGTCAAATTGACGCGGCTGCTGATGGAAGCGCCATCGCTCCGCGCGCACTGGACGCGTGAATTGTTCGGCGCCGCCGAGGCGAGGAGCGACGACGAAATCCGCGCCTTCCTGCGCCGCCGCGTCGACACCGTCTATCACCCGGTCGGAACCTGCGCGATGGGCCCCGACCCGAAGACAGCGGTCGTCGACGCGAGCTTGCGCGTCCACGGTCTCGAAGCCTTGCGCGTCGTCGACGCTTCCATCATGCCGCAAGTCGTCGCCGGCAACACCAACGCGCCGACGATCATGATCGCCGAGAAGGCGGCGGAGATGATCAGGGCGCGATAGCGGCGGGGCGCGCGCCAGGAAGGCGATCGACCTCAACCTCTCGGCCTGCGTCAATTGCCGCAAGCCGGCCATGGCGCTCGTCCAACCGGCTCACGTCAGAAAGTGATAAGAACGCCACACGCCATCGGGGAGGGGCCAATGAAATTCGGCATCTATTACTCGTACTGGGAACAGGAATGGAGCGCCGACTGTCTCAAGTACGTCGAGAAGGTCGCCAAGCTCGGCTTCGACGTCATCGAAATCGCCGCCCAGCATCTGAACGGTTACAGCGCGGCGCATATCGCCGAAGTCGCCCGTTCCGCTCGCGACAACGGAATCGCGATCACCGCCGGGCTGGGCCCGTCCCCCGAAAAGAACCTCTCTTCCGCTGATCCGGCGATCCGAAAGGCGGGGCGGGCGTTCTTCGAAGAGACGCTCGTCAATCTCAACAAACTCGATATTCACGTCATCGGCGGCGCCCTGTATTCGTACTGGCCGATCGATTATTCCAAGCCGGTCGACAAGGCGGGCGACCGCGCCAGAGGCTTGGAGGGCATCGCCAGCCTCGCCGACTTCGCCGCCAATCTCGGCGTCGATCTCTGCCTGGAAGTGCTCAACCGGTTCGAAAATCACGTCCTGAACACCGCTGAGGAAGGGGTCGCCTTCGTGCGCGAGGTCGGCAAGCCCAACGTCAAGGTGATGCTCGACACGTTCCATATGAACATCGAGGAGGACAGTTTCGGCCACGCGATCCGCGCGGCCGGCCCGCTGCTCGGCCACTTCCACACCGGCGAAGCCAACCGCCGCGTTCCCGGCAAAGGTCGGCTGCCTTGGCACGAAATCGGGACGGCGCTGCGCGAGATCGGCTACAGCGGCGCGGTGGTGATGGAGCCGTTCGTCAAGATGGGCGGGCGCGTCGGCTCCGACATCAAGGTCTGGCGCGATCTCAGCGACGAGGCCGACGAAGCGCAGATGGACGAAGCCGCGCGGCAAGCGTTGGCGTTCTCGCGATACGTGCTGGGGTGAGGCGAGCGACTGGAGCGAGTTGTCATTGAATAAATGCGGTTGCGGGCGTCATCGCGAGCAAAGCGAAGCGATCCAGACTAAGCCGCAGCCGC
>PLRT01000156.1 GCA_003164915.1 Hyphomicrobiales bacterium | reverse complement strand
CCGGCAATGCGTCCGTTATCCTCTCAAATAGTGCAGATTAAACACCACGCCCAAAGGCAGTGGGAGAACGGCAGCGCGTTCAGAAGTCTATCTGAGAAAAACGACCGAGGTTATGCTTGCGAAGGCGTGGGAAGTCGAAGCGAGAGTTCCAGCGGCGTGTCCCAAGCGCTCAGCATTGGCGGCCGAACTCGGCGCAGAATTGGTAAACGAACCGCTTGCCGATGCAGGTATACCGGGTCGTCGGATTGATTGGACCCGCCTTACCGAATTGCGGCGCCGCGCGATCGGGGTTTCGTCGTGGATCCAGAGTCGTCGACCGCCGCCGATTGCCTGGGAGCGGCCCGGCCGCGTCGAACCGGCGCGGCGCGGCTCGCGGCCGCGGGTCTAAGGCGGCAGGGCGCCAGTGCCTGTCGTGGCCGCGCTCGCCGTTGAGGCGGTCGCGGCGTTTCCCCGCGCAGCGAGCGCCACGGACGACAAGATCGACAGCGCCAACCGCGCCTGCGTCATTGTCGACGATACGGGGCGCGTCTCGTTCTACTCAATCGGAGACGAGCAATTCTCCGACGGCGACGATCGGCTGAAGCCTTCAACGCTGGCGCGAATCCGGCCGCCGCAGAATATGTCGTGCGGCTCTGGTTCAGGCGCCGACGCGTGCGTCATAACCGACGCTGAGGGCGACGGCTGGGTGGAATCGACGCGACCTGGCCTTGTTTTCAGCGCGCCGGTCACGAGAATCGCGACGCCCGGCCCGCGCTTGGTGGCTGGCTTCCGTCGCCACGGCGCAAAGAGCACCCCCTTGGCTGGCGCTGGGGCGCCTACTTGGATTCTGCCGCCGGTGGGCAATTGCGCTGCGACAGGCAATGAAATCGGTCGAGGACGTCGTTGGCATGACGGACGGCGACGGCGATTTGACGCTCCAGGCAGTCGCGATAGGCGGCCGTCATGGCGGCGTATCGGTCGAGTTCGCGTTGACAGGCCGCCACGCTCTCGGCGTTCTGGTAGGTGGCTGGCGTGTCGGGGCAGTCGGGGATAAACGGGGGCGCGCAAATGAACCCGCCCAGCAAGGCACCCCCGGCGAAGGCCGCCGCTGGCGCCAGCGTGAAGACGAGGGATAGCGCGAGAGCGCGGGATGGCGCGGACATCGTAATCTTTGCAACGCGACGGCAGGCGCGTTGTATTATCTCGCATCGCGACGCGGGCGCAACGGCTGACGCCAGCGCGAGCCGAGACTGTCGGCGTCGCACTCGGGCGCGCCAGCAAGACGCGTCGTCACCAGCAAGATCGCTCCCAGAGATCGGGCCGCCGGCGACCGCTCCAGGCTTGGATTGGGCGAGCGAGGCTCGCCTGCTGCGTTGGCGAGCCGGTCAGCAGTCCCCAGCCGCCGTCACAAGACAGGCGACGCGCCGAGCGTTGCTCGAACCGGCAGTCGCCGGGCAGGGATTGCAGCGCCGCAGCAAGAGCCGAAACAGCGGTCATGGCCGTGGTTAAGTTTAATCGCGCGAATACGGATGAATAGCGGGAATTCGCGCTAAGAGCGGCCACCGGACCAAGGCCCCTGATGCACCTGATCACCAATTTCGGCGATCTCGCCGTCCTCGCGCCGGCCTCGCTCGGGCTGATCGTGTTCCTTTGCTGGATCGGCTCGCGAAGGGACGCGGCCGCCTATTCGGGGGCAGCGTTCCTGTGTCTGGCCGCGACGCTTACCGCCAAGCTCGCCTTGGCCGCCTGCGCGGGGCGATATTCCCTGTTGGGCGTCGAGAGCCCGAGCGGCCACGCCGCCTTCAGCGTGACGTTCTACGGTTGCATCGCTGCGCTCTTCGCCACGGGACGAACCGCGGCGCGGCGTTGGGCGCTCTATTGCGCCGCCGGGGCGCTGCTTCTGGCGATTGGCGTCAGTCGGGTCGCGCTCGGGGCGCACACGGCGCCGGAAGTCGTTGTCGGCGTCCTGGTCGGCGCCGCGTCGATCGCGGCGTTCAACGCGCTGCGCGGGCGCCGCGAGGCGCTGGCATTGTCTTCGCAAACGGTCGTTCAAATGTCGCCGTTCGCCGTCTTCTACGCGCTCAGCGTTCTGCTGCTGGCCGGCCGCTGGTCCGCCGAACCGATCATCGACGCGATCGCCGCGCAGGTCGGCGTCGGCTTGCATGTGTGTCGTTGAACCAAAGCCGACTTGCCGCCGTGGCGGCTTGGCCGCGGGAACGTCGCTGCGGCCAAACGGCGTCGCCCGCCGATCGGACGCCGCGCTGCAAACCTGGAGCTTGCGGCGGATGTTCGCGCTTGAGGCCGCGCAGGACGCGTCGCCCAGCGTTTCCGTCGTCGCGGCGACCCTCGAGGCTTGGTTGCAGACGAGCGCGGCGCGGCAAGTTTCGCCTCTGTGCGTTGCTGCCTCGGACATGACAGGGCTCAAGCGTAGCGGCGCGCCAGTCGAGCCTCCGTTTGACATCTAATTCCTGAAATCCGGCCTTCCGGCTGTCGCCCATCCGCCGCTGGCGTGCAAATCAGCCAGGAAACGCCCTGGCGTCGCCTGCAATTGGCGGCGGTTTCTTCGCGATCGGCGCGCCTTTTTTGCTTTGCGCAGCAAAGCGACCAGATTTCATCGCGCTGGAGGCGGACCGCGCGGACGTTTCAGACCTCTTGGCCGAGGATCGCCAAGCCGGCGGCGGCGGCTTCGCGCAGGAGGCCGTCGACAAACGAGATGGCTGGAGGCGGTCGAGCGCCGTCCTGCGACAATCCCGCCGTCTCTTAGGCCATCTCACTGATCTGCGTCGTGTCACAAGCGGCGTTACACAATCGCTGGATTGACGCCATAGCATTGTGCGTTCGCTTGGTTTTGCTATGATTTCTCGGCTGCGGAATTGACCGTTGAGCGTCGGTCACGGACGAAACTGTGAGAGTGAGAGACAACGCTAACGACGTCGTCCTCTTAGGGGACGCAGGCGACCTCGAGAGGTTGGCCAAGGCGGGGGCTATGCCGCGTTCGGCGCTCGCGCTGCTTGCCTACCTGCTGCTCGATTGCTCGGGCGGGCGCGTTTCTCGCGAGGAAGCGGGCGCCTTCCTCTGGGAGAAAGTCGATCGCGTACGGCAAGCCGGCAATCTCCGCCAATTGCTGTTTCGCATGCGCGCCGCCGAAGCCGCCGCCGACATGCGGCTGTTGGAAACGACGGCGACGGAAATCATCCTCAGCCCGCGCAACGTGTCGATCGACCTGCCGCGCTTTCAGGCGGCGATCCATTCGGCCGGCGGGCCGGACGTCGCAGTCGCCTGCGAAGCTTACAGCGGCGACCTGCTCGCCGGATTGACCGCCCATGGCGAAGGGCTCAAGAGCTGGCTGGCGCGCGAGCGGGCAAGGCTGCGCGCCGAATTCCTGGCGGCGTTGACGCCCTATGTCGAGGCGCAGGCGGACGGTCCGGTCGACGAGGCGGCGATCGTCGCCGCCACGCGCATCCTGGAAATCGATCCGCGCCACACCATCGCCTATCAGGTCCTCATTCAGGCCTACCAGGAACGCGGCGACGCGCAGCGCACAGATCACTTTCGTCGCCAGCGCGACCACGCCGAAGAGATCGCCAGCCAGTTGCGACCGACGCGGGCCGTCACTGTGGAGGGCGACCTTGCTTCGGCGAGGCGTACGGCCGCCGGCGCGAAGAAATGGGCGCTGAGCGCCGCCCACCTGAACCAACCCAGCGAGCTGCCGCGCGTGATCGTTTCGCCGCATACGCCAAGCTACGCAACGGCGCCGGGTCGAGAACTGGTCGCCGAATTGGGCGCCGACATCGCCATCCGCCTGGCGCAGGCCCGGGCGCTGACGGTGCTCTCGCTCGACGCGCCGGCCGAAAACAAGGCGGAGAAAGAGGCCGACTACCTCGTCGAAGTCCGCCTCGCCCAGGGTCGGGCCAACGCGATTCAATTGCGCCTGCTGACACTGCCGGAGCATCAGATTTTGTGGGCCGCCTCGTTCGCCGACAGCCGCCAGTATTTCGAACGCGCGCCGGTCATGCTGCATGCGATTGTGCGTCACGTCGAGGATCGCGAAATCGCGCTGCGCGATGGCGCCGAAGGGGCGCGCCTGGCCTATCGGTTCACCCTCGAGGCGCAGCGGCTGCTCAACGCGGCCGACCTGCCGTCGATCCGGCGCGCACGCCGCTTGCTGAAGTCGGCGCGGACCGCCGCGCCCGATTTCGTGCCCGCGGTCGCGGCGCTGGCGCGATCGCACGTGATGGAATGGCTGGTGCGGGCGCCCTTCGAAGTCGCGCCGCTGGAACGCGCCGAGCTGTTCGCCAAGCAGGCGATCGCCATCAGCCCCGACGACCACCATGGCTATCACGAGCTCGGCCTGGCGCGCGTCTATCGGCGGCGGCTCGACGAGGGGATCGCCTGTCTCAACCGCGCAGCGAGTCTGTGCCCGGAAGACAAGGGCGTGCGCGCCGATCTCGCCGATGCGCTGGTTTTCAACGGCCAGTCGCGCGAAGCCATCGCCATGCTCGACGAACTGGTCGGTTCCTTCGATCCTGGCGGCGATTATCTTCGCTGGGTGTTCGCCGGCGCTCATTTCGCCCGCGAGGACTATGCAGCGGCGCTGCAGCAGATCAAGCAGATGAGCAATCCGGCGGCGGCGTTCCGCATCTCCGCCGCGTCGCGCGCGCTGGCGGGCGACGCCTCCGGGGCGTGGCGGGTCATGAGAGCGTCGATGAACTTCAATCCCAACTTCGATCTCAAGTCGTGGATGGCGATGGCGCCATGCCGCGACAAGGACTTTGTCCAGCGTTACACGGAGGGATTGCGGATCGCGGGCTTCAGCTGACCGGCCGTTGAAGGCCTGCGCGACCTCGGTGCGGCGGGCGCTAGCCCTTCCTATTCATGACG
>PLRT01000083.1 GCA_003164915.1 Hyphomicrobiales bacterium | reverse complement strand
CCCGGCCGGGCGTGGTTGGAGACCTCGTAGGCCGGTAGGCCGTGCGCCTGGGCGATCTCCTGGGTGGCGTCGAACAGCGCCCGGCCGAGCTCCTCGTCCGGAATCGCCAGTTTGCCGGCGCGCCACAGCCGCTCGAAGATCGTGTCGGGCTCGATGGTGAGCTGGTAGATCGACAGATGCTCGCCCGCCATCGCCATCGCCGTCTTGAGCTCGGCGCGCCAGGCCGCTTCGGTCTGGCCGGGGCGGGCGTAGATAAGGTCGAACGAGGTGCGCGGGAAGATCGCCGCGGCGGTCTTCACCGCCGCGATCGCTTCGGCGACGCTGTGGCGGCGGCCGAGCGCCTTGAGGTCGGCGTCGTCGAGCGCCTGGACGCCGATCGACAGGCGGTTGACGCCGGCGGCGCGATAGCCGCGGAAGCGCCCGGCCTCGACGCTGGTGGGATTGGCCTCGAGCGTGATCTCGGCGTCGGCGGCGAGCGGCCAGGCGGCCGCCACCGCGTCGATCAGGCTCTGCACCGTCTGCGGCTTCATCAGCGAGGGCGTGCCGCCGCCGAAGAAGATCGAGCGCGCCTCGCGTCCCCGCGTCAGCGCGGCGCGATGGGCGATCTCGGTCTTGAAGGCGGCGACGAATCGCTCCTCGTCCACCGGGGCGGTCCGGACATGCGAGTTGAAATCGCAATAGGGGCACTTGGCGAGGCAGAACGGCCAGTGGATGTAGACGCCGAAACCGGCGTTGACGTCGGCGGACGCCGTCGGAGCGAGAGATTCGCTGCTCGTCATCGCTGCGTTATGCCAGCTTGCCGGGCCCCGCGCCACCGTCTTCGCCCCGGCGTCATGACGCGCCGCCGAGGCGTCCTTGGCATGCGGCGACGGAGGGGCTGGCGCGGCGCAGCGAAAGACCGCATTTTCCGCGACGGAGGAGGCGCCAATCATGACCTTGCCCGTTACGACGCCATTCTGGCGCGACCGATCCGCCCACCGCCGCTGGCTCGCCGACGAAGCCGACTCGCTGCTGGCGTTCTACGAACCCGAACTGATCGACGCCAAAGGCGGCTTCGCCAATCTCGACGCCCGCGGCCGGCCGCTGGCGAACGACCGCGTGCGGCCGCTGCACGAAACCACGCGCATGGTCCATGGCTTCGCCATCGCGCATCTGCTCGGCCGGCCCGGCGCCGCCGATATCGTCGATCACGGCATGAAGGCGATCCGCGAGCGCCATCGCGACGCCAAGCACGGCGGCTATTTCTGGTCGTTCGACGACGACGGCCCGCGCGAGCGCGACAAGCTCGCCTATGGCCACGCCTTTGTGCTGCTCGCCGCGGCGAGCGCCAAATGCGTCGGCCACCCCGACGCCGACGCGCTGCTGGCCGACATCGCAGAGGTTATCGAGACGCGCTTCTGGGACAAGGCGCACGGCGCCAGCGCCGAGGAATTCCACGAGGACTGGAGCGCGGTCTCGGATTATCGCGGCCAGAACGCCAACATGCATCTGACCGAAGCCTTGATGGCGGCCTACGAGGCGACGGACGACAAGAGCTTCCTCGCCAAGGCGGAGAGCATCGCCGATCTCGTCATCCGCCGTTCCGCCGGCGCGTGCGACTGGCGCGTGCCGGAGCATTACCGCGCCGATTGGACGGTCGATCGCGACTACAAGGGCTCGGACATGTTCCGCCCCTATGGCGTGACGCCCGGCCATGCGCTGGAATGGACGCGGCTCTCGTTGCAGCTCTGGGCGCTCGGCGGCCGACGGCTGGCCTGGCTGCCGGCGGCCGCGCGCGGCCTGTTTGCGCGCGCGCTGGCGGAAGGCTGGGACCAGACGCGCGGCGGCCTCTATTACACGCTCGAATGGAGCGGCGCGCCGCGGGTGCGAGATCGGCTGTGGTGGCCGGTCTGCGAGGGCATCGGCGCGGCGACCTTCCTCGGCGCGCTCGACGGCGGCGCCGATGTCGAGGCGTGGTACCGCCGGCTGTGGAGCTTCGCCGCGCGCCATTTCATCGATCGGCGCGACGGCGGCTGGCTGCCGCAGCTCGACGATTCGCTGACGCCGATCGCCGGTTATTTCGTCGGCAAGCCGGACCTCTATCACGCGTTGCAGGCCTGCCTGATCCCGCTCTATCCGACCGACGGCTCGCTGACTCGCGGGATCATCGGCGAACGGGAAGGACGGGGCTGAGCAGCGCCGCGTTCACAGGCCCTCGAACAGCGCGGTCGAAAGATAGCGCTCGGCGAAGTCGGGAATGATGACGACGATCGTCTTGCCGTCGTTCTCCGGCCGCCGCGCGACGTCGATCGCCGCCGCCGTCGCCGCGCCGGCGGAGATGCCGATCGGGATGCCCTCGAGCCGCGCGACGAGACGCGCGGTGTCGAACGCCGTCTGGTTGCCGACCGGGATGACCTCGTCGATCAGGCTGCGGTCGAGGATCGCCGGCGCGAAGCCGGCGCCGATGCCCTGGATCTTGTGCGGTCCGGGCGCGCAGCCGGAAAGCACGGCCGAATCCTCGGGCTCGACCGCGACCACTTTCACGCTCGGCTTGCGCGACTTCAGGACCTGACCGACGCCGGTCAGCGTGCCGCCGGTGCCGACGCCGGCGACGAGAATGTCGACCGCGCCGTGGGTGTCGTTCCAGATCTCCTCGGCGGTGGTGCGACGGTGAATCTCGGGATTGGCGGGGTTCTCGAACTGCTGCGGCATCACCCCGCCAGGGGTTGCGGCGACGAGTTCGTTGGCCTTGGCGATCGCGCCTTTCATGCCGAGCGAGGCGGGGGTCAGCACCAGCTCGGCGCCGAGCAGCGCCAGCATCCTGCGCCGCTCCATCGACATCGACTCGGGCATCACCAGGATGAGCTTGTAGCCGCGCGCGGCGGAGACGAAGGCGAGCGCGATGCCGGTGTTGCCCGACGTCGGCTCGATGATCACGCCGCGCCCCGCCGCGATGCGTCCCTGCGCCTCCAGCGCGTCGATCATCGCGACGCCGATGCGATCCTTGACGCTGGCGATCGGGTTGAAGAACTCGAGCTTGGCCAGCAAGTTGGCGCGCACGCCGCGCTCACGGGCGATGCGGTCGATCCTGACCAGCGGCGTGTCGCCGATCGTTTCGGTGATCGACGCGTAGACGCGGCCGCGGCCACGCGGCCGCGACGCGTCAGCTTTCCGATCCGTGCCGGCTTCCGACATCAATTTGCGCCTCCATGGGTCCGCCAATCAACTCAGGCGGCCGTTTCCCCCGAATCTGCATTTTTTATCGTCTTTGTCATATGGAATTTCCATATTAACAAAGCTATATTGCAAAATCTCCGGCCGCTTTTTCTTCCTCGAGAATATGGGCGCGATCGGCGTCCTCGCACATTTGCTCGACCGTGATCGCGTCGAGATTGACGAGGAAGGATTCGCCGGCCTGCCGCACCGCCGGATCGACGACCTTCTCCAGCAGCATGGAATGCGAACCGAGTTCTTCCGGCTCGGCGGTGCTGAGGTTGACCGAAGTGCGGACGATTTCGCCGACCGAGATGCGGCGACGTTCGCGCGCCAGTTCATAGCCGCCTCGAGGGCCGCGCACGCCTTTGAGGATCTTGGCGTGCACCAAGCCCTGCAGCAACGTCTCGAGATGTCGCGGCGGTAGCTTGTGGCGCGCGGCGAGCGCTTTGGCCGCGACCGGCGAGGCGCGCGAGTGCAATGCGATATCGACCACCGCCGCTATGGCGAGCAGGCTGCGTCTCGACAGGAGGTTCATCCTATTTCTCCTCTTCTGAGCGGCCGGTGGAACCGAAGC
>PLRT01000021.1 GCA_003164915.1 Hyphomicrobiales bacterium | reverse complement strand
GGTCAAGCCCGGCCATGACGACGGAAAGTGGTTCAACTCAAAAGCAACGCGCTCTAGTATGAGGGGCCGGGCGATTGGCCGCGCCGCGCTGCGCCTGTCGATTCCGCTCGCGAGTCCCTGCGCCCGTTCGTCGCGGCGGCGTTCGACGCGATTGCGTCGGCGGCAAATCCGTCGCAGCGTTTTCGCCACAGTGACGACGCCGATCGGGGTGGGCGAGCCATGATGATCAGAGCCTATCTTCTTCTCCTGGGCGCGGTGGTGTTCAACGTCGGCTCGTATGTCGTCTATCGCTCGATTGAAGGCCTCGCAGCCCGCTACTGGTGGCCGCTTTTCGGCGCCGGCCTCGCGCTCGGCGCCGTCAACGCGCTGCTGTTCGTCCGCGCGATCGTCGTGGTTCCGCTCTCGGTCGCCTATCCCACCTTCTCCGCCGCGAGCTTCGTGCTGATCGTCGCCATCGCGGCGGCTGTGTTCGGCGAAAAGCTGCAAACGATCAATATTGTCGGCCTTGGCGTGGTCATCGTCGGCATCGCGCTCGCGGCCTACGCGCCCTGACCGGGTTCGGGTCATGGCGCCGGCCGCCGCGGCGACGATCTCCGCCGGGCGAAGGGCGCCGTTGCGACGCCGCTCCGCTCGCGCGTCGCCCCCAACGGACGGATCGAAGCAACGCGGCCCAACCGCGCGCCACGAGCGTGTCGTCTAAGCCTTCAACGCCGGGGACCGTTCGATCAAGGCGATCCAAGCCGGCGGCCGGCTGCACGGCCTCGCCGTCCGGCCGCAGCTGGGGCGCAAGTCGCTCGGCCATACCCAACACGCGCCGAGGGCGCCGGCGCATGACCTCGTTCGCCGATTGTGCGCCGGCGAAAACTCGCATAGCCTGATGTTGTTTTCTTGCAATGACCGGAAAGCTGGAGGACGCCGGCCGGCGAAACGGCGCGTCGCAGCGGCGTCCCGACGATCCCAACCTTCAATTCGCCCGCAGAGGCCATCGGCGGCGTCCGCAACCTTCGGCGCCGATCGCGCAAGAGGGAGAGCAAGAGGGAGAGATGGAAGAGCTGTTCAAGAGCTTCGACGCGATCGCCATCCTCTATTGGGTCGTGCCCGGCGCGTTCTTCATTCTCTTCCGCTCGTTCGCGCTCAAGGGCGCTTTTCCGTCGCTGGGCAAGGACGACGTCGTCGCGTTCATCATCGTGTCGGTTCTCTATTGGTATTTGCTGATCTGGGCGTCGGCGACCTTTCTCGGCGCGCCCGAGGCCTTTCGCCAGCACGGCGCCGGCGCTGGTTCGATCGTCGTTCTGGCGGTGTTTCCCATCCTCGCCGGCGTCGGCGTCGGCTTGTTCGAAAGCCGGGACGTCGTGGGGAGATTGCTGCGGGCTTTCGGCGTCAAATTCCTGTCGCCTTACGCCACCGCCTGGGAATCCGTCGTCGTCAACCTGCCGCCCGGGTCGGTGCTGATCGTTCACCTGAAGGATGCGCAGCCGGTCGTCGGCCGCTGGACCACCGCGCAGATCGGCTCGGCGGCGTCGACCGACAGGGACGTGCGCGACCTCTATCTCGACGAGATCGGCTCGGTCATCGGCGCCAACTATCAGCCGTTTGTTCCGGTTCGCGGGGCCTATATGGCCGCCGAACAGATCCAGTTCATCGAAGTCATCGCCGCCGCGGCGAACTGAGGGGGTCGACGCGATGGCCAGGAGGCCCAAGAACATCCTCGACGGCCTGACGAAAACCATGCGCGCCAACATCACGTTGCGCGCGGCGCATCCGATCGGCGGAAAACCCAAGCCCGGCCCGATCAACATCGGCGGCGGGCCGAAGATCGCGCCGAAGGGCGACAAGCCGAAGGGGCCATCGAACTTCGGCGGCCGCGAGAGCGCGAATTCAAACGCGTCGCCGCAGCGATCGTCCGACGACGACAGCTAGTGGCCGGGAACCGACCGTCATCTTGCCGCTCTCAAAATGACGAAGCGGTCATTCACTGCTCCGTGGTCGGCGGCCGCAGTCGCGCTCGGCAAGAACGGGGCGGCGTAGGTAGATTCCGAATCTTGCCGCGAATGCCGTTGGCTCTACCCCTTGGCCATTGAACAGTGTTGAGCAGCAATTTCCTCCTCCCAGATTGCCGCTCGACCTCAGGCGGTCGCAGGAGATCCTCTCCGCGACCGCCAATTTTCTATTCCCGAACGCTTTGAGAGACGACAGCGTCTTTCGTTCGAAGCCGCGAACGCGATTGAGTTTCAGTAAGGAAGCGGCCAACGACTAAGCAGCTGACGGGAGCGCCGATTCCGGCGCCTCAGCAAGTACGACCGGGTGGGCGACCGGCGCCAAGTCCAGACGCCGCCTCCAGGGCCGCACAGCACTATGAGTAGATTCCGAGGGTGGAGCGCCATAGAGGGGGAATTTACGATCGCAGACAGCTTCGACCGACCGCACTTGCGGTCCGCCGCGAACCTGTCTCTCGGGCCCTCGCGTCGTGAAGGAAGAGGCCGAGGGGCCACAATGGACTCGAGCGCGTGAACGACCGCGATTCCGATTCGGCTGGCGAGAATTCCACGCTGAACGTCGGAGCCAGGATCGCGCGCGTGGTGCTGATCGAGCCGCGAACGCCGCTCCGCGAGCGCTTGGCGTCCGCGCTCGCGTCGTTCCTGCCCCACGTGTCGATCGAGGGCGTCAAATCGTCTGACGAAGTCGCTCCAGGACCGGCCAAACTCGTGCTCATCGGTCCTGATCTACTGTCGGGATGCGAGCGTTGGCAGTTGCGCGAGACAATTGAGACGCTGCGGCGACTCAGCGATGGATCGCCGATCGGCGCTTATCTGCACGCGCGGGATATGCGCGTTGCCGCGTCGCTCACGACGCTAGGGGTCGTGGGAATCGTGATGTCTAACGCCAGCATGGAGATCGCCGTCGCCTATCTCAGGTACATGGTGGTTGGGGGAGCCTTTCTGACGCCCGGACTCATGGACCGGGAGGAGAGCCTCGCCGCCGCATCCGTCGCTGCGCAAGACCTCTCGCCACAAAACCTGTCGCCGCAGGCGCACGCGCGCCCGAAAGATTCGCCTTCGCCCTATCGCAATCTCACGGCGCGGGAACGCGACGTTCTCAAATCCATGAGCGCCGGTCGTACGAACAAGAAGATCGCCTTGGATCTCCAAATTTCCGAAGGCACGGTCAAAGTGCATCTGCACAGCATCATGAGAAAACTGCGAGCGACAAACCGCACACAGGCGGCCGTAAGGTTCGGCGCGCTAGCCGCCCAAACGATGGGCTCTTAAGCGCTCGCTGGAGAGCGGAGACATGAAGAGGGGGAGATTATGGATTTCAAGTCCGGGGACAAGGTTCTGTTGAGGGGGCCGTCGCGCATGCGCATGACCGTCAAGAGCGTGTCCGCTGCCGGCGTCCTTTGCGAGTGGTCAGACGCAATCTTAAGGGGGGAGTTGACCGTTTCCCCGGCATCGCTCGAGCAAATGATTGCGCCCGAGCGGGCGCCGCCCGTCCATCAAGAGCGAGCCGCTCATTCGGGGGATGGGGAATAACATGACAGCAACGATGTCGTCGACCGAGCGGGCAAGGCGATCGGAGCTGTCCCCTGCCCACTACAGGATTCTCGGCCTCCTTCGGAAGGGATGCGCCTATTCGGTGCGCGGCGCTTGGCGCTTTCGCGGAGTGCGGGGAAGCGTCAGAGAGCGAGCTCTCCTATCGTTGCTGGCGAGAGGTCTGGCGGAGCGCGTAGATGATGATCGATGCGCACAAGTGCGAATCACCGCAGCCGGGCGATCAATAAGCGTCTAAAGCGGATGAGATCACGGCGATCGCCTCACCAACGCGCCGCCAGTCGGACGCGCACGCTGGGCGCCGCTGTCGATCCGCCACGCAGGCTCCTGATTGGCTCTGCTTCGAAGGGTCAATCTACGCCGCCCGTTCACAACGCGGCGCGTGACGCGAGTCCATCCCGCTGTCGGGCGTAACGAAGCGACGGCGCTCGCGCAACGGGCGAACGCTTACAAATGCGCAACGCGGCCTCGTCGAAGGCAGCTTGATTGGAGCGAATATGGCGAACGTTTATGTCGAGGCATGCCCCAAGGGGTATCGTGAAGGGACCGCAATCACGAATTTCGTTGTCGAAGATCAAGCCGGCAGTGCGCTCGGCGCCTTCAAGACGCAACGCGAGGCCATTGATTGGGCCAAGAGCAAGGGCCATTCGCCGCTGGTCGCGCGAGTTCGGCAAGCGAACGACAGGAATAGCTCGGACCACTGGCGAGCGGCGTCCTAGCGGGGCCGATCGATGCGTAGCGAAGCGCCGCCGCGGTCGCGGCTGGCGGCTCGGTGGTGGCCGCGCGATCCCGACGTTCATCCAGCGTGGCTAGGGTCGCAGGTCGAGTTGACGCCACGTCGCTGCGCAAAAAGATGGGCGGTCGATCCGGGCGACCGCCCATGAGCGCGAAGGCCAGTCGAGCTGGGGACATAACGACCGGCGCCCAGTACCGTTTGCTGTGTTCAATGACCACGACATGCGCGTCGGAGTCCCCGCGACGATCCAATGAACGGCTGATTTGAGCGCAACTTCGTCCCCGGCAGGGTTGCTGCCGGGGGCGGCGCGTCGTCAGTGGATTAGAAGCTGCGGTCAGACATCCAGACACTCACGTCGGCGTCCGCTCTGGCCTTGTCCATGCTGTAAGCCTTCGCGACCAACGCCGAGAGCGCCTCATGGCTTCTCACGTTCGCCACGTCAGCCTGATTGAGCTTGGACCATTTGGCGTGGATATCGTTGGCCTGAATTTTCGTATTGGTCATAGAAATCTCCAAATCAATATCTTATTCCGCGAACTCATATACGAATTCACTTTTCCAGCTCATAATAAAAGAGTGGCATAAATAAGTGTGCCGGACGTTGGATTATGTATTTAGGCGATAAATGGCTGAAAGCGCGCCGAGAATAATTTTCCAAACTCAAAATAAATACTATCAAGAATCGCAAAGTGTTGGCGCCACGGCTCCCGATCGATTTCAATTTCGGCGGAAAAGCCGCATTCATCTCTATGCCCGCGCCAGGTGCGAAGCGGCCCCACCGATGTCTAAATCCGGGGAACACCCACGGTCGTTGAGGGCGCCGCGCCGGATAGGCGGCGGCTTTCGAGCACCGCCGCATTGGCCGGGACCGGCAATAACGGGCGCATTACAGACGCCAAGTGACCCTCGGGTCGGCTCCATATGTTGTGCGTGCGTCTCAACCGGTTTGGCGCGTAATGGGCTGAGCGATCCTTGAAAGGATGTGCTCGCGGGTTCTCGGAAGAATCGTCTCGGGCTTCCTTGTCGCGGCCATCGCCAACCCTCGACGAATGCGCTGCACTCGGCGTCGAAAGCGTCGTCTTCGCCCCGTCGCGCATCGTGCGAGCGTCGAGGCTCTTGGGGGACATGCTCGTCGCCCCTCTCTCGTCAATCCAAATCGTTTACCGCGCCGAATAGCCGCCGTCGGCCATTAGAATATGTCCGGTGACAAAGCTGCTTTCCGAGCCAAGAAGAAAGCGAATTGCACTCGCGATCTCCTCCGGCTCAGCGACGCGGTTCATAGGATGGGCCGCCTGAATCTCCCTCTTCGCGGCTGCCGGGTCAGGAAGACCGTCGAGATATCTCTGTAGGAATGGTGTATCGATCGATCCGGCGCCGACTGCATTGACGCGAATGCCGCGAGCGGCGTAATCGATCGCCATTGCGCGAACGAGTTGCAGAAGTGCGCCCTTGCTGGCCGCGTAGCCGGCCTGCCCAGGCAACCCCACAACGCTCGAGATCGATCCGGTCGCAACGATGACCCCAGAACGCTGTCTCAACATTCCTGGAATCAGCCGACGCGAGAGCAGGAATAGGGACCTCGCGTTGACGTTCATCATCGCATCCCATTCGTCGTCAGTCGTCTCATGGGCGGGTTTCGATACGATGTAGCCCGCGTTGCTAACGAGCGCGTCAACCCCACCGAACGCCGTCTCCGCTTTCACGCAAATCGCTTCGACGTCCGCCACCAGCGATACGTCGGCGGCTACGGTCACCAAGCCCTCTCCGGAATCCGGGAACATTCCGATGTTAATATTGACGTCGCTCGCACAGACGCGCGCACGCTCCCTTAGAAGCATTCCCACCAAAGCGCGGCCGACCCCGCCCGCGGCGCCTGTCACCACAACCCGCTGGCCCGCAAGACCTTTCGTCATCGCTCCTCACTTCATTCTTTACCTGCGGACCGTCACCGGGACGATCTTCTGGCCCCCGGGGTTTATCCGTCAAGCCATCGGTTCGTTGCAGTCTATGACGCGGCGAAATCGGGCGCGGCGTCGATCGCATCGGCAGCCATGACTGTTCGAATCGTGTTCCGGTTCCGCGGTTCCGGTGACAGGGCATTCAATGTTCGCTCTCCGTCCACAGCAGTCGATCTGGCCCTCGCATGAACGCGCCCTCGGGGGCCACGGCGGGCATCGGCTGAACGGCAAGGTTGGGCGCGAAGCGGTCGCCCTACTGAGTCGAGACAAGGTCGCTTCACGCCCCGTGCAGTGGGCGCCAAGCGTAGGATTTTATCCTCTAGACCCGCCCCGCGCCGCCCAGACGCGCCCACAAAGTCGGCGCGGCGCGCGCGACGACCGCCAATGCGGCGAGCGCCGCGAGAGCGACCGCCGCGCCGGCGAAAAAGGGCGCGCGCGGACCATAGGCGTCCCACAGCGCGCCGGCGGCGAGGCTCGCCGCCAGCAGCGCGACGCCGGAGACGAGATTGAACACGCCGAAGGCGGCGCCGCGCTGGTCGGCGGGCGCGGCGTCCGCGACCAGCGCCGACAGGATCCCCTGGGTCAGGCCGAGATGCAGCCCCCACAAGGCGACGCCGAGCGCCGCGCCCGCGAGCCCGCCGGCCAGGGCGAGCGCGAGTTCGGCGGCGATCAGCGCGACGAAGCCGATGGTCGCGATCGTCAGCCGATCGAAGCGGTCGGAGAGGAGCCCGGCGGGATAGGCGGCGAGCGCGTAGACCAGGTTCATCGCGACGAAGGTCAGCGGCGCCAGCGCGACCGGCAGGCCGAGCCCCTGCGCGCGCAGCACCAGGAACGCCTCGGAAAAGCGCGCCAGGGTGAACAGCGCCGCGATCGCCACCACCAGCCAGTAGGCGGGCCCGAGCCGCCGCATCGCTTCGCCGCTGAACGGCAGGCGGGCGCGATCCGGCGCGCGGCTCGCCCTCGGCTCCCGCACCACGGCGACCAACAGCGCGACGGCGAGAACGGCGGGGACGACCGCCGCCCAGAACACGACGCGAAAGGCGCCGGCGGTCGCCGCCATCAGCGCGACGGCGATCAGCGGCCCGACGAAGGCGCCGACGGTGTCGAGCGCCTGGCGCAGGCCGAAGGCGGCGCCGCGCGCCTCGGGCGGCGCGATGTCGGCGATCAGCGCGTCGCGCGGCGCGCCGCGCACGCCCTTGCCGACGCGGTCGAGAAACCGCGCCCCCGCCACCCACCCGAGCGAACCGGCGAGCGGGAAGATCGGCTTGCTGAGCGCCGAGAGGCCGTAGCCGAGCGCGGCCAGCAGCTTGCGCCGGCCGAGCCAGTCCGACAGCGCGCCGGAGAACACCTTGACGATCGACGCGGTCGCCTCGGCTATGCCCTCGATCATGCCGACCGCCTCCATGGAGGCGCCCATGATCGTGACGAGATAGATCGGCAGCAGCGCATGGATCATCTCCGAGGAGACGTCCATCAGCAGCGACACGAAGCCGAGCGCCCACACGCCCAGCGGAATCGCCGAGCGGCGCGCAAGAGCTTCGGCGAGTTTGTGGACAGCGTTCATGTTTCCCCGCTTTGCTCTTGCGCGGCGAACCTAGCCGGTGGGCCGATTGCGGGAAAGCTCTCGCCATCTGCAGCGTCTATAGCGGGCGAAAACCTGTAGCCGCGCGCGGCGAGCGCGGCCAGACGCGGCCAACGGCCGCGTCTACAACATGCAGGCGCCGCGACGCGCAACGAGACTTGAATCGGCTCCGGCGATTCTGCGCTCTGTCATCCTCGCGCATGCGGCGATGACGGAAGCGGACGCTTTGGCGGAGCGCGCCGTCGAGCTGATGAAAGCCGAGACTTCCGCAGCCGAGCGGCCGGCGGCTCAAGCCGCGAAGCCGAGCAGCCGCCATTCGAACAGCGTGGCGATGAGCGCCGCATAGACGGCGAGCGTAGCGAGATTGCGGAACCACAGCCAGCGGCTCCACTCCGTCGGGCGCAGCCAGACAAAGGCAAGCCCCGCCGCAACCGGCGTCGCGACGGCGGCGGCGAGCAGCGCCCAGCAGGCGATGGGGTAAAGGAAGCCCGGGTAGTCGAAGAGGAAGGACGCCCCGGACTTCGCCCACGCATCGGCGCCCGCGAGGAAGGTCGCTCCCGCGGCGAGCCACAGCAGGCTCAGGGCGTCGAGGACGACGATCGCGCGCCGCCCGCGCCGGTCGCGGCGAACCCGACGCTCCACCGCCGCTGCGATCGCCCACAGGCCGAACGCCGCCGCTGCGCCGGCGATCCAGCGCAACCAGCGGCCGGTTTCAAAGAAGCCGATTCGGTCGGAGGGAANNTCGCCGCCGACCACGATGTTTCCGCTCGGCAGCACCCGCACGGCGAACGTATTGAAATAACGGACAATCGCCGCCTCGCTGCGAAAGCTCGGAACCCGCAAGGCGCGATAGACGCCAACGATCTTCGCCCCTTCCGCTTTCGCGTCTTCGGCAGCCAGCGGCGGCGGCGGCGGATTCGTCTTCGGATAGAAAAAATCGAGCAGCAGGCCGGGGAGCTTGTCGAGCAGCGCCCCGCCGTTGGGCGTGTTGACGGAGATGAAGATCGCGACGCCTTCGTCGGGATAGACCTCCATCGTCGACTTCTGGAAGACCAGCGCGCCGCCATGGCCGAAGCCGCGCCGGCCGCGCGTCGCGCTGAGGTCGAAGAAGCCGTGCAGCCGGGCCCCGAGCTCGGGCGTATTGGCGAACAGCGGTTCGCGCAAGGCGAGCCCCGTCTCCGTGTTCAGCACCCCCGCCTTCGCCATGCGCTCGGGATCGAGCAGCGCCTGCATNNGTCGTCTTGGCCAGCGTCTCGAGCGGCATCGGCGCGGGAAGGCCGAGCGCCGTCGCGACCGTCTCAGGATAAGGCTCGCGGTAGGTCGCGCTCGCCATGCCGAGCGGACGCAGGACGCGCCGTTCGGCGTAGTCCTGCCATGGCTCTCCCGCGACATTGGCGACCAGCGCGCCGGCGAGCGCCGCGCCGTAATTGGAATAGACGGCGAGCGTCCCCGGCTCGCGCACCCGGTGGACGCGATGGACGACGAGGCTTTGGTCGAGCGGCAGCAGTTTCGTCGGGTCGTGGACGAACAGGCCTTCGATCGAATCCTCGAATCCCGCCGTGTGGGTCATCAAATGGCGAACGAGAATCGGCTTCTGGAAGCCTTCGTCTGGAACGCGCAACTCGGGCGGCAGATGATCGTTGATCGGATCGTCGAGGCTCAGCTTGCCGCCCTCGACGAGCTGCATGATCGCGATCCAGACCGGCGTCTTCGAAATCGAGCCGACGCGAAACAGCGTGTCGGCGTCGACCTTGCGGTAGGGCTCGAATGCGGCGGCGCCGTAGCCGCCGGTCATGACGACGCCGGCGCGGTCGACGATCGCGACGCTGACGCCGGCGATCTTGTCGGCGTGCATCGCTTCGCGCACCGCGCCGTCGACGAAGGTCTCGATCTTCGCGTGATCGACGGGCGCGGGCGTTTGGGCGCGCGCCTCAGCGCCGGCGAGAGCCGCGACCATCGCGAGCGCGAGCGGCAAGCGCAACATGGGGCCTCCGCGGCGCAGCGACGCCGTTTCGGCGCAAACCGCGCCGGACGTGCGCCGAGCTTACCGTGACCGCGGCGGCTGTCACGCCCCAGGGGCGGTCATGCCGCGCTCCGCCGCCACGCACATCCGTGATCGGGGAAGCGCGCGCTGCGTTTCGGGAGTTCATCGTCCGCTTCTGAGGGGTGGCGCGCACCCCTTCTCCCGTTCGGGAGAAGGTGGCCCGAAGGGCTGGATGAGCGGTCGCGCCGCAAGGCGCGACTCTCTTGCGAGCCCATCGCGCACGGCGCCGTCGCCCCTGCCCCTCTCCCGAACGGGCTACGACC
>PLRT01000077.1 GCA_003164915.1 Hyphomicrobiales bacterium | reverse complement strand
AACCGAGGAACCACCGATGACCGACGAGTTGATGAACCTTCGCGCGCTTGTGGAGAAGACCCCCGACGCCGACGTTTTGCGGGCGACGATCGGCTTCGCCGCCGAGCGGCTGATGGAGCTGGAGATTGGCGCCCTGACCAGCGCCCCTTACGGCGAAAAGAGCGCCGGTCAGGAAGCCAAGCTGCACTCGACCAATCCAATCGAGCGCCTGAACGGCGAGATCAAACGGCGCACCGAGGTCGTCGGCATCTTGCCCAGCGAGGCGGCGATCGTCAGGCTCGTCGGAGCAATCCTCTTGGAACAGAATGACGAATGGGCCGTCCAGCGCACCCGCTATATGACTCTGGAAACAATCGCGCCCTTAAGCGATGATCCTATCGTCGGGCTGCCCGCCGTGGCCGCCTGACCAGCCCGGTCCTTGCCGGCGCCGCGGTGATCACGCCGCCGCTGCTACGCCACGTCCCAGGACACGATCGGTCGCGAAGTCCTTCCCAGGGCTTCAATCCTTTCTTGCGGCGCCAGCTAACGCCCGCGCGGTCCCCTTGAACACGAACACTCCGGTCCGCTTGATCTCCGCGTCTTCGAGCGCCCGGGGGGTCGGCACCGAATATTCGGCGAGGCAATCGAGCCGGTCGCGCGCCAGATAGGCGCGGCGAGGGTCGCCGATCAGGACGAGCGCCCCGCGGCGCGCGAGGCGTTCCAACCAGGCGAAGACCCTGGCGGCCATGTCCCGCTCATAGGCGACGTCGCCGGCGAGCGCGACATCCCAGCCGCGGTCTTGCCCGATCACGTCCTGCGCCAGCGCGTCGACCGCGACGCCGTTCTCGCCCGCGTTGAGCGCGATCGCGGCGAGCGCAAACGGATCGATCTCGCTCGCTTCGACATGCGCCGCGCCGGCGAGCGCCGCGGCGATGGCGACGATCCCCGAACCCGAGGCGAAGTCGAGCACGTAGCGGCCGGCGATGCGCTGGCGATGGTCGCCGATCCAGCGCGCCAGCGCCTGCCCGCCCGCCCAGGCGAAGGCCCAGAACGGCGGCGGCAGACCGGTCGCCTCCAGCTCCTCCTCGGTCTTCGTCCACAGCGCAACGGCTTCGTCGGCGAGATGGAGCCGCATCTCGGGGACGAGCGGCGGGGCGATCAGCCGCGTATTGGCGCGAATGAAGGCGGCGCAGTCCTCGGCGGAGCGCGGCGCGCCGCTCACGGGCGCCAGTTGAGGGCGGAAACCAACGTAAACAGGCGGCGCGCGGTCCCCGCGTCGATTTCCACCTGTTCGGGAACGCGCGTCGCCAGCAGCTTGGCGCCCTCGTTGTGCAGGTCGGTGCGCGCGCGATCGATGTCGGCGATCTGCCGTGCGCCCGCGCCGCGAATCGCGCTGAAATAGGTCTCGCAGACGCGGAAGTAGTCCTTCAGCAGCGACTGGAACGGCGTCATCGACACCGCGAATTCGACCACCGGCGCGCCGGCGCTGTCGCGCACCTCGAACCTCAGCCGCGACTCGCTGCGCGCCAGCCGAAGGCTGTAGGGACCATCGTCGCGGCCGCGCACGCTGAAGCGGTTGTCCTCGATCAGGTCGAACACTGCCGCCGCCCGCTCGTGATCGCGATCGATCTGGCCGAGCGGAATCGTCGTCTCGTCGAACGTCACCGCCGCAAGCCGATCTCGACCGCGTTCGGCTTCGTCGCTCATGTTGCGCCGTCGCGCGCTAGCCGCAGCGCCACCGAGCGCGCATGGGCGGTGAGGCCCTCGGCCTCGCCGAGCGTCACCGCCGCCGGTCCGAGCGTCGCCAGCGAGCGCGCGTCGCACTTGAGGATCGAGGTGCGCTTGACGAAATCATAGACGCCGAGCCCGGATGAGAAGCGCGCCGAACGCGAGGTCGGCAGCACGTGGTTCGAGCCGCCGACGTAGTCGCCGATCGCCTCCGGCGTATGCGGGCCGAGGAAGATCGCGCCGGCGTTGGCGACCGCGTTGGAGAGGGCGTCGGCGTCGCGGGCGATGATCTCGAGGTGCTCGGGCGCGATGCGGTCGATCAGCGCCGGCGCGGCGGCGAGTTCGGGAACGACGATGACCGCGCCGTAGTCGCGCCAGCTCGCGCCGGCGATCGCGGCGCGCGGCAGGTCGACGAGCTGCCTCTCGAGCGCGGCGGCGACCGCGTTCGCGAGGCCCTCGTCGTCGGTGACCAAAATCGACTGCGCCGCCTCGTCGTGTTCGGCCTGGGCGAGCAGGTCGGCGGCGATGAACTCCGGGTCGGCGCTGGCGTCGGCGAGCACGACCACTTCCGACGGCCCTGCGATCATGTCGATGCCGACGACGCCGAAAACCCGCCGCTTGGCGGCGGCGACATAGGCGTTGCCGGGGCCGACGATCTTGACGACCGGCGCGACGCTCTCGGTTCCATAGGCGAGCGCGGCGATCGCCTGCGCCCCGCCGACGCGGTAGATCTCGCTCACGCCGGCGATCTTGGCCGCGGCCAGCACCAGCGGATTGAGCTTGCCGTCGGGCGTCGGCACGACCATCGCCAGTCGCCGGCAGCCGGCGACGATTGCCGGCGCGGCGTTCATGATGACCGAAGACGGATAGCTCGCCGCGCCGCCCGGCACGTAGAGGCCGACCGCGTCGATGGCCCGCCAGCGCCAGCCGAGCTGGACGCCGAGATGGTCGACGAACGACACGTCGCCGGGAAGTTGGCGGCGGTGATAGGCGAGCACGCGCTCGTAGGCGAGTTCGAGCGCCTCGAGCGCGGCGCGGTCGCAGGCGGCGAAGGCGGCCTCGATCTCGGCCGGGGCGATGCGAAAGCCCGACCGCGACAGGTCGACACGGTCGAAACGCAGGGTGTAGTCGATCAGCGCCGCATCGCCGCGCGCCCGCACGTCGGCGATGATCGCCGCGACGGACGCGTCGACGTCGACCGACGCCTCGCGCTTGGCGGCGAGCAGCGCGCGGAACCGCGGTTCAAAATCCGCGGCGCGCATATCGAGGGTCAGCGCCATGGGAACTCCGGGTCGGGCGCTAGAACGAATCGGCTTTGGTCAGCGCGTGGCCCGGACATTCCTCGGCCGGACGGCGCGGGCCAATGTCGACCAGTTCGGCCTCGAGGCATTCGACCTCGAGCCGCACCACCGCGCCGTCGGCGAAGGCGAGCAGAACCATGCCCGAGGGCGGATCGGTCTTCTCGAACGTCACCGCCAGCAGGTTGAGGACGCGCGAATCGTCGCCCTCGTCGAGACCGAGATGCGAGACCTTGAGCACGCGATCGAAGCGCAGCACCGAGCCGACGCGCTCGGCGCGGCCCTCCTCGGCGCCCGCCCAATCGTAGCGCATCCCGCTGACCAGGAAGCGCTTCTGGCCCGGCAGGTAGCGCATGTCGGCGCGCCGCAGGCAGGTGTCCTGGACATGAGCCGAGATGACGCCGAGCCCTTCGCGGTCGAGCGCGATCAGCTTGAGTTTGTCGATTGTCCGCGTCATCGCTTCAGCCCGAAATGCGCTCGATGTCGGCGCCGCAGGCGGAGAGCTTCTGCTCGAGCCGCTCGAAGCCGCGATCGAGATGATAGACGCGGTTGACNNAGCAGCCTGTCGACGCCCTCGACGACCGCCGTGTCGCCGTCGAGCTTGATCCGCGCGCCGAGCCGCGCGAGCTCCTGGACGTGCATGAAGCGGTTCTCGAAGATCGTCTCGGTGATGCGGGAGACGCCGCGGGCGCGGGTCATCAGCGCCATGAACTGCGCCTGCAGGTCGGTCGGGAAACCGGGGAACGGCGCGGTCGAGATGTCGACCGCGCCGATGCCGGCGCCGTTGCGGGCGACGCGCACGCCGCGATTGTCGCTCGAGACCGTCGCCCCGGCGCGCGCCAGCGCGTCGAGCGCTTCCTGGAACAGGTCGGGGCCGACGCCCTCGAGCAGGATGTCGCCGCCCGTCATCGCCACCGCGGTCGCGTAGGTGCCCGCTTCGATGCGGTCGGGCAGCACGCGGTGATGCGCGCCGTTGAGCCGCGGGACGCCGGTGATCTCGATCCTCGATGTGCCCGCGCCCTTGACCCGCGCGCCCATCTTGTTGAGGCAGTCGGCGACGTCCTTCACCTCCGGCTCGCGCGCCGCGTTGACGATCAGCGTCGAACCGTGCGCCAGCGCCGCCGCCATCATCGCCACATGCGTGCCGCCGACCGTCACCTTGGGGAATTCGATCTCGGCGCCCTTGAGGCCCTTCGGCGCGCGGGCGACGACGTAGCCGCCCTCGATCGCGATTTCCGCGCCGAGCGCCGCCAGCGCCGTCAGCAACAGGTCGACCGGGCGGGTGCCGATCGCGCAGCCGCCGGGCAGCGACACGCGCGCTTCGCCCACGCGCGCGATCAACGGCGCGATCACCCAGAAGCTCGCGCGCATGCGCGAGACGAGCTCGTAGGGCGCGGTGGTGTCGACGATCGTCCTGGCGCGCAAGTGCGCGGTCTGGCCGGAGCCCGCCTCCTCGCCCGGCCGCTTGCCGTCGAGCGCATAGTCGACGCCGTGGTTGCCGAGGATGCGCGCCAACTGGCTGACGTCGGCGAGCCGCGGCAGGTTTTCAAGCGTCAGCGTCTGGTCGGTCAGCAGCGAGGCGATCATCAACGGCAGCGCCGCGTTCTTCGCTCCCGAGATCGGGATCGTCCCCTGAAGCTTGGCGCCGCCGCGGATTTGAATGCGATCCATGCCTGGTCCCTTCTCGCCGACGCCGCGCTAGCGGTCGGTCTCGGCGTTCGCTTCGCGCGGCGCGTCGCTCGACGGCGCCGCCTCAGCCGTCGCGCGCCGGTCGCGTTGCTGCGCCTTGCGGCGCTTCAGGTTCTCGCGCAGGGCCGCGGCGAGCCGTTCCCGCCGCCGCCTTCGATCCTCGTTCCCCGCGATCCTCGTCCCCCGCGTTCGCCCGTGCCAATCCGCTCCGCCGACCGGGGGTAGATAGGCCGCCCGGGCGCCCCCGGCAAGCCGAAACCCTGCCCCGACCGCCCTGCCTATCCCGCCTTCTCGATCAGGCTCTTGGCCGCCGCCCGCGCCGCGCCGGTGACTTCGGCGCCGGCGAGCATGCGCGCGATCTCCTCGCGCCGCGCCGAGGCGTCCAACGCCACCACCTGGGTGGCGACGCGCTCGCCCTTGCCGACGTCGGCCTTGACGATCCGGAAGTGCTGGTCGGAGCGCGCCGCGACCTGCGGCGCGTGGGTGACCGCGAGCACCTGCGCCTTGGCGGCGAGGCGGGCGAGCCGCTGGCCGATCGCGTCGGCGACCGCGCCGCCCACGCCGCTGTCGACCTCGTCGAACACCAGGGTCGGCGCGGTGCCGCGCTCGGCGAGCGAAACCTTCAGCGCCAGCAGGAAGCGTGCGAGCTCGCCGCCCGAAGCGACCCTCATCAGCGGTCCCGGACGCGAGCCGGGATTGGTCTGAACGGTGAATTCGGCGCGATCGTAGCCGTCAGCCGAACTTTGCCCCTCGTCGCGCTTCAGTGCGACCTCGAAACGCGCGCGCTCGAGCTTCAGCGCCGGCAATTCGACGTTGACCGCCCTTTCCAGCGCGCGGGCCGCGGCGACGCGCGCCTTCGACAGCGCGTCGGCCGCAGCGGCGTAGGCGGCGGCGGCGGCGCGCGCTTGGGTCTCCAGATCGGCGACGCGGTGCTCGCCCGCCTCGAGCGCGGCGAGTTCTTCGGCGTAGCGGCGGGCGAGCGCTGGCACGTTGTCGACGGTCGTCGCATGCTTGCGCGCCATGCCACGCAAGGCGAACAGGCGCTCCTCGCATTTCTCCAGTTCGCGCGGATCGAAATCGCAGGCGGCGAGCGCCGATTCGACCGCCTGGGTCGCGACCTCCAAGGCCTGCATCGCCTCGTCGAGCGCCTGGACGCTCGGCTCGATCAACGTCGGCGCCTGCGGCATTCGCCGCTGCAGCCGGCGCGAAACCGCGGCGAGGACGGGCAGGATCGCCGAATCGCCGGATAGGTTGTCGTGCGCCTCGCGGATGTCGGCGGCGACCTTCTCCCCCTGCATCATGCGCTGGCGGCGCTCGGCAAGCGCGTCTTCCTCGCCAGGCTGAACGTCGAGCGCGGCGAGCTCCTCGTGGGCGTGGCGCGCGTAATCGGCGGCGGCGCGCGCCGCGGCGACCCGCGCGCGCTCCGCCTCGAGCTCCGTCTCGACCCGGCGCCACGCGGCGTGGGTCGAGCGCGTCGCCTCGACCAGGTCGGAATGGCCGCCATAGGCGTCGACCAGGGCGCGATGGGTCGAGGCGTCGAGCAGCGCGCGCTCGTCGTGCTGGCCATGGATCTCGACCAGGCCGGCGGCGACCAGGCGCAGGGTTTGGGCGCTGACGCTTTGGTCGTTGACGAAGGCGCGGGTGCGGCCGTCGGCGAACTGGACGCGGCGCAGGATCATCTCGCCGTCGGCGCGCACGCCCTGCTCGGCGAGCGCGGCGAAGGCGGGATGGCCGGGCTCGAGGTCGAAACTCGCCGTGACCTGCCCCTGCGCTTCGCCGTGGCGGGTCAGCGCGCCGTCGCCGCGCGCGCCGAGCGCGAGCGACAGCGCGTCGAGCAGGATCGATTTTCCTGCGCCTGTCTCGCCAGTGAGAATCGTGAGGCCGTCGACGAATTCGAGGTCCAACTGATCGATCAGCACGATGTCGCGGATCGAAAGCCGGGCGAGCATGGGCTTCGGCCTTGGCGCCTCAGGAGGGCACGACGGAGTGGTAAAGCTTGGAGATCCAGGACTGCTGGTTTTCCTGCGGCGACAGGCCGCCGCTCTTGAGCAGGTTGTAGGCGTCCTTGTACCACTGGCCGTCGGGGAAGTTGTGGCCGAGCACCGCGGCGGCGGTCTGCGCCTCGTCGGTGATGCCCAGACCCAGATAGGATTCGACCAGGCGATAGAGGGCCTCTTCCGAGTGGCGGGTGGTCTGATAGGCGGTCAGCACGTTGCGGAAGCGATTGATCGCCGCCGTGTAATTGCGGCGGTTGAGATAGAAGCGCCCGATCGACATCTCCTTGCCGGCGAGCTGATCCATCGTCACCTGGATCTTGTATTTCGAGTCCTCGACGTACTCGGATTTGGGATAGTCCTTCACCACCTGCTGGAAGGCGACGAGCGCCTTGGCGGCGCGCTCCTGGTCGCGCGAGATGTCGGGGATCTGACGGTAGTAGGAGCTCGCCTCGAGATAGAGCGCGTAGGCGGCCTCCTGCGACTTGGGATAGAGCTTCACGTAGCGCTCGGCCGACGACTCGGTGCTGTCGAAATCGCCCGCCTCGTATTGCGCATAGGTGGTCATCAGCAGGCCCTTGCGCGCCCAATCCGAATCCGGGAACTTCTCGCCGAGGTCGGTGAACTTCTTGGCGGCGTCCTGCGGCGCCCCGTCGGCGAGCTGAGCGAGGCCCTGGTCATAGGCCTTGCTGGCCGGAACGTCCGGCTCGATCACCATCTTGTACTTCTCGGCCCCAAACGGGTTGAAGTCGTCGAACATCGAGCAGGAGGCGAGCGCCGCCGTCGCGCCAGCGAGCAGCAACCCGCGCGCGAGGGCGAACATGCGGAAATTCGGGGCGACCAGGGTCATGCGGCGGACTCGAACGTTCGTGACGCGAAGGGCGGACCAGCGGCGCTGTTTACATCACTGCGCGTCGCCGCGCCACCGCCGTTCGGGCGGCGGCCGATTTCCTGCATTAGAGCGACGGATTATGGCGCCAAGGCGCCCAACGACCGCGAACGCGCCGCGATTCGCCGCTCAATCGGCGTTGGCGGCGTAGGCGGTGGCGACCCGACCGATCGCGCCGCCGAGCGCGTAAGTCTTGCGCGCCTCGCCATCGACGACCTCATAGGCCTTGCGGTCGGCGAACAACGCCGACAGCATCATCGCGTTGATCTTGTGGCCAGGGCGATAGGAGCGGTAGCAGCCGACGATCGGCGCGCCGGCCAGCGCGAGATCGCCGACCGCGTCAAGCGCCTTGTGGCGGACGAATTCGTCGGCGTAACGCAGGCCTTCGGGATTGAGAATCGCGTCGCCGTCGAGGGCGATCGAATTCTCCAGCGACGAGCCGAGGGCGAACCCGGCCTGCCACAACTTTTTGACGTCGTTGACGAAGCCGAAGGTGCGCGCGCGCGCGATTTCGCGCCGGAAACTCGACGGATCGACGTCGAAGGCGCGGCGCTGGCGACCGATGCTCGGCGCGTCGAAATCGATCTCGACGTCGAGCCTGAGGCCACGACCGCCGGGCGTCAGTTCAGCGTAGGCCTTGCCGCTCTCGATCCGCACCGGCTTGACGATGCGGATCACGCGGCGCGGCCGCCCCTGACGGACGAGCCCGACCGAATCGATCGCCGACACGAACGGCGCCGCGGACCCATCCATGATCGGCATTTCCGGGCCGTCGATCTCGATCAGCGCATTGTCGACCCCGAGGCCGGCCAACGCCGCCATCAGATGCTCAACTGTCGCGACGGCGGCGCCGGTCGAATCGCCGAGCACGGTGCACAGCGCCGTCTGGGTGACGTTGTTCCATTTCGCTTCGATGAGACGTTCGCGGCAATTGGGCAAACCGGTGCGGAGAATGACGATACCGGAATCAACGTCGGCGGGATGGAGGACGACGCGGGCAGGGGCCGCTGAATGAACGCCGAAGCCGCTGATCTCGACCCGATCGCGAAGCGTCGTCTGCAAGCCGAATTTCATATAACAATCGTCCCCACACGCGCCGTCAGCCGGTTGTGTTCGCTCGACGATGCCGACGTCTGATGCGTCGTTGTGTCGTTCGCCCCGGCCGAACTGCGCTTAAAGCGTTTCCGTCAGCTCAATGTCAGCCGCGGGGACATTAGGCGTGAGGCCACGCAGGGCCAAATCACCTTTCGTGTACGAAAGTTACACACCTCAGCAACCTTAATTACGACAATTAAAACAACAGCTTCTAAGATTTCGTGAATGTTCATTAAACTAGGGTGCCGTAACGTGAAGCGACCGCGGCAACCGCCGCGGCCGTCGTTGTTTCTATTCGCTGATTCGCTCAGTTTGACTGGCGACGCAGGAACGCGGGGATCTCGAGCTGCTCGTCCTCCAGCGAGGCGGGCCGGACCGGCGCGCGGCCGTGCGGATCGAGCTGGCCCTGGGCTGGCCGCGGCGCGACCGGGCGGGGCTGCGGACGCCCATATTCGGCGTGCAGCGCGGCGGCGGTTGGCCGCGGCGGGGCGAGCTGAGCCGGAGCGGGGGTCCCGCGCGGCGCCTCGTCCTCGTGACGGCTGATGCCGAACGCGGCGAGCTTCTCCAGCAGCGACCGCCGGCGCGTCTCGGCCGCCGGGGGGGCGTTCGGCGCCTCGCCGCGATGGGCTCGCAACTGGTTCTGGGCGATCGGCGGCAACTCGTCGATCTGCGGCATGCGCGGCGCGCGCAGGGCCGGCTGCTCCGGCGCCGGCGGAATGAATTCGCGCTCGATCGGCTCTTCGTCGCGGCCGGCTGGGGCGACCGGCTCGACATAGGCGGTCGCGCGCGGCGCGACCGGCCGGATCTCGACGTCGGACAGGGCGGCGGCGAGCGGGGGCGGCTCGACCGCCTCCTCCCGCGCAATCGCGACCGGCAGGGGACGCGGCGGGAGGACGCGCGCGCGGGCGGCCGCCTCGGCGAGCGGCGGCGGCGCGACCGGCTCGATCTTGTCGATCGAGGCCTGGTCGATGCCGGTGGCGACGACCGAAACGCGCACGACCCCGTCCAGCGCCGAATCGAAGGTCGCGCCGAGGATGATGTTGGCGTCCTCGTCGACCTCCTGGCGGATGCGGCTCGCCGCTTCGTCGACTTCGTAGAGGGTCAAGTCGTTGCCGCCGGTGATCGAGATCAGCAGGCCGCGCGCCCCCTTCATCGAGGTCTCGTCGAGCAACGGGTTGGCGATCGCCGCCTCGGCGGCCAGCACCGCGCGGCGCTCGCCGCTCGCCTCGCCGGTGCCCATCATCGCCTTGCCCATCTCGCTCATGATCGAGCGAACGTCGGCGAAGTCGAGGTTGATCAGGCCTTCCTTGACCATCAGGTCGGTGATGCAGGCGACGCCCGAATAGAGCACCTGGTCGGCCATCGCGAAGGCGTCGGCGAAGGTCGTCTTCTCGTTGGCGACGCGGAACAGGTTCTGGTTGGGGATGACGATCAGCGTGTCGACGCACTTCTGCAGCTCGGCGATGCCGCCGTCGGCCAGACGCATGCGCCGCGCGCCCTCGAAGTGGAACGGCTTGGTGACGACGCCGACGGTCAGGATGCCGAGTTCGCGCGCGACGCGCGCGACCACCGGCGCGGCGCCGGTGCCGGTG
>PLRT01000071.1:2665-23250 GCA_003164915.1 Hyphomicrobiales bacterium | reverse complement strand
AGCGAATCCCGGGCGACGGAGGCAAAAAAGCGGCGGCAGGCCGGGGGTGTGGCCTGCCGCCGAGTATGCCGGGCGGGCGCGAGAGCGGGGGGCTGGATGTCGCGCGGGTCCCGGCCTGGCGGCCTCGCCGGGGCGGCGAGGCCGATCTCTCGCTTTAGGACGCGGCCTGGACCGGCAGGGCGACGAAGCGGACGTTGTCGCCCGACCTGACCCTGAGCAGCACCGACTTCTTGCCGTCGGCGCGCGCCGTGTCGAAGGCCTGGGCGACTTCGTTCGGATGCTCCACGGCCTTGCTGCTGGCTTCGAGAATCACGTCGCCCTGCTGCAGACCCTTGTCGGCGGCGACGCTGTTGGGATCGACGTCGGTGATCGTCACGCCGTCATGGCCGTGCTCGAGCGTCAGGCCGAGCTTGGCGATCGAGGCTTGTCCCACGTCGGGCTTACTGGACCCGAGATCGTTCATCGCCTCCTTGTCGTTCGGCATCGTTCCGAGCGTGACCGTGACGGTCTGCTGCGCACCGTCGCGCCAGATCGTCAGATCGGCGGTTTTCTTCGGGCCGAGATCGGCGACGCGGCGCGCAAGCTCGCGCGCGTCGGCGACCGACTGTCCGTTGACCGCAGTGACGACGTCGCCGACCTTCACCCCCGCCTGGGCGGCCGGCGCGTCCTTGTTCTCCTTGGCGACCAGCGCGCCCGAGGCGGTCTTGAGGCCGAGGCTGTCGGCGATGTCCTGCGTCACCGGCTGGATCTCGATGCCGAGCCAGCCGCGCTCGACGACGCCGTCGCTCTTGAGCTGGTCGACGACCTTCTCGACCACGTCGCTCGAGATGGCGAAGCCGATGCCGACGCTGCCGCCCGACGGCGAAAAGATCGCGGTGTTGACGCCGACGACGTCGCCGTCGGTGTTGAAGGTCGGGCCGCCCGAATTGCCATGATTGACCGGCGCGTCGATCTGGATGAAGTCGTCGTAGGGGCCCGAGCCGATGTCGCGGCCGCGCGCCGAGACGATGCCGGCCGTCACCGTGCCGCCGAGGCCGAACGGGTTGCCCACGGCGATGACCCAGTCGCCGACCCGCGGCGCGTGGGTCGCGAACTTGACGAACGGATAGGTCCCCGGGGCCTTGACCTTGAGCAGCGCGAGATCGGTCTTGGGGTCGGCGCCGATCACTTTGGCGGGGAGCGTCTTGCCGTCGGAGGTGGTCACCGTGACTTCGGTCGCGTGGTCGACGACGTGGTTGTTGGTGACGATATAGCCGTCGGACGAGATGAAGAAGCCCGAGCCCTGCGCCTGGGTCAGGTGATGTTGCGGATGGCGCGGCGTCGGCGTGTCGCCCTGGTCGCCGTTGTCCGGCGCGCCGAAATCACGGAAGAAGCGCTCGAACGGGGTGCCAGGCGGGAATTGCGGCGTGCCCTGGAAGTCGCTCTGCGCGTCGCTCGTCTCGTCCATCTTGACCTTGACCGAGACGACCGAGGACTTCACCCGGTCGACGACGTCGGCGAACGAGGCGGGGCCGGCCGAAGTCTGCTGGGTGTCGGCGACGGCGAAGGACGGCGCGAAGGCGCCGGTTCCGACGACCGCGGCGCCGATGGCGACCGCGGCGACCGCGCCGAGCAGGGCGGCGCGCAACGGGCGGCGGGGGCGAAACGGGGAGGGGGCGAGAGTCATGGCGGCTCCAAGCGATGGGTCGCGGCGTCGAGGCGTTCCCCGGCCGCTCAAAGGCGACAATCGCCTTGCGCGCCTAACCACCGAATGGCGGCGGCATGAAAGCTTGGTAATCTTGGAGCCCGCGAAGCCTGCCAGGGGGTAGGCCACTGACGACAAGATCCGGCCGCGCGGGCGGCGGCGCGCGGCCGCCTTACGCCGCAGCCGACTTCGCCGGCGCCGCGCCGCTGCGTGCGCGGGGAGAGGCTTTCGCCGCTTCGGCTTCCGTCAGACGGAACTGGCTGACCAGCGTCGCGAGCCTCGCGGCCTCTTCGGAAAGAGAGCGGCTCGCCGCGGTCGTCTCCTCGACCATCGCCGCGTTCTCCTGGGTGACCCGATTCATCAATTCGATCGCCGCGTTGACCTGCTGCAGCGACGTCGACTGCTCCTGTGCGCCGACGGCCATCTCGCGCACGGCCGCGCTGATCTCCGCCATCTGCGCAAGGATGCGCTCGAGCGAATGCCCGGTCTCGGCGACCAGCTTGACGCCGCCGTCGACCTGGGCGGTCGAAGCCGAGATGAGGCCCTTGATCTCCTTGGCCGCCTCGGCGGAGCGCTGCGCCAGCGCGCGCACCTCGGAAGCGACGACCGCGAAGCCGCGCCCCGCGTCGCCGGNNTCGTCGATCACGCCGATGATCTGGGTGATCTGCTGCGCCGACTTGGCGATGGCGTTCATCGCTTCGACGGCTTGGCGCACGACCGCCGCGCTCTTCTGCGCGTCCTCGTCGGCGGCGGCGGCGACGGCGCGCGCACGGTCGGCGCCCTCGGCCGACTTGCGCACCGTGTCGGTGACCTGCCCGAGCGTCGCGGCGGTTTCCTCGAGGCTCGCCGCTTGCTGCTCGGTGCGGCGCGAAAGATCGTCGGCGGCGGCCGAGATCGCCTGCGATCCGTCCTGCATCGCGTCGGCGCTCGCCACGACCGCTTCGACCGCGGCGGCGAGCTTGCCGACCGCTTCGTTGAAGTCGGCGCGGATCTGCGCGTAGGTCGGAGCGATGCCTTCGCCGAGCCGCGCCATCAGCCCGCCTGCCGCGAGCGTCTTCAGCCCGACGCTGAGGCGGCGCACGACCTCCCCCTGCTCGTCGGCCGCCTTGGTTCGCTCGGCGGCGGCGCGCTCGCGTTCGTCNNGGATGTCGACCTGGAGATCGCCGGAGGCGAGCGCCTTCATCCGGCGCGACAGCTCGGCGAGCGGCCTTGCGGTCTTCATCGTCGAAATCCACAGGGTCAGCGCGCCGGCGGCGAGCGCCGAGAGCAGGCCGGCGGCGAACAGAGCGATCAAGGCGAATCGCGACTGCGCGGCCATGTCGGCGGCCGCCCGCGCGTTGTCGTTGATCATCGCGTCGCTGATCGCGAGCAGGCCGGCCGACAGCTTGCGCGCCGCGGTGTCGACTTCGGCGACCGAGCGCGCGCCTTCGGCGAGCTTGTCGAGATCGTCGGGCTTCAGGTCCTTGCCGACCGCGAGGCCTGGCGAATCCTCGCCGATCGCCACGATCGTCTTGCCCTTCTCGCCGATGTCGCGCTCCGCCGTCTTGAAATTGGCGAAGGTCGAGGCGAACTGCGGCAGGTACGCGCTCGCCTGGTCCATCAGCTCGTTGAACTTGTCGAGCTGGTTGGCGAAGTCGGCCTGGGCGGTGCGGCCCTCCGGCGAGCTGCCGTCGTAGACCAGGGCGCCGAAGGCGGCGTAGGGCGCCATCACGGTCGTGCCGGTGGCGCGCGCGACGAAGATCGCGGCCTTGTCGCGGTGGGCGATGATCTCGCCGGCGTTGCGCGACAGGCTGTCGAGCCGCCACGCGCCGAAGCCGACGATGCCGGCGACCGCCAGGCTCATGAGCGCCAGCGGAATCAGGGCTTTCGTGCTGAGCCTGAGATTGTCGACCTTCACCGGCGCGCCTCCGCATTCGCCGCGTCCCGTTTGCGAGGCCGCGCGCTGCGGCGCTCGAGGGTCGGCGGGGACGAGCGCGGGGCGTCATGCCGCGCGCGCGGGCCGAGCCGCGCGACGACGCGTCGTCGACCACAGCTTCGATGAATTGGGTAAACCGCCGATTAATATGGTAAATCAATAATTAAGCCCGCGCCTTCGATCCTCCCCGACGGGCGGGTTGGCCCGGACGAGCCTGGGCTTCGTGCGGCTTCGCTTGGGGCGCCGAGCCGCGCCGCGCCTCGCGGCGGCGGAATCGCGGGCCGGTGTCGCTGCAACGCCACAGCGAGGGAAAAATCCCGCGTTCACGTGTCTGTGGGTTTCGCCGCGCGCCTGGAATGCGCTATCCCTTGCGGGCTCGCATCGGCTGCGGGCGCCTGATCGGCCCCAATCCGGAAAGGAGGCGCGCATGACGAACACGGGACGCGCGCTCGCGATTCCGGCTTCGGGGTTGGCGCGGTCGCCAGCGCGCAGCCTGCCCGGGCTCCGCCGCTAGTTTCGCCTTTCGCCGAGGGTCCGCTCTCCGGCGCTTCCCCGAATCCCAGAACCCCGCGTCGGCCGCTTGGCCGGCGTTCTTCCCCATCGCCGCAACGTCGCGCCCCGCCCGGCGCGGCCGTCCGGACTCGCAAGACCATGTTTCGCAGATTCGAATCGCTGATCGACGTCTTTCGCGCGCATGACCCGTCGCAGCCGCCCGCTTCTCTGCTCGGCTACTACTGGCGCTATTGCCGCCAGACGTGGCCGTTTCTCGCCGCGCTGATGGCGAGCGGGCTCGTCACCTCGCTGATCGAGGTCGCGATCCTGCGCTTTGTCGGCGAGATCGTCGACCTGCTGCGCCAGACGAATCCGGAGCGCATTCTGCGCGACGACGGACGCACGTTCCTGGTCATGGGCCTCGTCATCCTGTTGCTGCGGCCGCTCGCGCAGTTCGCCCACGATCTGCTGGTGCAGCAGACGATCGCGCCCGGCATGACCAATCTCATCCGCTGGCAGACGCATCGCTACGTGCTGCGGCAGTCGTTGACCTATTTCGCCAACGATTTCGCCGGCCGCATCGCCTCGAACATCGTCCAGTCGGCCGCTTCGCTGCGCGATTCGACGGTGCAGGTGATCGACGCGCTGTGGTTCGTGACCGTCTTCTCGGCGAGCGCGCTGGCGATCCTCGCCGAGGCCGACTGGCGCCTGACCCTGCCGCTGGCCGGCTGGATCGTCGTCTATGTCGCGACCCTCGCCGCTTTCGTGCCGCGCATCCGCAGGCGCTCCGAGATTCTGGCGCATCGCCGCGCCGTGCTGACCGGGCGCATCGTCGACAGCTACACCAACATCCAGGCGGTGAAGCTGTTCGCCCATCTCGATCGGGAGGACGAGCACGCGCGCGAGGCGCTGGACGCGCACACCAAGGACTTTCACAGCCAGACGCGGCTCATCACGCTGATGAATCTCTGCGTCTCGTCGAGCAACGGCGCGCTTGTCGTCGCGACCGGCGCGGTCTCGATCTGGCTTTGGACATTGGGCCTCACGTCGCTGGGGCAGATCGCCATCGCCGCTGGTCTCGCCATCCGCATCACCACCATGTCGGGCTGGGTGATGTGGACCGCGATCGGCGTCTTCGACAATGTCGGCCAGGTGCAGGAGGGCATGCGCACGATCGCCCGGCCGCAGACGCTGGTCGACGCCGACGGCGCGACCGAACTCGAGGCCGACAAGGGCGAAATCCGCTTCGAGAAGGTGCACTTCCACTACGGCAAGAAGGGCGGCGTGATCGACGATCTGTCGTTCACGATCGCGCCGGGCGAAAAGGTCGGGCTGGTCGGCCGCTCGGGGGCGGGCAAGTCGACGCTGGTCAATCTGCTGCTGCGCTTCTACGACGTCGAGAGCGGACGCATTCTGATCGACGGCCAGGACGTCGCAAAGGTGACGCAGGACAGTTTGCGGCGGCAGGTCGGCATGGTGACGCAGGACACTTCGCTGCTGCACCGCTCGGTCGCCGACAATATTCTCTACGGACGTCCCGACGCTTCGCGCGAGGCGATGGTCGCCGCCGCCAGGCGCGCCCACGCGCAAGACTTCATCATGGGTCTGGCGGACGGCGAAGGGCGGAGCGGCTACGAGACTCTGGTGGGCGAGCGCGGCGTCAAGCTCTCCGGCGGCCAGCGTCAGCGCATCGCCATCGCGCGCGTGCTGCTGAAGAACGCGCCGATCCTGGTGCTCGACGAGGCGACTTCGGCGCTCGACTCGGAAGTCGAGGCGGCGATCCAGGAGAGTCTCTATTCGCTGATGGAAGGCAAGACGGTGATCGCTATCGCCCACCGCCTCTCCACCATCGCCGCAATGGACCGCCTGATCGTGCTCGACCGCGGGCAGATCGTCGAGACGGGAAACCACCGCGAGCTGCTCGAGCGCGACGGGCTGTATGCGAGCCTGTGGCGGCGGCAGTCCGGGGGGTTCCTGCGTGAGGACGACGCTTAGAAGCGCTTGCCCTCGCGCGCGCAGGAGAGGCGCGCAAGTGAAAGCGCGTCGGCTGGTTACCCCCGCCTCATGGCGGCAATCCAACCGCACCCGCCGGCGCGCGCTCGCAAGAAGCGCCGGCGAGGTTCGCCTCGATCGCGTTCGCGAATGACTTGGCCCGGCCGCCTCAGAATTCCGTCCAATCGCCGGCCGACGCGCCGCTCGCCGCCTTGGTCCGCGTCGGGGCCGGGCGTGCGGCGGGCGCCGGGCGCGCCGCCTTCGAAGGGGCCGCAGCGCGCGGCGCGTTGTCGGGTTGCCGGAAGGCGTGCGGCGCGGCCTCCTTCAATTCGCGGCGCAGCGTCTCCTCGCTCGCCGGCCGCCCGAGCTGGAACTGACCGACCAGTTCCGCCATCTTCGAGGATTCCTGCGACAGCGAATGGCCGGCGGCGGTCGATTGCTCGACCATCGCGGCGTTCTGCTGCGTCACCAGGTTCATTTGCTCGATCGCGCCGTTGATTTCCTGCAGCGCCGTCGATTGTTCGTGCGCCCCGGCCGCGATGTCGCCCACGACGGCGTTGATGTCGGTGACCTGCGCCATGATGCGCTCGAGAGAGCGGCCGGTTTCGGCCACCAGCTTGACGCCGACGTCAACCTGGCCGGCCGAGTCGGAGATCAACGCCTTGATCTCCTTTGCGGCTTGCGCCGAGCGTTGCGCGAGCGCCCGAACTTCCGAGGCGACGACCGCGAATCCGCGACCCGCGTCGCCGGCGCGCGCCGCCTCGACGCCAGCATTGAGGGCGAGCAGATTGGTCTGNNTCGCGCTCATCGCATCGACCGCCTGACGCACCACGCCGGCGCTCTGCTTGGCGTCCGCGTCGGCGCTGGTCACCACCTGCCGCGCATGGCTGGTGCCTTCGGCGGACTTCTTCACCGCCTCGGTGATTTCGGTGAGCGTCGCCGCGGTCTGCTCGAGACTCGCCGCCTGCTGTTCGGTGCGCCGCGCCAGATCGTCGGAGGCCGAGGAAATCTCCTTCGCGCCCGTTTCGATCGCGTCCGCGCCTTCGACGACCGTCAGAATGGTGGTCTTCAGCTTCTCGATCGCCTCGTTGAAATCGTCGCGGATCTGCGCGTAGGTCGACGAGAAGCCCTCGCCCAGTCGGACGGTCAAGTCGCCGCTCGCCAGATTCTTCAGTCCGCCGCCCAGACGGCGCACGACCTCGGCCTGCTCCTCGGCGGCCTTGGCCCGCTCCGCTGCGGCGCGTTCACGCTCGATTTCGGTCTGGCTGCGATTGGCGAGCGCCTCCGCCTCCAGCCGGGCGCGTTCGATCGCGTTGTCCTTGAAGACCTGAACGGCCCGAGCCATGTCGGCGACCTCGTCCTTGCCGGCGGTTGCGGGCAGCGCGACGTCGCTTTCGCCCGCCGCCAGCGAGGCCATCGCCGTGCTCAAGCCGTCGAGCCGATTCGACAGGCGGAACATCACGAGGCCCGCAAAGCCGCCGATCAAGATCAGGAAGGCCAGCGCGATTGCCCCCGTCCAGAGCGCTCTGGCGCGGATTGTCGCGTCGACATCGTCGACGTACATGCCGGTGCCCAGCGTCCACTGCCAGGGCGTGAACAGCTTGACGTAGGACAGTTTCGGCGACGGCTGGTCGAGCGGCGCCCCCGGCTTGGCGTACTGATAGTCAACGAACCCTTGGCCGTTTTCCGTGGCGATCTTATGCATTTCCACGAAGAAATACTTGCCATCGTGGTCTTGCTGTTTGCTGCCGTCCAAACCTTCCTGGTCCGGTCGCGTACCGTGGACAATGGTGATGAGGTTCTTGTCCTGAACGAAGAAATAGTCGTCCTCGTTGTACCGCATCGCACGGATCGCGGCCTTGGCGCGTTGTTGCGCCTCCGCCTCGGAGATCGTTCCTTTCTTGAATTCGTCATATTGCTGTTGAACGACTTTTTCGGCGACGTCGATGACGGTTCGCAGCTCGTCCTGGCGGCCGGCGTAGATATCGCGCGCGTCGATCCACGTCAGCGTGGCGACCATGGCGACGAGCGCGGCGCCCAACAGCGCGATAACGCCCATGAGGCGCGCGCGAATCGAACCGAGGAAGCGGTGATGGCGAGAGGTTTCTGCGGAGGTCGTCATCGGAAATAGCTTCCTTTGCGCGGCCAGCGTCACAATTGACGCCTTCGACCGTTACAACTCTGTTGAATGACTAAACGTTGGGTTAACGACGCCGCTTCGGCGTACGGGGCGGCATAGGGCGACCGCCGTTCCGTTTCGTTCAGCCGAGCCTCGCGGCCGTTCGTAAAAATTGGAAAAGTCACGACTGCGCTGGACGTCGCAATCGGTCGCCGAGGTTGGAGTCGACCGCCGGCCGACCCCTTTTGGAATCGCTCTAAGCGCCTGAATCTGCGGTGCGCGACGCGAGTCTGGCGCTGCAATCGAGCGCGCGCGACAAAGGCGCGGCGACCGCGTTCACCCGCGCCTCGGCGTCCATCGAGGCTCACGTTGGGGCGAACGGGCAGCGCCGATCGGGGCCGGGTTGGGGCAAGCCTGTGGCGCAATGTCGCAGGAGCGGAGCGGCCTTCGCGCCGCCCCGCCAATGCGTGTCGTCGACGTTAATGCTTCTGCGACTTCACATGGGCGACGTAGCCGCGTACGTCGGCGGCGGGCTCGGCATAGGCCGAGCCGAGCTTCGCCTCGATCGCGCTCGTGAACGCCTTCGCCCAGGCCGGCAGCGGATAGTCGACGACGGCGAGGAACTCGAGCGTCGCGGCGAGGCGGATGTCGGCGATCGAAGGTTCGGCGCCGCCGATGAACGGCTTGCCGTTCAGATAGAATTTAGGAAACACCTCGAGCGGCTCGGCGACCGCCGCCATCGCCGCCTTCTGCGCCGCGGCCTTGGCGGCGGGATCGGCGTCGCTCGCGCCGACTTCGCCGGCGTATTGCGGGAAGCCGAGCGCCGGATAGGTCGCGCGGGCGACGTAAGGATAAAGCGTGCCGATGATATAGAACATCGCGCTGTCGACCATCGCGCGCGCTTCCAACGACTTCGGATAAAGCCTGTCGAGGCCGTGCTTGCCGGCGAGATACTGCATGATCGCGCAGCTCTCCCACATCACGCCCTTCGGCAGTTCCGGCGATTCGATCATCGGCGTCAGGTGAGCGGGGTTCATCGCGAGGAAGTCGTCGCTGCGCGTCTTGCCCCACGCGTCGTCCTCCGAGAAATCGAGCTTCCCGGCGCGCAGGAACACGCGCACGCTCATGTTGTTGACGCTCGGCTTGAGCATATGCAGCTTGATCGCGGCCATACGTTTCCTCCTGTTGAATGGTTCGCGCCGCTTCGGTCAGCGGCGGTAGGGGTCTTTCGCGCTGCGGACGTCGGACAGGCTCGGCCGCGACCGCAAAACCAGCTTTTCGATCGCGTCGGCGAGATGGACCTCGCCGATCGCGCGTTCGCCAGCGGCGACGCGCAGCTTGTGGGCCTCGAACAGCACGTCGGAATAGGTGAAGCCGAACGGCGGGTCGAACTTCCAGCAGGAAAGCTCGATCAGCAGCCCGAGCGGATCCTCGAAATAGATCGCGTCGAAGATCTTGCGGTCGCGCACGCCCGTATGCTTGATCCCGCGCGCGTCGAGCCGCGCGACCGCCTGCATGAACACGGCGCGCGAGACATTGAAGGCGATGTGGTGGACGCAGCCGGGATCGGTCGGCGTGCGGCGCGGATCGGGCTTGCGGTCCTCGCGGGTGAAGACGGTGATCAGCCGCCCGTCGCCGGGATCGAAGTAGATGTGGCTCTCGAGCGCGTTGTCGAGGTTGGGCTGTTCGAACACGAACGGCATGCCGAGCAGGCCTTCCCAGAAGTCGATCGAGGTCTGCCGGTCGGCGCCGACCAAGGTGATGTGGTGGACGCCCTGGGTCTGTAGCTTCTGCATGGACGTTTCTCCTACGGACGTTCGACCAGCTTGGACTTGTATTCGCTGCGCGGCAGCCCGCCGGCCGCGACGAGCGCGATCTCGGTCGTCACCAGCAGCGCTTCGCGCACCCGCTCGCGGATGCGCTCGGCGAGTTCCGCTCGGGAGGGATCGGCCGCCTCGACCAGGACCGGCAGCGGCGGGTCCTGGCGCACGCCCGGCGCCTTCGGCTTGATCATCACCACGCCGGTCGTCGCCGGGGCGAATTCGTTGACGATCTCGCGCAGCGCGGTCGGAAACAGGTTGACGCCGCGCACGATCAGCATGTCGTCGGTGCGGCCGATGCAGCGCACGCGCGGCGCCGTCCGGCCGCAGGCGCAGCGGCCGAAGCCGAGCCGCACGTGGTCGCGGGTGCGGAAGCGCAGCAGCGGCGCCGAGCGGTTGACGAGATGGGTGAGAACGAGCTCGCCCTCGGCGCCGTCGGCGAAGGGAACCGGCGCGCCGCTCGCCGGGTCGACCAGCTCGAAATGGACGAAGCCGCGGCCGGAGAAGTGCATGCCGGCCTTGGCCTCGCACTCGCCCCACAGCGAGGGCGAAATGTCGCCGATGCCCATCGCCTCGGTGACGGAAGCGCCCCACGCCGCCTCCAGCCGGGCGCGCATCGCCGGCTCGCCGCCGCCGGGCTCGCCGGCGACCATCAGCCGCTCGACGCTGCTCTGGGCGAGGTCGACGCCGCGCTTGGCCGCCCATTCGGCGAGGTGGAGCGCGTAGGACGGCGTCAGCGCGACGACGTTCGGCTTCAGCTTCTCGACCGCGAGGACCAGCCGGTCGGTGTTGCCGGTTCCCACCGGGATGTGGCAGAGGCCGAGCCGCGCGAAGGCGTCGAGCGCCGCGCCGGCGACGAACGGCCCGGCGTTGTAGGTCGAGACGATGCGGTCGCCGCGTTTCACGCCGGAGGCGCCGTAGCTGCGCGCCGAGGTGCGCACCCACACCTCGACGTCGGCGGCGGTGAGCGGGATGTAGCTCGGCGTCCCGGTGGTGCCGCTGGTCGAATAGATGCGGACGATCTCGTCGCGCGTCGCCGTGCAATGGGTCCCGATCGGCTCGTCGGCGCTGCGCGAAGCGCGCAGTTCATCCTTCTCGGTGAACGGCAGCCGGGCGATCCCGGCCAGGCCGCCGACCTCGGCGGCCGAGTTGAAGCCGGCTGCGGCGAGCTTGTCGCGGTAGAAGCGCGAGCGCGCGAAGAGAAAGGCGATCTGGCGCCGGTAGGGGCCGTCGTCGGCCGCCCCCTGGCCCTCCCACGGCGCCGCCTCGATGTCGGGCTCGACCAGGCTCATGGCTCCGCCGCTCCCGCCTCTGGCCCGGCGTAGGCGATCGCCTCCTCGGCCTGCGAGGCCATGTAGAAGCCGATCGGCGTCTCCGCCTCCTCGGCGAGATGGGCGATCAGGCCGGCGGCGCGGGCGAGGATCGGCACGCCGCGGATGATCGCGGCGGGAACGTCGGCGTCGGCGAGCGTGGCGGCGATCGCCATCGAAACGTTCATCGGCAGCGGCTTATCCCACACCCGCGCCGCCGCGGCGGCGAGCCGGGTCGCCGCGTCGACGCCGCGCCCGGCGGTCCCGCGCTCGCGCGCCAGCGCGATCATCCGCTCGGCGCGCGGGTCGACCGGCTTGTGCAGCGGGTGGCCGAAACCGGCGAGCGGCTTCTTCGCCGCGCGATGTTCGCGCGCGATCGCCTCCGCCGCTTCGTCGGGCGTCGCACCGCCGTCGATGCGCTTGAAGACCTGCTCCAGCAACGCGCGCGCCTCGCGCGACGCGCCGAGGATCACCGTGCCGCAGCCGAGCACGCCCGCGGCGACCGCGCCCTGCAGCGCAGCCGGGTCGGCGGCGTAGGTCATCCGCGCCGCCTGCACGCTCGGCGTCAGCCCGTGTTCGGCGAGCGCGACCAGCGCGAGGTCGAGGAAGAAGCTCTGGTCGGCGGTCGGCGCGCGGCCGGCCGCCAGCAGGAAGAAGAAGTCGGTGAAGTTCGTCGCGCCCATCAGTTCGGCGCAGAGGTCGCGGCCGCGCACCGTGATGTGGTCTGCCGCGGCGGTCGAGATCGACGTCGACGCAGCGCCGCGCTTGCCGATCAGCATGGACGTCCTCTCTCGTCTCACGCGGCGGTTGATCCGCCTCGCGCGCGAAAAGCCGGCGAATTGACCCCGCCAGGCTTTCCTTTAAGATTGTAGGACAATATCAAGGCTGCGTTGCGCGTCAAGCCGCCTTGCCCCGCGCTCTTCTCGGCGACGCCGTTTGGCGGCATGGTGAGGCGGCGCGCCCGCGCGCATGGGGAGGTCATGGACCGGACGGCGCCGATAGGGAAGCCGCGGCGCGGCGACGCGCAGGACGCGCCGCCGCACGGCGCGACGGTCGCCCATATCGTCGACGGCCTGCGTTGCGACATCCTCGCCCATCGGCTGCAGCCGGGCGAACGGCTGATCGAGAGCGCGCTGACCAAGCGCTTCTCGGTGAGCCGCGGGCCGGTGCGCGAGGCGTTGCGCCGCCTCGCCGCCGAGGGGCTGATCGAACATGCGCCGCACCGCGGCGCGGTGGTGCGCCGCCTGTCGCCGCGCGACATCGGCGAATTGTTCCAGATCCGGGTCGAGATGGAGGCGCTCGCCGCGCGCCTCGCCGCGCTGTCGCCGGACGAGGCGGCGCGCGCGCGCTTCGTCGAAGAGATCGCGCCGATCTTCGCCGACGCGCCGCGGCGGATGGAGAGCTATCTCGACGAGAACGCCGCCTTCCATCTCTCGGTGCTGCGGCTCGCCGGCAACGCGCATCTGCAGGAACTGTCGGCGCGCCTGCGCCTGCCGCTGATCATGGCCCAGGTCGGCGACGCGCTGACGACCGAAGTCATGCGCGCTTCGGTCAGCGAACACCGCGCCATCGCCAAGGCGATCGTCGAGGGCGACGCGGAAGCGGCCGCCGCGGCCGCGCGGGCTCATCTCGAGCGCGCCGCCGCGCTGGCGGTGGCGCGGCGCGAGGCGGACGCCGAGCCGCCGCCCTCACGCCGCGCGTAGCAGCAGCGCCGCCAGCCGCTCCGGCGCGTCGAACATGGCGTAGTGGCCGCAATCGGCGAGTTCGGCGGTCGACCACGACGTGTCGCCCTTGCAGGCGGCGTAGGCCCTGTCGAACGACGGATTGGGGAAGTCCGGCAGGCGGACGTAGGTCTTCTTGGCGATCCTCTCGAGGCCGCCGCGGTAATTGAGCGTCTGCATGTAGGTGGCGATCGGCTGCGGCGTCAGCTTCGCTCGGAGCAGCGCTTCATCGCGCGGATTGACGACGGCGCTCGATAGTCTCGGCGATAGCGGCATGCTGAGCTCGCCGTGCGCCGCCGCTTCTCCATACGCTTGGCGCGCCGAAGCGGCGACGAGGTCGATCAGCGCGCAGCCGTCCTGCGGCCTGAACGCATCGAGCCAGACGACCGACGCGACCGCGTCGCCGATCCGGTCGAGCGCCGCGCCGCACGGCCAGCCGGCGTAGGAATGGGCGACCAGGCAGATACGCTCTGGGCCTTCCCAGCGAACGACGTTGACGATGTCGGTCACGTGGGTTTCGAGGCCGACGTCCTTGCTCAACAGATGCGAGCGTTCGCCGAGCCCGGTCAGCGTCGGCGCGAACACCTTGCAACCCTGCCGCTCGAGCCGGTCGGCGACCCGCCGCCATTGCCAGCCGCCGCCCGCCGCGCCGGCGACGAGCACGAAGGTCTTCGCTGCGACCTGCGCGCAAGCGGGGCGGGCGAGACTGGAGGCCGCCGTCGCCGCTACGCCGCCAGCGACGACCGAGCGTCGCGTCAAGTTCGATCGGTTCATCGCACTCCTCCGAGCGCGTTTACGCGCGATGTCGTCAACTCGAGTCGTTTGCGCCGTCATTGCGAGCAAAGCGAAGCAATCCAGACTTAGGGATTGCGGCTGCCGCTGAGTCTGGATTGCTTCGCTGTCGCTCGCAATGACGATCGTATCCGCGCTACCCGATCCACATCTCCGCGCCGCGCGCCAGCCGCGGCGCGAGCTTGCGCATGTCGGCGGCGGATATGGCGACGCAGCCGGCCGTCGGCGTCAGGCCGGGGCGCGCGAGATGGAAGAAGATCGCGCTGCCTCGCCCCTTGCAGCGGCGGGTGAAGTTGTGGTCGAGAACGAACACCAGATCGTAGAGCGCGTCGTCGCGCCGCATGCGATCCGTGCAGTCGCGAGCGGGCAGGCGGACGGGGCGATTGTAGCGCCCGCTCGCCGGATTCTCGCACCAGCCCTGGTCGCGCCGCAGCGGCTCGAGCCGTACGCCCCCGGCCGGCGGTCGGCGGCGGTCGGCGCGGTAATAGCCCCACAGCAGCCGGAAGCGCCCAGCCGGCGTGGCGCCGTCGCCCTCGCGCTTGTCGTGCGTGATCCCCGCCGGTCCGAGCGCGCACGCGATGCGCAACGGCCCGGCGACGAGCCAGCCGCGCGCCCGCTGACCGGCGCGCGGCAGCACGCGGAAGGTGGCGAGCCGATGCGAGTCGTGGCGCATGTATTGACAGTGAAGCGCCAACCGCGACAGCGCAAGCGCGCGGCGCCTTGCTTTGAGCGCGCGTGAAGTCCTCGCCGCCGAGTTCGCCCGGCCGCGGCGTCGCGCTCGATCCGCTCGGCGTCCCCGCGATGGCCTTGGCGCGCTGGGCGGCGGTTCAGCCGAACAGCCGCCGGGCGACGCCGACGGCGACGCGGGCGGGGTTGATCTCGGCGACGCCGGGGTCGTAGCGGCCGGAATAGACGGCGCGGATCATCGCCGCGCGCGCCTCGAAACCGTCTTCGACCGCGATGGCGAACTCGGTCGCGCCGGCGCGCGCCACCGCCGCCTTGAGCGGCTTGCCGTCGAGCAGCAGCGTCAGCTCGGCGCCGACCGCTGCCGGAGCGATCCCGCGCAGCCGCATGCCGCCGGTGGAAATGTCCTCGATCAGGTAGTAAGCTGGCCGGCCGTCGACGACGAGGCGCGCGACCGACCCGCGCCCGTCGAAGCGCTCCGAGCGGCGCAGGCGCGGCTGCTCGATGCAGACGACGCAGGCCAGCGTCAGAATGAAGATGTTGTACCAGCTCCAGAACAGCGGAAGCGACGCGGCGCCTCGCAGGTCGGACGGCGGGTCGAGGATGAAGGCGTGGCAAACCCCGACGATCGTCAGCGCCAGCAGGGTCAAGAACGGCGCGAGCACCCGCATCTGGACGTAGCGCCTGCTGCGGTCGCCGCCCTTGGCGGTGACGACGAACTTCTGGCCCTGCGGCTTGGTCAGGCCCTGCCAGACCGCCTTGACGACGCTGGTGGCGGCGAGCAGGAGGCCGAGATCGCCCATGATCGGCAGCGACCGCGCGCCCGACAGCCACGCCACCGCCTGGGTCTGGGCGATGAAAAACGGCAGGAAGTTATAGAGCGTGTCGGAGGCGTCGGCGCGCACTGCCGCAATCCCGAACAGGAAATAGGACAGCGGCAGCGCGAGGCCGAGCAGGCGATAACAATGGTTCGCCGCCCAATGCAGGAAGGTTTCGCTGAGGATGAACCGGTCGACCAGGGAGAGGCCGTTGCCGGGCCTCAGCGGCCCGCTGCGGCCGACGCAGATCTGCATGAAGCCGAGGCACCAGCGGCTGCGCTGGACGATGTATTCGCGCAGGCCCTCGGGCGCGAGGCCGAGCGACAGCCGCTCGTTGAGATAGACGGTGCGATAGCCGATCCGCTTGAGGCGCAGCGTCAGCAGGTAGTCCTCGGTCACCGAATCGGTCGGGAAGCCGCCCATCTGCACCAGCGGCGCGAAGCGGACGATCGACGAGGTGCCGCAGCAGAAGGCGGCGCCCCAGGCGTCCTTCGACGCCATGATGACGTCGAAGAAATAGCGCTGCTCGTCGGGCCACACCCGCGCCAGCGACAGGTTGCGCTGCATCGGATCGGGATTGGCGAAATGCTGCGGCGTCTGCACCACGCCGACGTCGTCCTCGCGAAACAGCGTCGTTGCGCGGGTGAGGAAGTTCGGCGTCGGCACGAAGTCGGCGTCGAGGATGGCGACGAAGTCGGGCGGCGGCTCGAGCCCGGCGACGCGCCCGAGCGCGTTGTTGATGTTGCCGGCCTTGGCGTGGGCGTTGCCGGCGCGCGTGATGTAGCCGCAGCCGAGCCGCGCGCAGAGCGCCTCGAGCCACGGCCGCCGGCCGTCGTCGAGCGTCCACAGCCGATAATTGGGATAGTCCATCGCCAGCGCGCCGACGATCGTCTGCTCGAGGATCGCCTCTTCCTCGTTATACGTGCAGATGAAGACGTCGATCAGCGGCGGCGTCGGCAGCGCGGTCAGCCAGCCGAGATTGGCCTCGACCTCGGCGGAGCGGTCGCACACCCGCGACAGGAAGAAGAACGAGATCGTCGCGCCGACCAGCGCCGCTGTCTCGACCAAGATGAAGACCAGCGCGACCAGCGTGTCGAGCGTGAAGCCGAACGGGGGCAGGGTGCTGGTCCAGCGCCAGACGATGTAGCGCCACATCAGCGCCAGCACGGCCGCGACGACGATGGCGCGCGCCGTCGTGCTGTCGCGCCTGAGCCAGGGCAGAACCGCCGCGCCGAGGCCGGCGGCGAGCGCCCCCGGCCAGCAACATTCGGCGGCGTCGACGAGGAACGGGCTCACCACAGCGCCGGCCGCAGCGCGTCGATCAGACTGGCCTGGGCGCCGTCGAACACCACCCGGCCGGTGCGGCCGACGTCGCAGTTCTGCCCGCCGATCAGGCCCGGAACCGAGACGGTGACGTGATAGGCGCCGCGCGCCATCGCCGACGGCTCGATGGCGAAATTGGCCGGCGTGGTCGAGGCGCCGGTCAGGCTGACGACGCTTGCCGCGAGGTCGCCGCCGCCGTCGCGCGGCTGGAAGTGGGCCGGCGAGCCGACCCGCAGCCGGTCGTAGACGCTCTCGCCGACCGTCGCGGTGACCAACGCGCCGCCGCAATCGAGCACGCGCATCAGCTCCTGGCCGCGACGCACCTGCTCGCCCGGCGCGGTCAGCGTCTCCCACACGCTGCCGCGCGCCGGCGCGACGACGTCGGCCGCGGACAGCTGGGCGTAGCGCGCCTGCTCGTCGGCGAGATCCTGCGCCAGGCGGGCGACGCGGCGGTCGCTTTCGTCGAGCGCCTGTTCGAAATCGACGATCTGCTGTCTGAGATCGTCGGCGCGCTGCGCCGAGGTCGGGCGGTCGTTGTAGCTGTCACTGACGAATACGTTGCGTCGGGCGGCTTCGAGTTCGACGTCGTTGACCACGATCAGGCCCCGGGCGGCGATCTCGTTCTGCGCCGCGACGTCGGCGTCGCGGTTGGCCAGGCTCGCCTGCACCGTGGTGCCGGCGCCCTGGGCGACCAGCCGGTTGGCGCGCTCGAGTGTGGCGACCGCGTCCAGCGTGCGCGCATGAGCCGCCGCGGCGTCGGCGGTCAGCGCGTCGTGGCGCGCTTCGAGCTGGCGGATGCGCGCTGCGCCGAACGCACGGGCCTGATCGGAGAGATCGGCGAGCAGCGCGCGCGCGCTCTCCAGCCGCGCCGCCAGCCGAGGCCGCTCGTCGCGCGCCTGTTCGAGCTGGCGCGACAGTTCGTCGACCTGGCTGCGGTCTGCGCGCTTGTCGACCACCCGAAACAGCAGGTCGCCCGGCGCCAGCGCCGCGCCCGCTTCGCGACCGACGGCGCCGGCCTGCACCTCGCCTTCGATCGGCGAGCGCAAGGTGATGACGCGCGCGTTGACGATCGCCTCGACGCTGGTCGTCTGCGCCATGCGTTGCAGCGGTTCGTAGCCGACCGCGGCGACGAGAGCGAGGCCGAGCAGCGTCTTGGCGACGCGCCGCGGCGTCGACGCGGCGGGCTTCGTCTTCGCCGGGGCGGCGGGCGCCCGCGGCGCGGCGATCGGCGTGGGTTCGGCCTCGGGCGCGTTGCGCCGCCGCCAGTCGTCCACGGCGGGATTGACGGCCGCGGCGGCGGCGAGCAGGCCACGCAAGTGGGCCAATCGCCCCGCCGCGTCCATCTGGGCGAAGGCGGCCGGGTCGACCGGAGCGCTGTCGCTGGCGTGCGGCGCCGGTTCGGCGGGTTCGCGCTGCGGCTGCGGCGCTGCGCTCATCGGCGCGTCTTCCGGCGCGCGAAGGCGTCCGCGCGGGCGTGGGCGTGTCTGCAGCCCCCAACGGGAGGAACGTCCACAGCGGAGATGGGCGTTGTCGTCATGACGGACCGGTACGCTCGAACTCGAAACCCGGAACGACTACCGCCAGGCTCAGTAGAATTGACGACAATTCGTTTATGGACAATGAACGAACGATGGCCGCAGTCCTGGCCCTTCGCCGGCGGCGGCCGGACCGCCCTGACGGGATGCGCCGCGCGGGTGGATTCGACCAGGCGAGCGTTCTATGAATCCGGCCCGCCGCAGGACGAAAGCATCGCCACCGGAGCCGCGAACGCGATGAAGACGAGCCCGACGACCCCGGCGGAATCCCCTTCTCGGCTGATCGACGCGAGGATCGCGGAGTTGGGCGACTGGCGGGGCGAGACGCTCGCCCGCGCCCGCGCCCTGATCAGGCAGGCGGACCCCGAGGTGGTCGAAGAGTGGAAATGGCGCGGCGTTCCGGTGTGGTCGCACGATGGAATCCTGTGCACCGGCGAGACCTACAAGAGCGTGGTCAAGCTGACCTTCGCCCGGGGCGCCGCGCTCGACGACCCGTCCGGGCTGTTCAACGCGAGCTTGGAAGCGGCCGTCAGGCGGGCCATCGATCTCCATCAGGGCGACGCGATCGATGCGGACGCCTTCAGGACGCTCGTGCGCGCGGCGGCGGCCTTGAACCGTTCGCGGGCCCGCTAGACGAACGGCGTCGGCCGCCTTCCCTCCGCGCCGCTTTGCCCCCATATTCGCCTCATGCCCAAACCCGCCAAGCCGGGGCCCCGCCCGAGTCGCGCCAAGGCGGCGCGGCCGGAGGTCCATCCGCTCGACGACCATCTCGCCGCGCTGCTCAACCCGGCGCTGGTCGAGGGCAAGCCGCAGGCCTTCGGCGAGGCGCCGCAGGCCTTCGGCGAGTCGCCGCAGGCGCGCTTCGCCCCGGTCGCCGACGCCCATCCGCGCGGCCTGACCGGCGCGACCGCATCGGCCGAATCGCTCAAGGCGCTGCTCGAGCTTGGCGACCCCAATATCCGCAACAGCCCGGCATGGACGCCGCATCGGCCGCCGCGGCCGGACAAATCGGAAGGCGGCCGGCGCTTCCGCATCGTTTCCGAGTTCGAGCCCAAGGGCGACCAGCCGCAGGCCATCGCCGCGCTGGTCGAGGGCGTCGCGGCGCGCGAGCGCGACCAGGTGCTGCTCGGCGTCACCGGCTCTGGCAAGACCTTCACCATGGCCAAGGTGATCGAGGCGACCCAGCGCCCGGCGCTGATCCTGGCGCCCAACAAGACGCTGGCGGCGCAGCTCTACGGCGAATTCAAGAGCTTCTTTCCCGACAACGCGGTCGAGTATTTCGTCTCCTACTACGACTATTACCAGCCGGAGGCCTACGTCCCGCGCTCCGACACCTATATCGAGAAGGAATCGTCGATCAACGAGCAGATCGACCGCATGCGCCACGCCGCGACCCGCGCGGTGCTGGAGCGCGACGACGTCGTCATCGTCGCCTCGGTGTCGTGCATCTACGGCATCGGCTCGGTCGAGACCTACACGGCGATGACTTTCTCGCTGCAGCTCGGCGACAAGGTCGACCAGCGCCAGCTGATCGCCGACCTGGTCGCGCTGCAATACAAGCGCAGCCAGGCCGAGTTCAGCCGCGGCTTCTTCCGCGTGCGCGGCGACACGATCGAGATCTTCCCCGCCCACTACGAGGACCGCGCCTGGCGGGTCGGCTTCTTCGGCGACGAAATCGAGACGATCGTCGAATTCGATCCGCTGACCGGGCACAAGATCCAGGACCTCGAATTCGTCAAGATCTACGCCAACAGCCACTATGTCACGCCGCGGCCGACGCTGCTGCAGTCGATCGACGCCATCAAGCACGAGCTGAAAGTCCGGCTCGACCAGTTCATCGCCCAGGGTCGCCTGCTGGAGGCGCAGCGGCTCGAGCAGCGCACCCTGTTCGATCTCGAAATGCTGCAGGCGACCGGCGTCTGCGCCGGCATCGAGAACTATTCGCGCTATCTCACCGGCCGCCGCCCCGGCGAGCCGCCGCCGACCCTATTCGAATACCTGCCCGACAACGCGCTGGTGTTCTGCGACGAGAGCCACGTCACCGTGCCTCAGATCGGCGGCATGTATCGCGGCGACTATCGCCGCAAGGCGACGCTGGCCGAATACGGCTTCCGCCTGCCGTCGTGCATGGACAACCGGCCGNNTGCGCTTCGAGGAATGGGACGCGATGCGGCCCCAGAGCGTCTACGTGTCGGCGACGCCGGGCAAGTGGGAGATGGAGCGGACGGCCGGCGTTTTCGTCGAGCAGGTGATCCGTCCGACCGGCCTGATCGACCCGCCGGTCGAGGTGCGCCCGGCGCGCAGCCAGGTCGACGACCTGCTGGGCGAGGTCAAGCGCGTCGCCAAGGCGGGCTATCGCACGCTGGTGACGACGCTGACC
>PLRT01000071.1:0-2610 GCA_003164915.1 Hyphomicrobiales bacterium | reverse complement strand
CTCGACGCCGACAAGGAGGGCTTCCTGCGCTCGGAGACCTCGCTGGTGCAGACCATCGGCCGCGCCGCGCGCAACGTCGACGGCAAGGTCATCCTCTACGCCGACGTGGTGACCGGCTCGATGCAGCGGGCGATGGAGGAGACCAACCGCCGCCGCGCCAAGCAGAGCGCCTACAACGAGGCCAACGGCATCACGCCGGAGACGATCAAGCGCGGCATCCAGGACATCCTCGGCTCGGTCTACGAGGCCGACCATGTCACCGTCGACGCCGGCGTCGCCGGCGCCGCGCCGATCGGCCACAACCTCCAGGCGACGATCGCCGACCTCGACAAGCGGATGAAGGCGGCGGCGGGCGATCTCGAATTCGAGGAGGCGGCGCGGCTGCGCGACGAAATCAAGCGGCTGCAGGCGGTCGAGCTGGCGGTCGGCGACGACCCGATGGCGCGCCAGGAGGCGATCGCCGCCGCCGGCGGCGGCTTTTCCGATTCCGCTCCCGGCCGCCCGAACCGCCCGCGCAAGCCCGCCGACGCCGACATGGGCCCGCACAACTGGGGCGGCGGAGAGGCGCGGCCGAGGAGCAGAAGGCGCTAGAATCCCTCTCCTGGAGGGAGCAGGGGCAGGGGCGAGGGGAATCCGCCCGCCGACTCGAAGGATTTTCGAGCCCGCGAGGATCAGAGGGACGAATTTCGGCTTCGGCCCGGATTGGGACTGCGAAGTTCCGGGCCATCTCGGCGGGCTCAATTGCATCAAGCATGCACCGTGGCCTCCGGCGAGCCGCGACGCATCGACGGCGCGCGGTGTCGGGCTTGCACAACGCCATCATCGCGAGCGAAGCGAAGCGATCCACGCCGGAGCCGGGCGCCGCGGCGAGATGGATGGCTTCGCTGTCGCTGGCAATGACGGGCCGCGCCCGCGCCGTCGCGGTGACGCCGAAAGGGCAAGTGCAGTTGGCGAAGCTGTTCGGGTCGCCTGGGGCGGCGCTGCGGCGCCGGCCGGGAATGAGTCGCGTCGTCGCGGGACCCGAGACCGCCACAATTCGGCGACGAAAGGCCCGCCTGCAGCCCAACATTCGCGCCAGTCTCCGGCGACTGAACACGAGGCCGGCGCGCGCTCGCGCGACGGCCCCAGCGACCGAGGCGAAGATGCAGACGTTGGATCTGGTTGTAACGCATTCGCGGGTTGGCGGTTCGTGGCGCGTGTCGCGACAGCGAAAGCTGCTCGCGGTGGCGGCGCTCGCCGCGCTCGCGGCGGGCGGAGCCGCCTGGCTCGAGCGCCCGCCCGCAGGTCCTGCGACGGTCGAGCGGCCGAAGCTCGACGCGCGAATCCCCGTCGTTCCGGACCGGGCGCCGACCGCCGACGATGCGCGCATGGCGGCGTTCCAGCAGTCCGTGGCGCTCTCCTTCGACAAGCCGCTCGCCTCGGTCGCCGGCGACCCCGATCCGCATCGCGACGCAGCCGCCCCGAGGCCGGCGCATCCGCGCTATCGCGCGCTCCCAACCTTGGCGAAGGGAGACGTTCCGGCGCCGCGTCCCGAAGGTCCCGAAGTGATCGTCGCCGACCTGCCGTCCCTGCCGCCGCCTCCCGCCAAGCCGGGATATGTCGACATCTCGCTCCAGGCGATGGGCGACGCGGCCCGCCGCCTCGCGCTTGTTCCGGGCCAGGCCCGCGATTTCACGGCCGCCGCGGTCGGCCGCATGAGTGGGGCGCTGTCCGAGGCGCGCGCCAGGATCGGCTTCTGACCGACTCCCGCCGCCGCTTGGAGCCTCTCGGCGCGCAGCGACTTCCGAAGCGCGAAGGGCCTCGCGCGGCCTCCGGGCGGGGTTCTTTCGGCGCTGCCGGACTGCCCAGCCCACGGCCGAACCGCCTGGCCCGCAGCCTGCCGGCCGCCCGGCCGGCCGTCCGCCAGCGCGTAACGAAAACGTTACGAGATCAATGCTTTGCGATTGCCGCAGGTTCGCCGCTTTCGCCGCGCTAGATTTTGACGGCCGCGTCCCCTCGCAATCGACGAGGGCGGATGTTCTCCCCGCAGGCGGCGCCGGCCCGCTCACATTCAGTTGAAGGCCCCCCTCTTGAAAGCTGGTCTGGACGCATCATGTTCACTGCACAGTGATCAACGAACAGTTATCAATGATCACGTGCTGAACATGGAGAATCGCAATGCGTAACTTCGCTATCCTCGGCGCTTCGGCGCTGGTTATCGCCCTCGGCGTCAGCCAGGCCTTCGCCATTCCGACCACCGACCAGTGGCAGAACCACTTGGACCGGATGAACCCGTCCGAGCATTCCGCCAGCTTCCAGGACTTCCGCGCCCAGGCGGCCGATCCGTTCATCGGCGCGACAGTCGGTCAGGCCCCGAGCCTCTATCACCGCGGCCGCTGACCCAAGACCACAACCCCAATCAGGACAATTTCCATGCGTAACTTTGCTGTCCTCGGCGCTTCGGCGCTCGTTTTCGCCCTCGGCGTCGGTCAGGCCTTCGCCATTCCGACCACCGACCAGTGGCAGAACCACCTGGACCGGATGAATTCTGCGACCGAGCGTACGACCGGCGACATCCGCGACTTCCGCGCCCAGACGCCCGATCAGTTCGTCAACGCGGCGGCCGATCCG
>PLRT01000113.1 GCA_003164915.1 Hyphomicrobiales bacterium | reverse complement strand
GGCTTCACCTTGCCCTTGCGGCGGTAGTTCTCCTCCTCGACCTTCAACTCGATCGGCAGGCCGTGGCAGTCCCAGCCCGGCACGTAGTTGGAATCCTTGCCCGCCATCTGCTCCGAGCGGACGACCAGGTCCTTGAGGATCTTGTTGAGCGCATGGCCGATGTGGATGTTGCCGTTGGCGTAGGGCGGGCCGTCGTGCAGCACGAATTTCGCCCGGCCGCGCGCGGCCTTGCGCAGCTGGCCGTAGAGATCGTCCTTTTCCCAGCGGGCGAGAATCTCCGGCTCTCTCTGCGGCAGACCGGCCCGCATCGGGAATTCGGTCTTGGGCAGAAAGAGCGTGTCGGAATAGTCAGGGCCTTGGGCGGACGCGTCGGTCATGGCGAACGTTTCAACATGCGTAAAAAAGCGGCGAAGCTCCTGGCTTCGCGGCGCAGGGATTAGATGATTTGGCCGGAATCGCCAAATTTCCGCGCCGCGACGACGTCGCGCGCCCGCGCCAGATCGTCCGCCATCGCCGCCTTCAGCGCGTCGAGCGAAGCGAATTTGCGCTCCTCGCGCAGCCGGGCGAGAAACGCGACTTCCATTTCCTGGCCGTAGAGGTCGCCGGAAAAGTCGAACAGGTGGACTTCGAGCAGCGGCGCCCCGGAATTGACCGTCGGCCGCACGCCGAAGCTGGCGACGCCGCCGTAAGTCCGGCCGCCGACCGCCGCCCGAACCGCGTAGACGCCGAAGGCGAGCCGATTGGTCGGCTCGAGCGCCAGATTGGCCGTCGGAACGCCGAGCTGGCGGCCGATCCGCTGGCCGGGAGCGACGATTCCGGCGACGACGTAGTCGCGGCCGAGGCCGCGCGCCGCCGCCTCGACGTCGCCGCGCTCGAGCGCGCGCCGGATCGCCGAGGACGAGACGACCTCGGCGCGGCCGTCGATCGGCGCCTCGACCTTCTCGATGACGTCGACGGCGAAACCGAGCCGCGCCCCGGCGTGCACGAGATCGTCGGGCGCGCCGCCGCGGGCGCGGCCGAAGTGGAAATCCTGGCCGACCACGACCGCGCCGACGCCGAGCCGGGCCACCAGCGCCTGATCGATGAATTCTTCCGCCGTCAGGCCGGCCAATGCGGCGTCGAAGGTCAGCGCCGCGGCGCCGGCGAGGCCGAGCGAACGAAAGATGCGCGCCTTGATCGGCAGCGGCGTCAGGCGGAAGACCATCGGGCGGCCGGCGAAATAGTCGGCCGGATGCGGTTCGAAAGTGAGGACGGCGGCGGGCGCATCCCGTTGGGCGGCAAGCGCTTGGGTGCGAGCGATGACCGCGGCGTGACCGCGATGGACGCCGTCGAAATTGCCGATGGCGTAGACCGCCCGTTCGAGCCCCGCCGGCGGCCGCGTCGGGTCGATCGCCAGAGCGAAGGATCTCGTCGGGGCTTGAATCAAGGCGGCATCCGTTGCGGCGGCGCGGGCGGGATTTAAGGCGCGCGGAACCTGCCTCGTCGCGCCGGCAGGGTCAAGACGCGGGCGCTTGCGCCCTCGGCACGCTCAGCACGCCCTCGCCGTCGAGCACCACCTTGCCGTCGACGAGACATTCGCACTTGAGCCGCACCCGCCGGCCAGTCTCCACAAGCTCGATCACTTCGACATTGACCTCGATCACGTCGCCGATCTTGACCGGGCCGCGAAAGTTCAGCGTCTGGGAGACGTAGACCGAGCCCGGACCGGGCAGGCGCATGCCGATGACGGCCGAGATCAGGCTCGCGGTGTAGAGGCCGTGGACGATGCGTTCGCCGAAGCGGGTCTTGCGGGCGAAATGGTCGCTCAGATGGATCGGATTGTGGTCGCCCGTCAGTTCGGCGAAGCCGACCACGTCCTCGCTCTCGACCGTCTTGAGCAGGGATTCGCGCATGCCGAGCTTGAGGTCCTCGAAATAGAGGGTCTGCAATCCCAGAGTCGGCATGGAGGCGCGCTCCTCACGCTGGCGGCTTGGCGCAACTATGCCCGCTTCGCGGCGCGGCGGCCATTCGACATTGGCGCCGTCGCATCGGTCCCTAAGGGACGAGCGCGCGAATGGCGGCGACCGGCCGCGGCGCGGGCGGCGCCAACAGCCGCTGCAGCGCGTCGGCGGCGGCCGCGGGGCCATAGAGCTCTTCGCGGTGGATGCCGTCGGCGACGAACAAGGCGTCGAGGCCGAAAGCCGCGGCGCCGGCGAGATCGGTGCGCAGGGCGTCGCCGATCGCCAGCACCTGCTGCGGCGCGACCGGCGCGCCGCGCAAAGCCGCGATCCTCTCCAGCGAAGCCTGGTAGATCGGCCGGTAGGGCTTGCCAGCGTAAACCGTCTCGCCGCCGAGCGCTTCGTAGAGCTCGGCGAGCGCCCCGGCGCAATAGACGAGCTTCGCGCCGCGGTGGACGACGAGGTCGGGATTTGCGCAGATCATCGGCGCGCCGCGCGCCGCCAGCGCCGCCAGCCGCTCGGCGTAATCCTCCGGCGTCTCGCGGTCGTCGTCGAGCAGGCCGGTGCACAGCACGTAGGCTGCGTCTTCCGCTGCGACCAAGGCGGGCGCCGCGCCGCGCTCGGCCGCCGCCGCGATCAACGCGAGGTCGCGCGGCGGGCCGACGTGGTAGAGCGGCGCGCCGCCGCGCGCGACGATCATCTCGACCGTGACGTCGCCCGAGGTGACGACCATGTCGAACGCCTCGGGCGCGACGCCGAAATGGAGCGCCTGGTCGCGGATGATCGGATTGGGGCGCGGCGCGTTGGTGATCAACGCCACCGTCCCGCCGCCGCGGCGAAAGGCGGCCAGCGCGGCGGAAGCGGGGGCGAAGGCCTCCCGGCCGTTGTGCAGCACGCCCCAGATGTCGCAGAGGATCGCGTCATAGCGGCCCGACAGGTCGCCGAGCCCGTCGATCAGCGGGATAGGGTCGGCGGCGACGTCGGGATCCATGGCGCAAGCGGTTAGGTTGCGCGGCCGACGGCGTCAAGCGTCGGGTCGCAGGCGGCCGCGCGCCGTCGTCTTGACCTGCCGCCGGAGGGTTCCTACCTATGGAAGTCCCGAAGGGGCGCTTCGCCGCCTCGCCCTTGTCTTGAGGCCCGCCATGTCCGCCAACACCGCCAAGGTCACCGACGCCAGCTGGGACGCCGACGTTCTCAAGTCCGACGAACCGGTCGTGGTCGACTTCTGGGCCGAGTGGTGCGGCCCCTGCCGGATGATCGCGCCGGCGCTCGAGGAGATCGCGGCCGAGATGAAGGGCAAGATCAAGATCGCCAAGTTCAACGTCGACGAAAACCCCCGCGTCGCTTCCGAACTGGGCATCCGCTCGATCCCCACGCTGATGGTGTTCAAGGGCGGACAGCGCGTCGCGACCAAGGTCGGCGCCGGCCCGAAGAGCGACCTGTCGCGGTGGATCGCCGCCTCGGTCTGATTTCCATTCTCCTCGTGAGCTGGGCCGGAGACTGTCGTGGCGGCCGACGGCCGCGCCTGCCATTTCGCTAGATCGGCAGACGCACGCTGGCGCGCAGGCCGCCGAGCGGACTGCTCAGCAGCGTGATCTCGCCGCCGTGCGAACGCGCGATGTCGCGGGCGATCGCCAGGCCGAGACCGGAGCCGCCCTCGTCCTGGTTGCGCGCCTCGTCGAGGCGATGAAACGGGCGGAACACGTCCTCACGATGCTCGGGCGCGATGCCCGGCCCGTCGTCGTCGACGCAGATGGTGACGAAACGCTGCTCGCGCGCCGCCTTGAGCGCGATCGTCTTGGCGTGCCGCTCGGCGTTGGCGACCAGATTGCCGAGGCAGCGCTTGATCGCCAGCGGCCTGACCCTGACATTGAGGTCGCCTTTGGCTTCGACCTCGACGCGCGCGCCGTGGCGCTCGGCGTCGGCGCGCAGCCCGTCGAGAACGCCCCTCAGGTCGGTCGGCTCGGTCGGTTCGCCGGCGTCGCCGCGCGCGAAGGCGAGATAGGCCTCCAGCATGCGCTGCATCTCGTTGACGTCCATCTGCATCGGCTCGACCTCGGCCGATTCGTCCTCGATGACGGCGAGCGACAGCTTGAAGCGGGTCAACACGGTGCGCAGGTCGTGGCTGACGCCGTTGAGCATCGCGGTGCGCTGTTCGGAGGCGCGCTCGATGCGCCGCTTCATCTCGATGAAGGCGTAGCCGGCCTGGCGCACCTCGCGCGCGCCGCGCGGATGGAACTCGACGTCGCGCCCCTTGCCGAAATCCTCGGCCGCGTCGGCCAGCCTCAGGATCGGCCGGATCTGGTTGCGCAGGAACAGGATCGCCACCGTCACCAGCACCGCCGACGCGCCGAGCATCCACAGGATGAAGATGTGCACGTTGGGCTCGTAGGCGAGGGTGCGCCGGGTGACGAAACGCAACACCCTCCCGCCGAGGTCGACGCGGATTTCCATCAGCCCGGAGCGCCCGACGGTGTCGACCCACAACGGATAGCGCACCTCCGCGCTGAGCTCCTCTGGCAGCGCGCGGGTCAGCGGATCGAGGACGTTGAAGAAGGTCGGCGGCATTTTCGGCGGCAGCGGGCCGGGCGGCAACGATTCGACGTCCATGTGGAAGCGCGCGGCGATCGCGTGCAGCTTGGGGTCGTCGACCCCGGCCGGCATGGCGACGTAGAGGTCGACCATCGCGCCGACGTCGCGCGCCACCGCCGCCGACAGGCGATGGGTGACGATGTCCCAGTGGCGCTGCATGAAGACGTAGGCGACCGCGGTCTGCAGCAGCACCATCGGCAGGATGACGATCAGCAGCGAGCGCGCGTAGAGGCCCTTGGGCAGCAGTTCGGCGAGGCTGCGCGCCGCCCAGCGCCACACCTGGCGCAGTCGTGACAGCGCCTCGAGCGCCGAACTTGCGGCGGCGATCATCCGTCGGCGAGCAGGCGATAGCCTGAGCCTCGCGCCGTCTGCAGATAGACTGGATTGGCCGGGTCGACCTCGATCTTGCGACGCAGACGGTTGATCTGGACGTCGACGGTGCGCTCCTGCGCCGACCCTCCGGCGCCCGACAGCGCCTCGCGCGACACGCTGGCGCCGGCGCTCGCGCACAGAAGGCGCAGGATCTCGCGCTCGCGCTCGGTCAGCCGCACGATCTCCGCGCCGTTTCGCAACTCGCCGCGTTCGAGCGAGAAGGTGAACGGTCCGAAGTGCGCCACCGCGCTTTCGCTCTTCGGCGCCGCCGCGCGGGTGCGGCGCAGCACCGAGCCGATGCGCAGCAGCAGCTCGCGCGGCTCGAACGGCTTGGCGAGATAGTCGTCGACGCCGATCTCCAGACCGCGCACCCGGTCGGCCGCCTCGGAGCGCGCGGTCAACATGACGATCGGCACGTCGGAGCGGTTGCGCAGGCTTTCGGCGAATGCGAAGCCGTTCTCGCCCGGCATCATCACGTCGAGAACGATGATGTCGAAGGCGAGGTTCGACAGGAAGCCGCGCGCGTCGGCCGCCGAAGCGGCGACCGTGACGCGGTGGCCGTGCTTGGAGAGATAGACCGACAGCAGGTCGCGCAGGCGGCGGTCGTCGTCGACCACCAGCACATGGGCGGCGTCGTCGGCGAGCGGCGCAGCGAGGCTCATTTCGTCCGTTCCCGCCCGGAGGCGATCAGCGACATGACGCGTTCGCGCTCCGGCGCGTCGATCATCGCCTGCAGGAAGCGCGTCGCGGTCTCCCTGGCGCCCGGCCCGACCTCCTCCAGCGCCGTGGCGAAGCGGCGGGTCTGCAGCCTGGCGATGTCGTGCGCGAGCCTCTCGCCGGTTTCGGTGGCGTAGAGCTGACGATGCCGGCGGTCGGTCGCGCCCGCGCGCGCTTCGATGAAGTTCTTGGCGACCAATTCCTTGAGCACGCGATTGAGGCTCTGCTTGGTGATCCTGAGGATGTCGAGCAGCGCCGCAATGGTCAAGCCGGGATGGCGATTGACGAAATGCAGCACGCGATGGTGGGCGCGGCCAAAGCCATAGGACTCGAGCAGCCGGTCGGCCTCGCCGACGAAGTCGCGATAGGCGAAGAACAGCAATTCGATCAGCTCGTACAGCGGCGTCTCTTCCCGCGCTGCGACCGGGGACGCTGCGGGGCGGCCGCGGGTGCGCATCGGCTCGGCCATTTAGGTCAGCAATGTTGACATATTCCCGGGCTCCTGATAGGAATTGCCGCGAGAGCCGCGCGGCTATTTAATCCGCGCCGCGACAAAAGCAAAACTCGCCCGGGTCAATCCAAGGAGCGCGCCATGGCGGAGCCGACTTTCGACGATCGCGACGGCTGGATCTGGCTCGACGGCAAGTTCACGCCGTGGCGCGACGCCAAGGCGCACGTCCTCACCCACGCGCTCCACTACGCCAGCGCCGTTTTCGAAGGCGAGCGCGCCTATGGCGGCCAGATCTACAAGTCGACCCAGCACGCCGAGCGGCTGCGCCGTTCGGCGCGCATGCTGGACTTCGAGGCGCCGTTCAGCGCCGCCGAGATCGACGCCGCCAAGGCGCAGACGCTGCAGAAGAACGGCCTGGTCGACGCCTACGTCCGTCCGATCGCCTGGCGCGGGTCCGAGATGATGGGCGTCTCGGCGCAGAAGAACAAAATCCATCTCGCCATCGCGGTGTGGGACTGGCCGAGCTATTTCGATCCGGCGCAACGGATGAAGGGCGTCCGCCTCGACATCGCCGATTATCGCCGCCCCGATCCGGCGACCGCGCCCGCGCTCGCCAAGGCGGCGGGCCTCTATATGATCTGCACGATCTCCAAGCACCGCGCCGAGCGCAAGGGCTACGCCGACGCGATGATGCTCGACTGGCAGGGCCGCGTCGCCGAATGCACCGGCGCCAATATCTTCTTCGTCAAGGACGGCGTCCTCCATACGCCGATCGCCGACGGATTTCTCGACGGCATTACCCGCCAGACGGTGATCGAGCTGGCGAAGCGGCGCGGGATCGAGGTCGCCGAGCGGCGCATCCTGCCGCAAGAGCTGTCGAGCTTCAGCGAATGCTTCATTACCGGCACGGCGGCCGAAGTGACGCCGGTCGGCGAGATCGCCACGCACAAGTACGCGCCCGGCGCGCTGACCGCCGCCTTGATCGCCGACTACGCCGCCGAAGTGACGCCGAAGTCGAAGGCGGCGTGAGTCGTCTTCAGCCCGCCGCGCTGACGAAGCTGTCGAGCACCATCTTGCGGCCGGCGCGGTCGAACTCGACCGTCAGCTTGGGGCCGTCGACGGCGACGACGTCGCCGTTGCCGAACTTGACGTGGAACACCCGCGCCCCGATCGCGAAATGCGCCGACGGCGCCTCGCGGACGATCGCCTTGCCCTCGATGACGCGCGGCGGCGTTCGCACCTCGCGCTCCGCATTGGCCTGGCCGGCGTAGGATTGGGCGCGCCGCCAACCCGGCGTCTCATAACGCGAAGCGAACGCCGGCTCGTTGAAGCGCGAGGTCGCATAGACCTCGGGGCCGCCCTGCGCCTCGACCACCTCGACATGGTCGGCCGGCAGCTCGTCGACGAAGCGCGACGGCGTCGAACTCTGCCACAGGCCGCGCACGCGGCGGTTGGCGGCGAAGTAGATCTTCGCCTGCCGGCGCGCGCGCGTCAGCCCGACATAGGCGAGCCGGCGCTCCTCCTCGAGCCCGGCGCGGCCGTTCTCGTCGAGGGCGCGCTGATGCGGAAACAGACCCTCCTCCCAGCCGGGCAGGAAGACGATGTCGAACTCCAGCCCTTTGGCGGCGTGCAGGGTCATGATCGAAACGCGGTCCTCGCCCTCGCCGCTCTCCGCCTCCGTCACCAGCGACACGTGCTCGAGAAAGGCGGCGAGGCTGGGAAACTCGCCCATCGACCGCACCAGCTCCTTGAGGTTTTCGAGCCGGCCTTCGGCGTCGGCGGTGCGCTCGGCCTTCCACATGTCGATCAGGCCGCTCTCTTCGAGGATCGTCTGGGCGAGCTCGTCGTGCGGTGCCGTCTCGGCCGCCGCCGCCCAGCGGTCGAAGTCGCGCAGGAGATCGCGCAGGATCGAGCGCGGCCGCGCCCTCAGCTCCTCGGTCTCGGTCATCGCGCGCGCCGCACGGGTCAGCGACACGCCCGCGCTGCGGCGGTAGGCGTGCAGCAGATTGAGCGTCGCCTCGCCGAGGCCGCGCCGCGGCGTGTTGTAGATGCGCTCGAAGGCGAGGTCGTCGTCGGGTTGGACGACGCAACGCAGATAGGCCAGCGCATCGCGGACTTCCGCCCGTTCGTAGAAGCGCGGGCCGCCGATCACCCGATAGGGCACGCCGAGCGCAATGAAGCGCTCCTCGAACTCGCGCATCTGGAACGACGCGCGCACCAGGATCGCCATTTCCCTGAGCGGCGTACCAGCGCGCTGCGCCGCCTCGATCTCGTCGCCGACGACGCGCGCCTCTTCCTGGCTGTCCCACAGCGCGGCGACCGTCGGCCTCTCGCCCAGGCCGGCCTCGGTGTAGAGCGTCTTGCCGAGACGGTTGCGGTTGTGGGCGATCAGGCCGGCGGCGACGGCGAGGATATGGCCGCCCGAGCGATAGTTGCGTTCGAGGCGGATCACCGTCGCGCCGGGGAAGTCGCGCTCGAAGCGCAGGATGTTGTCGACGTCGGCGCCGCGCCAGCCGTATATCGACTGGTCGTCGTCGCCGACGCAGCAGAGATTGCGGTGGCCCTGCGCCAGCAGCCGCAGCCACAGATATTGGACGACGTTGGTGTCCTGGTACTCGTCGACCAGCAGATAGCGCCAGCGCCGCTGGTAGTCGGCGAGGATTTCCGGGCGCTCCCGCAGCAGCCTCAGCGCTTCGAGCAACAGGTCGCCGAAGTCGACCGCGTTCAACGCTTTCAGCCGCCCCTGGTAGAGCCGGTATAGCGCCGCGCCGCGACCGTTGGCGAAGCCTGCCGATTCGTCGGCCGGCGCATGGTCGGGATCGAGACCGCGGTTCTTCCAGCCGTCGATCAGGCCCGCCAACCCGCGCGCCGGCCAGCGTTTGTCGTCGACGTTCTCGGCCTGCAGGACCTGCTTGAGCAGGCGCAGCTGATCGTCCGTGTCGAGGATGGTGAAGTTCGGCTTGAGACCGACCAGCTCGGCGTGGCGGCGCAGCACCTTGGCGCCGATGGAATGGAACGTGCCGAGCCACGGCAGGCCGTCGGACGCGCCGGTCAGCAGCTCGACGCGCTCGCGCATCTCGCGCGCCGCTTTGTTGGTGAAGGTGACGGCGAGGAGTTCGTGCGGCCGTGCGCGGCCGGAGGCGACGAGATGGGCGATGCGGGTCGTCAGCACCCGCGTCTTGCCGACGCCTGCGCCGGCGAGCACCAACACCGGCCCGTCGAGCGCCTCGACCGCGCGACGCTGCTCGGGATTGAGCCCGACGAGATAGCGCGGCGCGAGATGGCCGGAGGCGCGCACCGACAGCCGAGCGTCCGCTGCGGGCGGGGCCGGATCGGGCCAGGCCGGGGCTTCAGAGGAATCGGGGGCCATGGCGGCGAATCATGCTTCGCCGCGCCGCCCTGCGCAACGTAAAAAGACGAACTCCGCCCCGCCCCGGTCAATTCCAGCTGTTGATCTGGATCACCGCCGGCGTCAGGATCGCCGCGAACAGTCCGGGCAGGAAGAACAGGATCATCGGCACGGTGAGAGTCGGCGGCAGCGCCGCGGCCTTCTTTTCCGCCAGATTCATGCGGTGGTCGCGGCTCTCCTGGCTCAGCACGCGCAGCGCGGCGCCGAGCGGCGTGCCGTAGCGCTCCGACTGGATGAGCACGGTGGTCAGCGACCGCATCGATTCCATGCCGGTGCGGGCGTTGAGGTTCTCGAAGGCGGTGCGGCGATCCTGCAGATAGGACATTTCCGCCGCCAGCAGAGTCAGCTCCTCCGCCATCTCGACGCTTTCGATGCCGATTTCGCTGCTCACCTTGCGCACGGTATGCTCGATCGACATGCCCGATTCGGCGCAGATCAGCATCAGATCGAGCGTGTTGGGATATGCGCGCTCGAGCGACTTCTGTCGCTTCTGGGTGGCGTTGCGCAGATAGATCTCCGGCGCCTTGACCCCGAGATAGACCGCGGCCATCACGGCGCCGAGCTTGATCGCCACCGGCTGCTGCCAATGGGCGACGAAGAAGACGTAGACCGTCGCGATGATGGCGAAGGCGATCGGCGCCAGCAGCCGTCCGGCGACGAAGGCGTATTCAGCTCCGGCGCCGCGGAAACCGGCCTTGGCCAGCGTCTGCTTGGCCGTCTCGGTGGACAGCCAACTCGTCAGGTTGAGCGTGTCGACCAATCGCCTGAGCATGTTGCTCGGCCGCTGCCGCAGCTGGTTTCTGTTTTCCTTGGCGTTGAGCCGCTCGCGCTCGCGTTGGCGAATGCGCTCGCGCTCGTCTCCGACCGCGCGAATGCGGCGCGAAAGATTGTCGGTCTGCAGCATCGGCACAACCACCGTCACCGCGGTCGCCGCGCAGCCGAGCGCGGCGAGCAGGAAGGCCATGAAGTGCGCGTCGCCCAGTTTTTCGAGGACGAGATCGAGCATCGCCTTTGTCCGCCTAAAAGTCGAAGTTGATCATCTTGCGCATCATCACCACGCCGATGCTCATCCAGAAGCAGGCGATCGCCGCGACGATGCGGCCGTGTTGCGTGACCCACAACAGGCTGATGTATCTCGGCGACGACAGGTAGAGCAGCAAGGTGACGACGAACGGCACCGCGCCGATGATGAACGCCGAAGCTTTCGCCTCCATCGCCATCGCCTTGATCTTGCCCTTCATCTTCTTGCGCTCGCGCAGGGTGTGCGACAGGTTGCCGATCGCCTCCGACAGGTTGCCGCCCGATTTGCTCTGAATGCCGATGACGATCGAGAAGAAATTGGTCTCGCTGACCGGCACGCGCTGGGCCAGCTTTTCCGCCGCCTCCGGCAACGGCAGGCCGAGCGTCTGCGACTCGACGACCTTGCGGAATTCGCCGCGCACGGGCTCCGGCGCCTCGTTGGCGACGATCCGCAACGTGTCGCCGAGCGGCAGGCCGGCCTTGACGCCGCGCACGATGATGTCGAGCGCGTTGGGAAAGATGTCGACGAACTTGTTGATGCGCCGGTTGCGCAGCCGCGACAACACGAAGTTCGGCAGGCCGAGCGCCGCCATGACGCCGCACAGTCCGGCGAGCGGCAGGCTGCTGGACTTGATCAGGACGAGCACCGCGACCGCCACCCCGACGCCGACCGAAATCATGTAGAACTGCCGCTTGTCGATCGGCAGGCCGGCCTGTGCGATGCGGGTGGCGAGGTCGGCCCCCTTGCGCTGCGAATTCCTTTCGAGGTCCTTGAGGCTGTCGGTGATCTGCTTCTTCTTGGAGGCGCGATCGGTCGCGGCGGCGTTGGCCTTCGCGTCGGTCTTCTGCAAGGAGGCGCGCCGCGCATCGGCGCGCCCGTTGCCGCCCGCGAAGACGAACGCCACGCCGCCGAGGGCGGCGATCGCCAGGCCGGCCGCGAGCACCATGTTGTTGACCATCGCTCCGCCCTCGCCTCGAACGCTATAGCTCGTCGCGGATTTCCGACGAGTCGAGCGCCGCCGCCAATCGCTGCTCCTCGCCGAAATACCGGGCGCGATCCCAGAAGCGCGGCCGACCGATGCCGGTCGAACGATGCCGGCCCTTCAGCTTGCCCTGCGCGTCCTCGCCGAGAATGTCGTAGACGAACAAATCCTGAGTGATGATGACGTCGCCTTCCATCCCCATCACCTCGGTGACGTGGGTGATGCGGCGCGAACCGTCGCGCAGGCGCGCCGCCTGGATGATGACGTCGACCGAGGAACAGACCATTTCGCGGATTGTGCGCGAGGGCAAGGAGTAGCCGCCCATGGTGATCATCGACTCGATGCGGCTCAGCGCCTCGCGCGGCGAGTTGGCGTGCAGCGTGCCCATCGAGCCGTCGTGGCCGGTGTTCATCGCCTGCAGCAAATCGAACGCCTCCGGACCGCGCACTTCGCCCACGATGATGCGCTCGGGACGCATACGCAGGCAGTTCTTCACCAAATCACGCATCGTCACCTGACCCACGCCTTCGAGGTTGGGCGGGCGCGTTTCGAGTCGCACGACGTGCGGCTGCTGCAGCTGCAGCTCCGCCGCGTCCTCGCAGGTGATGACCCGCTCGTCGGGCTCGATGTAATGGGTGAGGCAGTTGAGCAGCGTCGTCTTTCCCGAGCCGGTGCCGCCGGAGATGATGACGTTACAGCGCACGCGGCCGATGATCTTGAGGATTTCCGCGCCGGCGGGCGAAATCGAGCCGAACCGGACCAGCTGGTCTAGGGTCAGCTTGTCCTTCTTGAATTTGCGGATCGTCAGCGCCGCGCCGTCGATCGCCAGCGGCGGGGCGATGACGTTGACGCGCGAGCCGTCGAGCAGGCGCGCGTCGCAGATCGGCGAGGCTTCGTCGACGCGGCGGCCGACCTGGCTGACGATGCGCTGGCAGATATTCATCAGCTGGCCGCCGTCGCGGAAGCGCACGTTGGTGAGCTGGATCTTGCCGCCGACTTCGAT
>PLRT01000163.1 GCA_003164915.1 Hyphomicrobiales bacterium | reverse complement strand
CGGCGCGACGCAGATCGCCGTTGGCGGCCAGCAGCTTTCCCGCGAGCGCCGCGGCGGGAATGAGGCCCGGCGCAAGCGCGACCGCCTCCCGCGCGAGCGCCAGCGCCGATTGCGGATCGCGCTCGGCCGTCTGTTCGGCCATCGCCGTCTTCAAGACGGCGCGCCAGCGCGCCGCCGTCGGCCTGTCGATCAGCTTCGCCGCGGCGTTNNCGGCGTTGGATTCGACGATCGCCAGAGCGCCGGTCCAGTCGCCGTGCTCGGCGCGATCGTCGAGCACCGCCTGCGCCGCCCACGGCAGCGCGGCGTGCTGGTGGGCACGGCGCGCGTATTCGAGCGCGGCCTGGTGGTCGCCGGCGCGGCGCGCCTCGATATGCAGGCCGCGCAGCCCGAGCGCGTGGGTCTCGGCGTGATCGAGCATGTCGTGGAACGCCGTCGCGGCGCCGGCGCGATCGCCGGCAAGCTGCGCCGCCTGCGCGCGCAGCAGCTTCGTGAGCGGCACGTCGCCGAGATGCTTGCGCGCTTCGACGGCGAGCCGGCTCGCCGCGCGCGCATCGCCCGAGCCGACCGCCGCCATGCCGCCCGACAAGGCGGCGTAGCCCTTCTCGCGCCGGCGCGCCCTGGCGGCGAGCGACATCAACGACGGAATGCGGAAGACGAAGCGGACGATCGCCCAGGCGAGGGCGATCAGGATCGCCAGGCCGAGGATGATCGCGAGTCCGACCATCAGCGAGACATCGTATTCGACGCCGTGGAAGGTCAGCGCGAGGTCGCCCGGATTCGTCGCCAGCCAGGCGAGCCCGTAGGCGGCAAGCGCCAGCAGGACGAGGAACAGCAGCAGGCGAACCATCAACTCGGACTCCGGCGCGTCCGGCGCCGCCATAGTGCTAGCGCGCCGGACGTGAAGAACTCGTTTTCGCGGCGGCTCAGTCCTTCGCCGTCGCGAGTCGGCCGATCGCCTCGGCGCGCAGGGCGGCCGCCGCCTTGGCCGCCGCGACGCGCGCCTTGGCCATCTCGAGCCAACTCTGGCCGGCGGCGCGCGAAGCCTCGGGCAGCTTGTCGAAGAGGTCGAGCGCCGCCCCGACGTCGCCGCGCGCGAGCGCCGCGCCGATCCGAGCCGCCGGCGGCGCGGATTCGTCGCCGCCCGGCGTCTCGCCGACCCGGCGCACCCGCACCAAGGCGCGCATATGGTCGAGCAGCCGATCCCAGCCGCTGCGCCCGATCGGCGCGGCGGCGGCGTCGACCGCCGCCTCGACCTTGGCCCAGGCCGCGGCGAGCGCCGCCGGCGTCGGCGCCCCGGATTCGGCCAAGGGCTTGAGCGGCGCGAGCGCGTCGGCGCCGATTCCGAGTTGCGACAGCGCGCCGAGTTCCGCCGCATAGGGCTGGCCGGCGCCAAAGCGCTGCTCGAGCGACAGCGCGAGCACGGCCACCGAAGCGGCCTTGTCCGCCGCGCCTCCGGCCGATGTAACGCGCGCGTCGCTCTTCGGCGCGGCGCTTGCGCCTTCGAGCCTGGCAAGCCGGTCGTCGAGGCCGGAAAGCTTGTCCAGACGCGCGTTGGCCGCGGCGAGATCCGCCGCGAGCTTGGCGATGCGCGGCGCAAGCGCGCCCGTGTCCGCGTCCGCGTCCGTGGACGCCGCCGGGCTTGAGGAGGACGACCCAGCCTGCGCGGCGGCGAGCGACCGGGCGGCGTCGGCGCGGGCGGCGCGCGCTTCGTCGAGCGCGATCCTCGCGTCGCCGCTGGCCGCTTCGAGCGCGCCGACCCGCCGGCCGAGCGCGTCGAGCGCGCCGGCCCTGGCCGCGCCGCCAGCGCTCGTTTCCAGCGTCGCGACGCGCTTGTCGAGCGCGACCGCCATCGCCGCCTGGCCGTCGACCGAGGTCTCCAGGGTCGCCAGCCGGGCGCGAACATCTTCCAGCGCGGCGGCGCGCGGGTCGATCAGCCAGGCCGCGAGAAGGGCGAGCGCCGCGCCGATCAGCGCGCCGCCGAGTCCGATGGCGGCCGGCGCGACATAAGGCGCAATATAGCGGCTGCGGGCGGGTTCGTCCGGCGGCGGCGAGGCCGAATCTTCCGCCGGGTTGGCCGCTGATTCCGCGACCGTCTCGTCGCGGATTTCGGCCGCTTCGCCGTCGATCACGCCCGGATCGGGCCGGGCCGGACGCGGCGGGGCGCTCGGCGGCGGCGCGGCGATCTCAAGTTCGGGGCTCGGGATCTTTTCCTCGGCCATGGACCCTCGCTGTCGCTTCGCGTGACTCTATAGGCGAGCCGCCCCGGGTTGGAAACCGGCGCAGCGTCGCGGGGGCGGCGTCCCGCCTCAGCCTTTGGGCGACGGACGAAGCGCACGCTCCAGCGCCGTGAGCAGCCGCGGTTCGTCGGGCGCCTCGGCGACGGCCACGCGTTCAGCCCCATGGGTCCGCAGCGGCTCGGCGACGTCGGCCGCCAGGCAGACGTGAACGAGCGTGCGAAAACGCTCGGCGAGCCCGGCCCGCGTCGCCAGCGCGAGCGCGAGCGTCGCGGTTCGGCGCGAATAGTGCAGCGCGGCCGTGCAACCGGCGATGGCGCGCGCCTCCCGCGCGCTCCAGGCTTCGCGCGCTTCCGCCGCATAAAGCGCGACGACCTCGAGCTTCGCGCCGGACGCGGCGAACGCGGCTTCGAGCGTCGGCTTGCGGTCGCGGCCGGCCAGATAGAGCACGCGCGCCGACGGCGTCAGAACCGCCGCCACGCGGCCGACCAGCGTAGCGGAATCGGCGGCGGGCGCGCCGGCGAGCATAAGCCCGGCGTCGCGCGCCGCTTGCGCCGTGCGTTCGCCCGCGACATGGAGCGGCGTCGCCTCGAACCGCGCGCGCTCGCCAGGATCGAGCGCGAAGATCGCGCGCGGGCTGGTGGCGATCAGCGCGTCGAACCTCCCCGCGGGCAGCGCCGCCGCCACAGCGCGGATCTCGATCGCCGGCGCGATCGCGGCGGCGAACCCGCGCAGGCGAAGCGCGGCGGCGGTCGCCTCAGCGTCGTCCTGGGCGCGCGTCAGCGCGATGGTCACGGTCACGGCGCTCTCCGGGGGCGAAGGTCCCCGCCGGGGCTCATTAGGCCCTGGGCAGGCGCGCGCCAAGCGTATAGACAGCGGCGAATGCGCGTCCTCGGGATCGAAACCNNTGCGCGCCGACGGGACCGGCGAAATTCTCGCCGACGAAGTGATGAGCCAGATCGCCGCCCACGCGCCATATGGCGGCGTGGTGCCGGAGATCGCGGCGCGCGCCCATGTCGAGATCGTCGACGGGCTGATTGCGCGCGCGATGGCGAACGCCGGGGTCAAGCCCGCCGCGCTCGACGGGATCGCCGCGGCGGCCGGGCCGGGCCTGATCGGCGGCGTGCTGGTCGGGCTGATGAGCGGCAAGGGCATGGCGCTGGCGACCGGCAAGCCGTTCGTCGCGGTCAACCATCTCGAGGCGCACGCGCTGGTCGCGCGGCTCGCCGGACGGCTCGCGTTTCCCTATCTGCTGCTGCTCGCCTCGGGCGGCCACACCCAGATCCTCGCGGTCAAGGGCGTCGGCGACTACCTTCGGCTCGGCGCGACGATGGACGACGCGATCGGCGAGGCGTTCGACAAGACCGCCAAGCTGCTCGGTCTGCCCTATCCCGGCGGACCGGCGGTCGAGGCGGCGGCGAAGGACGGCGATCCGGCCCGTTTCGCGCTGCCCCGGCCTTTGATCGGCCGGCCGAACGCCGATTTCTCGCTGTCGGGCCTGAAGACCGCAACGCGGCTCGCCGCCCAAGCAATCGCGCCGCTCAGGGCGCGCGACGTCGCCGATCTCTGCGCCTCGTTCCAGGCGGCGATCGTCGATGTGATCGAGGACCGGCTGCGGGTGGGCCTGAGGCTGTTTCGCGAGCGCGTCGGCGCGGCCGAGGGCGTCGTCGTCGCCGGCGGCGTCGCCGCCAATGGCGCGATCCGCGAGGCGATGGCGCGCTTCTGCGCCCAGGTGGGGCTGCCGCTGGTGGCGCCGCCGCCGAGGCTCTGCACCGACAACGGCGCGATGATCGCCTGGGCGGGGCTCGAGCGGCTGCGCCTCGGGCTGACCGACGATCTAGCCGCGCCCGCCCGCCCGCGCTGGCCGCTCGACCCCAAGGCCGAGCGCGCGCTCAACAATAAGGCGTGACAGGCCCCTCCCGGCGCGGGGCGACGCGACGAGGCTGCGTCAGTTCGGGGTCGCGGTCGGCGTCGGCGCCGGCGTCGGATGCTGCAACTGCCTTTGCTTCTCAGCGTTGACCGCCGCCACATGGTGGCCGACGATGCAGCCGCCGATCGCGCCGGCGACCGCGTGGTGGCCGGCGTAATGGCCGGCGACGCCGCCGACGATTGCGCCCTTGAGACAGCCCTTCGCCTGAGCCTCCCCGGCGGGTCCGGCGGCAAAGCCGAGCACAAGGACGGCGGCAAGAGCGAACAAAGAGAGTCTGGAGGTCATGAGATCATCCTCGAAGCGGAGCCGACGCTCCGGAGGTAAGGCGAATCGGCCGCCGGCGCCAGGGCGCCCCGGCAGAATCGCGCCGATTCGATTGCAATTTGCCGGGCGGGCGCCTATGATCGCCGCATCCCCTCGAGTTTGACGATTTGAGGCTGCGAGCTGGCTTTCGCAGACAGCGAAGGCGCGCAGCCGCCAAATAGTCCAAGGAGCCCGACTTCATGTCCGAAGCCCCGCTGATGCCCAAAGCCACCGCCGTATGGCTGGTCGAGAACACCTCGCTGACCTTCGACCAGATCGCGGAGTTCTGCAAACTGCATCCCCTCGAGGTCAAGGGCATCGCTGACGGCGAGGTTGCGACCGGCATCAAGGGCTACGACCCGATCTCGACCGGCCAGATCACCCGCGAGGAAATCGCCGCCGCGGAGAAGGACCCTGAGCATCGTCTGCAGCTCGCGCAGAACAAGGTGCGCGTGCCCGAGTTCAAGAAGCCGCGCGGCGCGCGCTACACGCCGTTGTCGCGCCGCCAGGATCGGCCGAACGCGATCCTCTGGCTGCTGCGCAACCATCCCGAGCTCAAGGACGCGCAGATCATGCGGCTGGTCGGCACGACCAAGCACACGCTCGATTCGATCCGCGACCGCAACCATTGGAACTCGGCCAATCTGCAACCCATGGACCCGGTGACGCTCGGCTTGTGCTCGCAGATCGACCTCGATTTTGAAGTCAACCGCGCCGCCAAGGACCGGCCGAAGGTCGAGGAGGACCGCACGCAGACGCTGGTCCCGGCCGAAATCACCACAGCGCGGCCGACGCCGTCGACGCCAAGCGAAGTGTTCGGCGCTGCGCCCGCCGCCGCCAAGCCGGTCGACGAAAAGATTGACGTCGAGTCGGTGTTCGGCAAGCTCAGGGAACTCAAGAAGGCGGAATGAGCCGCCGCGCCTAGAGCTGAAGCGCGACGCCCGCCGCCGCAGCGAGCGCCGCAACGAAGAGCGGCGGCGCCCGCCAGGCGACGAGCAGGACGAAGGCCGCCGCCGCGACGGCGAAATCGCGGGGGCTCGCAACCGCGCCGACGAACGCCGGATCATAGAGCGCCGCGGCGAGCAGTCCGACCACCGCCGCATTGATGCCCGCCATCGCCGCCTGCGCGCGCGGTTCGCCACGCAAGGCGCCCCAGAACGGCAGCGCCGCGACCAGCGCGAGCAGGCCAGGCAGAAAGATCGCGATCAATGCGACGAGGCCGCCCGCGACGCCGGCCGGCGGCGAACCGGCGAGCGCGCCGAGTCCGGCCGAGACGGCGAACAAGGGTCCGGGCAGCGCCTGGGCGGCGCCGTAGCCGGCAAGGAACGCGCCCTGCGACAGGAACCCCGGCGCAACCAGCGCGTCGCGCAGCAGCGGCAGCACGACATGGCCGCCGCCGAACACCAACGCGCCTGAGCGATAGAAAGCGGCGGCGAGCGCCGCCAGCCCCTCGCCGGCGGGCGCAAACGACAGGGCCAGCAGCGCGAGAAAGAGCGCCAACGCGACGAGCGCCGCACGGCGCGACAGATGCGGCGCGAAATCGTCGGCCGCCTCCCTTTCGCCGCTGCGAACCGCCGCCAATCCGGCGAGACCGCCGACGACGATCGCCGCGAGCTGGGCGAGCGAGCCGGGAACGAATGAGACCAGCGCCAGCGCCGCTATGGCGATCGTGGCCCGCTGCGCGTCGGCGCAGAAGGTCCTCGCCATGCCGAGCACGGCCTGGGCGATCACCGCGACCGCCATCAGCTTGAGGCCATGCAGCACGCCTGCGCCTTGCCAGGAATCGGCGATCCCCACGGCGCCATANNAGATCGGCGAAGGCGCGCTCGCTCATCCAGCCGCGCCGCGCAACGAACGCGCTGCGGAAATAGCCGAGATGGGCGATCGGTCCGCCGAACGAGGTCAGTCCGAGCTTGAGAAAGGCGAGGAACACTTCGCCAGCGCCGCCCTGCTCTGCCGCCGGGGCGATCGCGCGCAGATCGGCTTCCGCCATAAAGGCCCCTCGCTTTGTGCCGCGCCGTCGGCTGCGAAGCGCCACGATAAGGGGCGAAGCGCAGCGCGCCAAATCGGTTCGGCGAGCGACCGGCATCTGACGGTCAGGCGCGAAATCGCGCCTGGGTTGCGGGCGACCGTCGCGGCCGGGCGTCGCCGGCGCCGTTTGCAGACTGCGGCGTTCCGGTTCGTCGGCGACAAGATACAGGGCGCTTCCCGCTCGGTTAAGAAATGCTTAAGGTCGACCGTCAGGAGGCTGGTCGCGGGGAGTTGCGTCATGAGCGTTTCGCAGGCTGTGTTGATTGCGGCGCTGGTCGCCGCACCCGTCGCTTCGGCCGCGGCGGCGCCGATTGTCCGGCTGGGGCCGTCGCCGATCGTCTTTGCCCACCCGCGCGGCGAGCGTCCCGCCTTCTCGCCCCCGGGGGGCGGCGGGCAGGACGCGTGGGGCCATCGCCACCGCCGCGATTTCGTCGGGCCGGTCGCGCCGGCGTTCGGCGCGCCCGAGCCCGGTTTCGCAGCGCCGCCGCCGCTGTTCGTTTCGGCCCCGCTCGTCGTCAGCGTAACGTTGGCGGCGCCCGGCGGCGGACCGGCGGCGGTCGGCTGGGCGCCCGGACCCGAGATCATCGAGGTCGGCGAGCCTGCGCCGCCGCACGGACGGCTGCCACTGATCATCTACGGCGATTGAGCCGGCCGCGTTTCGATTGACTCGGCGGGAGGCCGCGACTATAGGACCAGCGCTCGCGCGCGGCCCATGAAGCCGCGCTTTTGCTTTGCCGCCATTGGCGGCGGGGTCGGGCGCTTAAAAACCAGCAGGTTGCAAGCTGCAAAGAAGCCGGCCGCGCGGTTCGCCGCGCAGAGTCGGGATGAACACGGGAATCAAAACGATGTTCGCAGTCATTCGCACCGGCGGCAAACAGTACAAGGTAGCCGCCGATAATACGATCACGGTGATGTCGCTCGCGGGCGATGCGGGGTCGGTCGTGACCTTCGACGACGTTCTCGCGGTGTTCGACGGCGAGGCGAATCACCTCGGCTCGCCCAATGTCGTCGGCGCTAGCGTGCTCGGCGAGATCGTCGAGCAGACGCGCGGAGCGAAGGTCATCGCCTTCAAGAAGCGCCGCCGCAAGAATTCGCGTCGCAAGCGCGGCCACAAGCAGGACCTGACGATCGTCAAGATCACCCAGATCCTGCCCGCCGGGGCCAAGGCCGCGCCGGCCGCCTGAGGCGATCGAGAAACCCGCGCGCCGAGGTCGCCCTCGGGCTTTCCTTGGCGCCGCAATTGCATTATACACGCGGCCGGCTAGCGCTGAGCGCGCCGCGTCGGTTTGGGAGCGGATTGATATGGCTCACAAGAAAGCAGGCGGTTCGTCGCGCAACGGCCGCGATTCCGATGGACGTCGCCTTGGCGTGAAGAAGTTCGGCGGCGAGATCGTCGTCCCGGGCATGATTATCGTGCGCCAGCGCGGCACCAAGTTCCATCCTGGCCGCAATGTCGGCATCGGCACGGACCACACGCTTTTTGCGACCGCCCCGGGCGCCGTCACCTTCGAATGTAAAGACAAAGGTCGTCAATACGTAACGGTGGTCGCGCAAAAAGCGGCCGAGTAAACAGCGGGGGCAAGACGAGATCCCCCGCTGCGGCGAAAGCCCCCGCGGACGGTCTCGAGAAACCCCGAGAGTGGAAGGCCCAAAAGGGCGCCCTTCCAGAAAGTCCGGTAAGCCGAGGCGCTTATGAAGGGGGTGCGGATCGCCGCATTCCCTTCGTCGTTTCGGGGCCCGTCGAAAGCGAGCCCCTCGCTGGTCCGGAGTGGAAATGTTCCCCGATCTTGCCCGAGACGATGTCTTCCGCCTGGAGACTGGGCGGCTCTGGCTGCGCTGGCCGCGGGCCGCCGATGCGGCCGCGATCGAGCGCTATTGCAGCCGCTGGGAAGTCGCTGAGCACACGGCGCGCATTCCCCACCCCTATCCGCCGGGCTCCGCTGAGCGCTTCATCTTCGCCGCGCGCGAAGGCAACGCTACCGGTCGCGACCTCACCCTGGTGCTGACGCCGCTGCGCGACATGCGCGAGGCGATCGGCGCCGTCAGCCTCGAGGGGCGCGCGCAGGGACGCCTGACGCTCGGCTACGCAGTGGCGCCCGAACATTGGGGCAAGGGGTTCGCCACCGAAGCGGTCGAGGCGATCATCGATTCCGGTTTCAGCCTCACCGACGCCGTCGAAATCGTCGCCAGCAGCCATGTCAACAACACCGCTTCGCGTCGTGTGCTGGAGAAATCGGGGTTCGCCTTCGTCGGCTCCGGGCTCGAGGGCGCGCCGGCGCGCGGCGGGCTCGTCCCCTGCGACCGCTTCGC
>PLRT01000282.1 GCA_003164915.1 Hyphomicrobiales bacterium | reverse complement strand
GGCTCGGTCAAGTTCATCGTTCCGGTCCATTCGCCGGAAACGAGGCGCTTGAGATAGACCTCGCGCTGGTCCGCCGCGCCATAAATTTCGAGCGCGCCGATCGCGCCTTCGCCGAGCAGCGGGCAGAGCGCAAAACCCATCGACGCGCCCGACCACATTTCGTTGCAGGCGGCGGCGACGGCGTGCGGCAGGCCCATGCCGCCGTATTCCGGCTTGGCGGTGACGCCCGCCCAGCCCGCCTCGGCCCAGCGGCGATAGGCCTCGCGGAAGCCGGGCGGCGTGACGACGACGCCGTTGGCCAGGCGCGCGCCCTCGCGGTCGCCGACAACGTCGAGCGGCGCGATCGCCTCGGTGGCGAACTTGCCCGCTTCGCCGATCACCGCCTGGGCCGTGGCGAGATCGAGGTCGCCGAACCGGCCCTGCTCGATCGCCGCCGCAAAACCGGCGACATGCTCGAGCGAAAAGAGGATGTCGGCGACCGGCGCGCGATAGGTCATGGCGTTCCTCGCTGGACGGCGGCTTGGGTTCGCCGCTTGACGGCACGAAGCTTGTCGCGTCCATAGGCGCCGCACAAGCGAGGGATAAGGTTTAGTTGTCAACCAAACCCCGCGCAAGCCGATCTCCGCCGTAATCCCTGATGCCCCAGTTCCAGCGTCAAACCCGTCTCGCGCCCGCGAATCCGCAGGCGATCGCCGAGGCGGCGGCCTGCCTGCGGGCCGGCGGACTGGTGGCGATGCCGACCGAAACCGTCTACGGCCTCGCCGCCGACGCGACCGACGAGCGCGCCGTCGCGGCGATCTACGCCGCCAAGGGCCGGCCGCGTTTCAATCCGCTGATCGCCCATGTCGCCGACGCCGCCGCCGCCGGGCGTGAAGGGCGCCTGGACGATTTCGCCCGCCGGCTGATCGAGGCGTTCTGGCCGGGGCCGCTGACAATCGTCGCGCCGGTCGCCGCGACCTGCCGGGTCAGCCTGCTGGCCCGCGCCGGACTCGACACGCTGGCGCTGCGTTGCCCCGACCACCCGGTCGCGCAGGCGCTGATCGCGGCGGCGGGCGTCCCGCTCGCCGCGCCGTCGGCCAATCGCTCCGGCCGCCTCAGCCCGACCACCGCCGCCCACGTCGCCGCCGACCTCGACGGAAGGGTCGACTGGATTCTCGACGGCGGCCCGGCGCGGCGCGGCGTCGAATCGACGATCGTCGCCTGCCTCGGCGGCGCGCCGCGGCTGCTGCGCCCCGGCGCGCTGACAAGCGAGCGCGTCGAAGCGGCGCTGGGCGTGGCGCTCGACCGGGCCACGCCCGGCCGCGCGCCGATCGCTCCAGGCCAGCTCGCTTCGCATTACGCGCCCCGCGCGCGGTTGCGACTCGGCGCGCGCCGGCTTCAGGCGGGCGAGGCGGCGCTCGATTTCGCCGGCGCGCTCGCCGACGCCGGCGCGGCGGTGCGGCTCGACCTCTCGCCGTCGGGCGATCTCGACGAGGCCGCCGCGCGTCTTTTCGCCTGTTTGCGCGCGCTCGACGACGACGGCGCGGCGCGGATCGCCGTGGCGCCGATCCCCGAACGCGGGCTCGGCGCGGCGATCAACGACCGACTGCGCCGCGCCGCGGCGCCGCGCGAGGACGACGTCTGACGGCGCGACCTCATGTCGCGGGCGCTGCGGCAATTCGTTTTATTGCACGGCTGGCTTGCGCAAGAGCATACGGGTCCGTGGGATTAGCCCTTAGACTGACGACATTGCAGGCGAACTGATGGCCTCCACGCTCGACTGGGACGAATTTCGTTTGGTCAAAGCGATCGCCGACGCGCGTTCGCTGGTCGGCGCCGCCGAGGCGCTGAATCTCAATCACTCGACGGTGTTCAGGCGTCTCGCGGCGATCGAGAACGACGTCGGCGCGCGCCTGTTCGAGCGTTCGCGCGCCGGCTATCAGCCGACCGAAGCGGGCGAGGAGATGATCGCGCTCGCCGGCGTGATGGCCGAATCGATTCTGGGGTTTGAACGGCGCGTCGCGGGTCGGGACGCCAAGCCGACCGGCGAACTCAGGGTGACCGCGGTCGACTCGGTGGCGATCGGCCTGCTGGCGCCAATTCTCACCCGCTTTCGCGCCGCCAATCCCGGCGTGCAGGTCGATCTCATCATCGCCGAGCAGACGCTGAATCTTTCGCGCCGCGACGCCGACGTCGCCATCCGCGGCGCCAACGATCCGCCCGAATCGCTGGTCGGCCGGCGCATCTGCGCCATCCGTTGGGCGGTCTACTGCACCCCGGCGATGGCGTCCGAGCACGGCGGCCGGGTCGTCGCCGCAGCGCCGTGGGTCGGCTTCAGCTCCGCGCCAGCGCGCGCCAAGCGCTGGACCGACGAGAAGATCGGCCCGCGCCGCCAGGTCTGCGCGGTGAATTCGGTGCTGGCGATGGCGGCGATGGCGGCCGCCGGGCTCGGCGCGACGGTGCTGCCCTGCTTCGTCGGCGACCGCCATCCCGGCTTGGTTCGCGTCGGCGGCGTCGTGCCTGACCTCGACGTCGACCTGTGGCTGCTGACCCACGCCGATCTGCGCCATTCGGCGCGGGTGCGGGCGTTCATCGATTTCGCCGGCGCCGAGCTCGCCTTCGCCCGCAACCTGATCGAGGGGGTCACGGCCGAGGCGGCCTGACCGCGACGGCTATGTCGCCGCCGCGCGGCGGTGGCGACGGGTCGGCGCTTTCATCGTCACCAGTTCTTCAGCGGCGGTGGGGTGGAGCGCCATCGTTGCGTCGAAATCGGCCTTGGTGGCGCCCATCTTGATCGCGATCGCGGCGATCTGGACCATCTCGCCGGCCTCGCGCGCGAGGATGTGCGCGCCCACCACCCGGCCCGAGCCGGCGTCGACGACGAGCTTCATGATCACGCGTTCGCCGCCGCCGCCCAGCGTCGCCTTCATCGGCGTGAAATTGGCCATATAGACGTCGACCGCCTCGAACCGGCGCATCGCCTCGGCCTCGGTCAGTCCGACTGCGCCGATCTCCGGCGTCGCGAACACCGCGCTCGGAATGTCGCCATGGTCGACGACGCCGGCGCCGCCGCCGAACAGATGGTCGGCGAGCGCCTGGCCTTCGCGGATCGCCACCGGGGTCAGATTGACCCGATTGGTGACGTCGCCGACCGCGTGGATCGACGGAACGCTCGAGGTCGACCGGTCGTTGACCACCACCGCGCCGGTGACGTCGAGCGCAACGCCGACGGCTTCGAGGCCGAGCCCTGCGGTGTTCGGCCGCCGTCCGGTGGCGACCAGCGCCTGGTCGACAGTCAGCGTCTCGCCGCCCGGCAGCGCCGCCGCGAGCGCCTCCCCGCGCCGCTCGAATCGCGTCGGCAGGCGNNGCGAACAGGCAGGCGAACTCGACCGCGATATACCCGCCGCCGACCACCAGCAGCCGCTGCGGGAATCGGGGCAGGTCGAAAATCTCGTTGGAGCTGATCGCCAGCTCGAGCCCCGGAAAGGCGACGGGCGGCTCCGGCCGCGCGCCGGTCGCCACCAGCACGTGGCGCGCGCTGATCGTCCGGCCGCCCGAAAGCTTGACTGTATGCCGGTCGACCAGGCTCGCGCGCTCTTCGATCAGCGCCGCGCCGGCCCCGTCGAGGCCGGACCGATAGGCCGCCGACAGACGCGCGATCTCGCGATCTTTCGCCGCCACCAGCGTCGGCCAATCGAAACGCGGCGGCGCGACCGTCCAGCCGAAGCCGGCCGCCGAGGCGAATTCGTCGGCGAACCGGCTGGCGTAGACCAGCAGCTTCTTCGGCACGCAGCCGCGAATGACGCACGTGCCGCCGACGCGGAATTCTTCGGCGACGACGACTTTGGCGCCGTGGCCGGCGGCGACGCGCGCCGCGCGCACCCCGCCCGAACCGGCCCCGATGACGAAAAGATCGCAGTCGAACGCCATCGCTCGGTCCCTGTCGCGCGCCGGGAGCGCCCTCGAGGGCGCGCCGGCTAGAAATCGTGGCCGGACTTCTTCATTTCCTCATGCACCCGCGCCAGCATCACCGTCGACAACTGCTGTCGCCAGCTCGCCGCCACCGTCGCGATGCGGGCCGCGAGCTCGGTCTGAACCCCCTCGAACTTCTTGCCGAGCGGGCTTTCGTAGAACGCGGCGACCTGCTTGAGTTCGTCCTCGGTCATCGTCTCGCCGAGGAACTTGGCCGAGGAACTGAGAATTTCCTCCTCGGACTTGAGGAACTCCGGCTCGACTTTCTCCACCGCCGCCGCCAGCGGCTCTTTCAGCTCGGGCCTGGTGGAGAGAACCTCTCGCTGCAGCTCGGCCAGCATGCCGGGAACGATGCGGTCGAGCGACGGCTTCATGCCGACGTCGTTGAGGATCGTCGCCCCGTAGGCGAGCGCCGCCGCGGAAGGGGCGGGCGGCGCGGCGGTCGCCGCCGGCGCGGCAGGGGCAGAGGGCGCCGGGGTCGGGCCGGCGGCGGCGGCGCTCGCCGCGCCGAGGGCGAGCGCGAAGCCGCCCGCGAGGAACGCTTTCAACGATGGGAACGACACGATGTCTCACTCCTCTGGCGATTGAGATTCAGTCGAGCGCGCCGAGCGTTTCGACGCCCGCCGGTCCGGCGACGATCGCGGCGGCGGCGATGCCGATGAACAGCCCGCAATCGACGACGCCGGGAATATCGGCGAGCGCCTGATCGAGCGCTTCCGGATCGGGGATGGCGCCGAAGGCGCAATCGAGAATGTAGTGGCCGCCGTCGGTGACGAACAGCGCGCCGTCGCGGCGACGAAGAGTCAGCGGGCCGGCGAGGCCGAGTGCGGCGACCGCGCGCGCGATGCGCCGGATCGTCGCCGCGACGCCGAACGGGGCGACCTCGACCGGCAGCGGAAAACGGCCGAGTTCGGCGACGAGCTTGCTCGAATCGGCGATCACCACCATGCGGCGCGACGCGGAGGCGACGATCTTCTCGCGCAGCAGCGCGCCGCCGCCGCCTTTGATCAGCCGCAGGGCGCCGTCGATCTCGTCGGCGCCGTCGACCGTGAGGTCGAGCTCCGGCGTCTCGTCGAGCGTGGTCAGCGGAATGCCGAGCGCGCGCGCCTGGTCGGCGGTCGCCTCCGAAGTCGGCACGCCGACGATGGCGAGCCCCTTGCGCGCCTCGGCCCCGACGAGGTCGACGAAATGGCGAGCGGTCGAACCCGTGCCGAGCCCAAGCCGCATGCCCGAGCGAACGAGGCCGATCGCCCGTTCCGCCGCCTGCCGCTTGAAGGCCTCGCTGTCCGACAAATCGCTCGCTCCGCCCGGGCGTCCCCGCCCGCGGCGATGGCCTAGCGATTCGACGAAAGAAAGGCAAATCGCCGGCCGCCGCGCTTACCCGCGCGCGGCGGCGATCGTGTCCTCGAAGCTCTTCAAGCCGCCGCGCGGCGCGCCGACCAGCACCGCCATGTTGCCCGGCGCATGCGCGTTCTTCCACATCTTGGTGTGGGCGAGCGGGATTTGGCGCCACGGGAACACTTCCGACATGCACGGCGAGATCCGCCGTTCGATGACAAACGCATTGGCCGCCGAGGCCTGCTTGAGATTGGCGAAATGCGAGCCCTGGATGCGCTTCTGCCGCATCCAGACGAAACGCGCGTCAAAGGTGAAATTGTAGCCGGTGGTGCCGGCGCAGAACACCACCATGCCGCCGCGCTTGACGACGAAACACGAGACCGGGAACGTCTGCTCGCCGGGATGCTCGAAGACAATGTCGACGTCGCGTCTTCCGGTGACCTCCCAGATCGCCTTGCCGAACTTGCGCGCTTCCGCCATGAAGGCGTTGAATTCCGGCGAATTCACCTTGGGCAATTGGCCCCAGCAGGCGAAGTCCTTGCGGTTGACGACGCCGCGCGCGCCCAGGCTCATCACGTAGTCGCGCTTCGATTCGTCGGAGATGACCCCGACCGCGTTGGCGCCCGACGCCGCGCAAAGCTGCACGCCGAACACGCCGAGCCCGCCGGAGGCGCCCCAGACGAGCACGTTGTCGCCGGGTTTGAGCCGATGCGGCTCGTGGCCGAACAGCATGCGATAGGCGGTGGCGAGGGTCAGCGTGTAGGAGGCGCTCTCTTCCCAGCTCAGGTGCTTGGGGCGCGCCATCAACTGGCGATCCTGCACCCGGCAGAACTGGGCGAAGGAACCGTCGGGCGTCTCGTAGCCCCAGATGCGCTGCGAGGCGGAGAACATCGGGTCGCCGCCGTTGCATTCCTCGTCGTCGCCGTCGTCCTGGTTGCAATGGACGACGACCTCGTCGCCGACCTTCCAGCGCCGGACCTTGGACCCGACCGCCCAGACGACCCCCGCCGCGTCCGAGCCGGCGATGTGGTAGGGGCTCTTGTGGCCGTCGAGGACCGAAATCGGCTCGCCCAGCGCCGCCCAGACGCCGTTGTAGTTGACCCCCGCCGCCATCACCATGACCAGGACGTCATGGCTGTCGAGCGGCCAGGTCGGCACGACTTCGATCTGCATCGATTGCTCCGGCGGACCGTGCCGCTCCTTGCGCACCACCCAGGCGTACATCGACGCCGGCACGTGGCCGAGCGGGGGAATCTCGCCGATCTCATAGAGATCCTTGGTCTCGGTCTTGGCGGAAAGAGAGAGCGGCGCGGCGCCGCCCCCCGTGCGAATGGCCATTGACGTTCCTCGTGACGCGGTCCGCGCCGCAGGCCCATGGCCCCCGGCGACGGTCGCTGGCGCCGATTTCCGGCTTGTTGCACCGCAGCAAGGAACAATCGCGCCCCGCCTGGCCAAAATCAATCCCACTTTGGTCGCTGGAGCTTCCGCGGCTTCGCGTTCACCCGAAGCAAACGAATGCCTGCCTAAGATGGGGCCGGACGGCGCCTTGGCTGCGCCGCTTTCCGCGCGAGGCCGCCATGGAAGCGATGACGCCCTTCTTCCTGATGATCCGCGATCTCGACGGGTTCGAGATGGTGGCCTTCTGGCTGGCCGTCTTCGTCGGCTTCGTGCTGATCGGCTTCGTGCTCGATTATCTGATGGGCCGTCAGGGGTTTGGCCCCTACATCAACTCGGTCCTGGCGCTGGTCGGCGTGTTCGCCGGGCTCTACGTTCGCTACAACTTCATGACGCCTTATCTGCGCTACGAGCCCTATCTCAGCTTCGGCCTGCTGTTCGCCGCGCCGGTGGTGCTGGTGGTGATGCTGAGCTTCATGCGCACCCGGGTGTTCTAACCGGCGTCTCCGCCTAAGGGAGGAAGCCGGGCCGCTAGCCGCTCCTGCCGATTTCTGCGATTGTGCTCTGCACAATGAGCGGATCGGGACAGCAAGGACGCGCGGCGCCGACGGCGGACGGGGACGAGGGCGGGCCCCGGCGCGACAAGCCGTGGATCTTTCGCACCTACGCCGGCCATTCGACCGCGCGCGAGTCCAACCGTCTCTATCGCGACAATCTCGCCAAGGGCCAGACCGGCCTGTCGATCGCCTTCGACCTGCCGACCCAGACCGGCTACGACAGCGACCACCCGCTGGCGCGCGGCGAAGTCGGCAAGGTCGGCGTCGCGATCTCCCATATCGGCGACATGCGCGCCTTGTTCGACGGCATCCCGCTCAACGCGATGAACACGTCGATGACCATCAACGCTACCGCGCCGTGGCTGATGGCGCTCTATGTCGCAGTCGCCGACGAGCAGGGCGCGCCGCGCGCCGCCCTGACGGGCACGACGCAGAACGACATCGTGAAGGAATACCTGTCGCGCGGCTCCTACGTCTTCGCGCCGGGACCGTCGCTGAAGCTGACCAAGGACCTCATCCTCTTCTGCGCGCGCGAGACGCCGAAGTGGAACCCGATCAACGTCTGCTCCTACCATCTGCAGGAAGCGGGCGCGACGCCGGTGCAGGAGCTGAGCTACGCGCTGGCCACCGCCATCGGCGTGCTCGACATGGTGCGCGCCTCGGGCGAGGTCGACGCCGAAGGTTTCGCCAACGTCGTCGGCGGCATTTCGTTCTTCGTCAACGCCGGCATGCGCTTCGTCACCGAGCTCGCCAAGATGCGCGCCTTCGTCGCCCTGTGGGACGAGATCACGCTGAACCGCTATGGGATCGCCGATCCGGCCAAGCGACGGTTCCGCTACGGCGTGCAGGTCAACTCGCTCGGCCTGACCGAGCAGCAGCCGGAGAACAACGCCTATCGCATCCTGATCGAGATGCTGTCGGTGGTGCTGTCGAAGGGCGCGCGCGCCCGCGCCGTGCAGCTGCCGGCGTGGAACGAGGCGCTCGGCCTGCCGCGGCCGTTCGACCAGCAATGGTCGCTGCGGCTGCAGCAGATCATGGCCTACGAAACCGACCTGCTCGAATACGGCGACATCTTCGACGGCAGCGCCGAGATCGAACGGCGCGTCGAAGCGCTGAAGGCCGAGGCGAAGGCCGAGGTCGAGGCGATCGAGGGTATGGGCGGGGTGATCGCGGCGATCGAATCGGGCGAGCTGAAGCGGCGCCTGGTCGAATCCAACGCGCGGCGGATCGAGGCGATCGAGCGGGGCGAGCTCAAGGTCGTCGGCGTCAATTGCTTCGTCAACGGCGAACCTTCGCCGCTCACCGCCGGCGAAGGATCGATCCTCGTTCCCTCGCCGGAGGCCGAGGCCGAGCAGATCGGGCGTTTGCAGGCGTGGCGCGCGGCGCGAGACGAAGCGAGGGTGCAGCGCGCGCTCGGCGCGTTGCGCGCGGCGGCCAAGAGCGGCGCCAATGTCATGCCGGCGTCGATCGAGGCGGCCAAGGCCGGCGCGACCACCGGCGAATGGGGCGCGGCTTTGCGCGCCGAATTCGGCGAATACCGCGCGCCGACCGGCGTCAGCAACCGGGCTCGCCAGCAGTCGGGCGATCTCGACGCGCTGCGCGGCGAGGTCGAGCGCGTGTCGATCAAGCTCGGCCATCGGCTGAAGCTGCTGGTCGGCAAGCCCGGCCTCGACGGCCATTCCAACGGCGCCGAGCAGATCGCGACGCGCGCGACCGACGCCGGATTCGACGTCGTCTACGACGGCATTCGCCTGACGCCGCAGGACATCGTCGCGCGCGCGCGCGCCGGCGTCGATTGCATCGGCCTGTCGATCCTGTCGGGCTCGCATCTCGCCATGACGCGCGAAGTGCTGGCGCTGATGAAGGCTTCGGGCCTGACGCGCACGCCGGTGGTGGTCGGCGGCATCATCCCGCCCGCCGACGCCGAGGCGCTGAAGCGCGAGGGCGTCGCCGCCGTCTACACGCCAAAGGATTTCGCCGTCAACGCGATCATCGCCGACATCGTCGCCCATGTGGAGCGGGCGTTCGAGGAGGGGGCGCATTAGCGGAAGCCGCATCTGGAGACGCGGCCGCTGGCCGCGTCCCTCTCCGCGCGGTCCGTCCTGAAACCCTGGTCCTCCGCAGAGGCGCGATCACCGCCGGCGCCGACAAAAACACCCGACGCCATTTTCCGGCGCGAGGATTTGTTTTCAGCCGCTTGCAGGGAATCTTCCCGCCGCGCTGGCGGCGACCCACAACCGTCGCCGCCTGGGCGCCCCGATCAATCCCCGGATCAGGTCCGGGGACGGGCGTTACCGCTCGTTCGCGGATCGCGATTACTCTCGCCCCACATCGGGCGCCGCCCATTCTGCGTCATGCGCGGGCTTGACCCGCGCATCCAAGCTGAGGGCGGATGCGGCGACCCACAACTGTCGCCGCCTGGGCGCCCGGATCAAGTCCGGGCGTGACGCCGAGAGAGAGCCGGGATCCGCCGCGCCGCCCTCACGCCATGTACTGCCCGCCGTTGGCGGTCAGGGTCGAGCCGGTGATGAAGCCGGCGTCGTCGGAGACGAGGAACAGCACGCAGCGGGCGATTTCGTCCGGCTCGCCGAGGCGGCGCACCGGGATGTGCGGCAGGATCGCCTTGTCGAGCACCTCCTTCGGCATCGCCGTCACCATCTCGGTGGCGATGTAGCCGGGGCAGATCGCGTTGACGGTGATTCCCTTGCCGGCGTTCTCCTGCGCCAGCGCCTTGGTGAAGCCGATCTCGCCCGCCTTGGCGGCCGAATAGTTGACCTGGCCCATCTGGCCCTTCTGGCCGTTGATCGAGGAGATGTTGACGATCCGACCGAAGCCGCGCTCGCGCATGCCTTCTATTACCGGCCTGCACATGTGAAAAAGCGAATCGAGATCGGCCGACATGACGGCGCGCCATTGCTCGAGCGTCATCTTGTGGAACATGCCGTCGCGGGTGACGCCGGCGTTGTTGACCAGCACGTCGATCGGTCCAAGCTCGGCGGCGACCTTGGCGAGGCCGGCGGCGCAGGCGTCGCAGTCGCCGACGTCCCACTTGTAGACGTGCGCGCCGGTCTCGGCGTGGAAACGGGCGGCGGCTTCGGCGTTGCTGTGATAGGTCGCCGCGACCTTGTAGCCCGCGCCGGCCAACGCTCTCGACACTGCCGCGCCGATGCCGCGCGTTCCCCCGGTGACGACCGCCACTCTCGACATCCGCCCCGCTCCTGACCGTTTCCCCTGCGCCGCGATTTCGCCGGCGCCTGTCCTTCAATCGGCGGCTTTAGCGCTCGACCGTCATCGCGATGCCCATGCCGCCGCCGATGCACAGCGTCGCCAGACCCTTCTTCGCATTGCGGCGCGTCATCTCGTGGAGCAGCGTCACCAGCACGCGCGCGCCCGAGGCGCCGACCGGATGGCCAATGGCGATCGCGCCGCCGTTGACGTTGACGATCGCCGGGTCCCAGCCGAGGTCCTTGTTGACCGCGATCGCCTGGGCGGCGAAGGCCTCGTTGGCTTCGACCAGATCGAGGTCCTTGACCGACCAGCCGGCGCGCTCGAGCGCCTTGCGCGAGGCGGGGATCGGCCCGCTGCCCATGATCGCCGGGTCGACGCCCGCGGTCGCCCAGGAGACGATGCGCGCCAGCGGCGCGATGGCGCGGCGCTTCGCCTCGGCGGCCGTCATCACCACCAGCGCCGCCGCGCCGTCGTTGACGCCCGAGGCGTTGGCGGCGGTCACCGTGCCGTCCTTGGCGAAGGCGGGCCGGAGCTTGGCCGCCGCGTCATAGGTCGCGCCGGGGCGGATATATTCGTCGTCGGCGACGATCACGTCGCCCTTGCGGCCGGGCACGGTCACCGGGACGATCTCGCCCTTGAACCGTCCGGCCCTCTGGGCGGCCTCCGCCTTGTTCTGCGAGGCGACGGCGAAGCGGTCCTGCTCTTCGCGGCTGATCTGCCACCGGGCGGCGATGTTTTCCGCCGTATTGCCCATGTGATAACCGTGGAAGGCGTCGATCAGGCCGTCCTTGAGCATGGTGTCGAGGAATTTCATCTCGCCCATCTTCACGCCGCTGCGCAGATAGGCGGCGTGCGGGGCGAGCGACATCGATTCCTGGCCGCCGGCGACGACGATCTGGGCGTCGCCATTGGCGATCTGCTGCAGGCCGAGCGCCACCGCGCGCAGGCCGCTGCCGCACAACTGGTTGACGCCGAACGCGGTCTTTTCCTGGGGCACGCCCGCTTTCATCGCCGCCTGGCGCGCCGGGTTCTGGCCCTGGCCGGCGGAGAGGATCTGGCCGAGGATCACTTCGTCGACGTCGCCCGGTTCGAGCTTCGCCGCCTCGATCGCCGCCTTGACCGCCACGGCGCCGAGGTCATGGGCGGGCATGTTGGCGAAAACGCCATTGAACGAACCGACAGCGGTGCGCTTGGCGCTGGCGATGACGATCTCGGATGCCGACATGGCGGGGTTCTCCCTGGGACGCAGCGCCGGCGCGTCCGCCGCCGAAAGACGGCGCGCCGGTCAGCGTCCTTCTAGCCAAGCAATTGTGGCGACGCCAGTAGCCACTAAGTCGAAAGGCAGCGCCGCGCCCGCGCCGCCGGCCGCGGCGGGAATGGGCCGGATTCGCCTTTTGGACGGCGCATTGCGGCGCAAAAAACTGTTCCGGCAGCGCAAAAAAAAGCCTATCGTGGCCGCGCCCGAGCCTCGGGCGAGCGTAGCGTCGAAACGGTCAACGATGACGAATCTCAGCGCGCCCATCACGATCAAAAAATACGCGAACCGCCGGCTCTACAACACCGCGTCCAGCGCTTACGTGACGCTCGCCGATCTCGCCAAGATGGTCAAAACCGGCGAAGACTTCGTCGTCTACGACGCCAAGACGAATGAGGACATCACCCGTTCGGTGCTCGCCCAGATCATCTTCGAGCAGGAGGGGATCGCGGGCCAGTCGCTGCTGCCGATCACATTCCTGCGTCAGCTGATCCGCTTCTACGGCGACAGCGTGCAGGCGTTCCTGCCGACCTATCTCGAGTATTCGATCGACCAGTTCAGCGGCGAAACCCAGGCGATCCGCGAAGCGGCGACGCGCGCGTTCGGGCAGCCGCCGTTCTCGCCCGCCTCTTTCGGCGCGCTGCAGGAAATGACGCGCAAGAACCTCGCCGCGTTCCATCAGGCGCTCGGACTCTTCTCGCCTTTCGCCGCCGCCAAGCCCCCGCCCAACGGCGCCGCGCATGGCGCGAACGGCGCGGCGGCCGAGACGCCCAAGGGCGACGCCGCGGCGGCCAAGCCCGACATCGACGAATTGCGCGTGCAATTGGCCGAAATGCGCCGCCGCCTCGACAGCCTGACCGACAAACCGGAAAGCTGACGCCTCACCCGGCGACGCGCGCCTCCGGCGAACTCGGCGCGGCGGCGGCCGGCTGGTGGAGTTCCGGCATACCGACCAGACGCCCCTGCAGCAGGTCGACGCCCCAGTCGCGCAGCAGGCGGCGCGTCTCCTCGTCCTCGACCCATTCGGCGACCGTCGTCAGGCCGAGATGGCGCGCGAGATCGGCGAGGCTGCGCACGAAGACGCGGTCGTCGAGCGAGCAGGCGACGTTCTGGACGAAGGCGCCGTCGATCTTGACGATGTCGACCCCCAGCCGCCGCAGGTTGCGGAACGACGTGTGGCCGGCGCCGAAGTCGTCCATCGCGATCTTCACTCCGAGCGCCTTCATCGCCTCCAGCAGGCGCTCGATCTCGTCGATCGGCTCGAGCGCGAGGGTCTCGACGATCTCGACGATCAGCCGCGACGCCGCCCCGGGGCGCGCGCCGAGCGCCGCCTTGAAGCGGTTGATCCAGCCCGGCGAACGGATCGTCGCCACCGAGAGGTTGACCGAGACGCGCAGCCCCGGCTCGGCGAGGAGGCGGTCGAGCGCCAATTCGAGCGCGCGCAAGTCGAGCTGGGCGACGAGCCCGACCTTCTCGGCGACCGGCAGCAGGCTCGACGGGCCGATGATCTCGCCGTCGTCCTGCCGGACGCGCAGCAGCGCTTCGTAGAATGCGACGCGTCCGTCGGCGGCGCCGACCACCGGCTGATAGGCGACGAGAACCCGGCGCTGGTTGAGCGCGGCGACGATCTCGTCGGCGATCGCCGCTTCGCGGCGCTGCGCTTCGCCGATCGCCTGGCCGGGCGCGTAGACGGCGAAGCGGCGCGGCTCGCCGGCGGCCCGCTCGAAGGCTTCTTCGGCGCGCTGCAGCAGCCGCCCGGCGCTGCGTCCGTGGCGCGGCGCGATCGCAGCGCCGATGCGCGCGGAAACCTGGATCGGCCCCGCCTTGGTGGCGATCGGCTGGGCCGACACGCGCTGCAGGAGGCGCGCCGCGGCGATCGCCAACTGCTCTTCGCCGCCGGTCGCCAGCAGAGCGGCGAACTTGCCGCCGGCGAAATGGGCGACCGAATCGATCGCGCGGACGTTGCCGGCGAGGCGGCGGCCAACCGTGGCGATCGCCTCGTCGGCCGCTTCGTAGCCGTAGCGCCGGTTGAGCTCGCCGAGGTTGTCGACGCCGAGGATCAGCGCCGAGAACGCCGCGTCGCCGGGCTGCGCGTGGGCGAGGCGCGCCTGGAGCGAGCCGGCGAAGGCGCGCCGCTCCGGCAGGCCGGCGACTTCGCCGACCCTCGGCGTCTCGTCGTCGGCGACGATCCGCACGAGGCCATGGGCGCGCGCCGGGCGGCCGCTCGCGTCGGGCGTCCAGCGGCCGAGATCCTCGATCGCGACGACGGCGCCGCTCGGCGCGGCGAGGCGATAGACGGCGCGATAGGGGACGCCGTCGCCGTCGTCGCGCCCGCTCGATTCGCGAATTGCGAGATCGCGCGACGACATCGAATCGGCGGCGACGAGTTCGGCGAAGCCTGCGCCGGTCATCAATGCGGTCGGAGGAAACGCCGCGAGCGTCTCGGCGGCGTTGGGGCCCCACGTCAGGCGATCGCTGGCGATGTCCCAGTCGTAGACGACGGCGCGCAGCCGGTTGAGCGTGGAGCGCGGATCAAGCGCGAAGGCGTCGGCGACGCCGGCGTCCATCGCTTCGCTGGTCGTTGGCGCCGACGACTCGGTCGCGCCGGCGCCTTCCGTGTCGTTCCGTCGATCCATCGCCCGCCCGAGCTCCGCCGCGCGGGGCAAAATCTACGGGTCGTCGGTTAAGACGAAGTTTCCGCTTAACCAATCAGCAACCAAACAGCGCCGTTCAGAAACGATCCTTGCGCGCGCGGATCTCGGCGAAAGCCGCCGCCGGGTCGACGCCCGGCATGCCGATCGCCGCCTGCACGCTCGGCTCTTCGGCGCGCAGGAACGGATTGGTCGCCAGCTCCGCGGCGATGGTCGTCGGCAACGTCGGCTTGCCGAGGGCCCGCAGCGCCGCGATCTCGGCGGCGCGCGCCTTCAGCACGGCGTTGTCGGGCTCGATCGTCAGCGCGAAGCGCGCGTTGGCCTCGGTGTATTCGTGGCCGCAATAGACCTGCGTCGAGCCGGGCAGCGCAGCGAGCTTCAGCAGCGATTCCCACAGCACGGCCGGCGGGGCCTCGAAGGCGCGGCCGCAGCCGAGCGCGAACAGCGTGTCGCCGACAAATGCGATCTCGTCCTCCTCGAACCAATAGGCGATGTGGCCGGCGGTGTGGCCGGGCGTCTCGATGACCTTGGCGGCGAGGCGGCCGACGCGCGCGTAATCGCCTTCGGAGAGCGGCCGGTCGACGCCGCCGATGCGCCCGGCCTCCTTGGCCGGGGCGCAAACGCGCAGGTCGGGGTAGCGCGCTTTCAGCGCCGGCACGCCCTGGACGTGATCGGCGTGATGATGGGTGAGGAGGCAGTCGGTCAGCGACCAGCCCGCCGCGTCGGCCGCCGCGATCACCGCCTCGCCGTCGGGCGCGTCGATCGCCGCGGTCGCGCCGGTCGCGGAGTCGTGCAACAGCACGCCGTAATTGTCTTTCAGACAGATGAACTGACGCACGTAGGTCGTCATGGCCGCCTCGTCGTATCCCGCCGTGAAGCGGCGTTTGCGCCGCGGCGGCGAAAGGTTCACATTCGCCGCGCCTGCCGACAGCCGTAGCCAACGATGCCGCTCGACGTCAACGATCTCGTTGCTTTCTATGCGTCGCCGCTGGGCGATGTCGCGCGGCGTCTGATCGGCCGGGTGCTGCGCGCGCGCTGGAGCGACTGCCGCGGCCTGGCGATTCTCGGCCTCGGTTTCGCCGCGCCGCTGCTCGAGCGGTTTCGCGACGAGGCGCAAAGGACGCTGGCGCTGATGCCGGCTGAAGTCGGGGTGACGCGCTGGCCGGCCGAGGGCCGCTCGGCCTCGGCTCTGGTCGCGCTCGACATGCTGCCGCTGCCCGACGCCTCGATCGATCGCGCCCTGCTCGTTCACGGCCTGGAAACCGCCGAGCATCCCGAGACGGTGTTGGAGGAGGTCGGCCGGGTGCTGGCGCCGGGCGGCCGGGCGATGTTCGTCGTGCCGTCGCGGCGCGGCGTCTGGGCGCGGGTCGACGGCAATCCTTTCGGCCAGGGCCAGCCCTATTCGAAGACACAATTGCGCGATCTGATGCGCGAGGCGGAGTTTTCGCCGATCTTCTGGGGCGAAGCGCTCTACGCGCCGCCGTTCCGCCGCCGCTTCTTCGTCAATTCGGCGCCGGCGATCGAGCGCATCGGCGCAGCGATCGGCATGCCGTTCGCCGGCGTCCATATCGTCGAAGCGACCAAGCAGCTCTATCGCCCGGTCGGCGTGCGGCGGCTGGCGCGCCGGGAGACGATGGCGCTGCCGCCNNGGCGGATCGTGCTTTGAACGCCGCGCCCCGCCCCGGAGAGATGACTCATGCCGCAATCGGAACGCCTGCTCGTGCTTGTGCGCCATGGCCAAAGCGAGTGGAACCTCAAGAACCTGTTCACCGGCTGGCGCGACCCCGATCTCACGCCGCTCGGCGTCGAGGAGGCGATGAACGCGGGCAAGCGGTTGAAGGCGCGGGGCCTGCAGTTCGACGTGACCTTCACCTCGGTGCTGACCCGCGCCCAGCACACGCTGGCGCTGATGCTGACCGAGCTTGGCCAGACCGGCCTGCCGGAATCGCGCGACCAGGCGCTCAACGAGCGCGACTACGGCGACCTCTGCGGGCTCAACAAGGACGACGCGCGCAAGAAGTGGGGCGAGGAGCAGGTCCATCTGTGGCGGCGCAGCTATGACGTCCAGCCGCCCGGCGGCGAAAGCCTCAAGGACACGGTGGCCCGCGCGCTGCCCTATTACTGCCAGAACATCCTGCCGGCGGTGCTCGGCGGCAAGCGGGTGCTGGTCGCCGCCCACGGCAACAGCCTGCGGGCGCTGGTGATGGTGCTCGACCGCCTGACGCCGCAGACCATTCCCAGCATGGAGCTCGCCACCGGCGTGCCGCTGGTCTATCGCCTCAACCCCGACTCGACCGTCGCGTCGAAAGACGTGCTGACGGCCTGAGGCGTCCCAAACCCTCGTCCTTCGACTCGCCCGCTTTGCGGGCGGCTCAGGATGAGGGCCGTTGGCGGATAGGGTTCGCAAGCGACCGTTATCTCCCGATCCCCTCATCGTGAGCAGCGCCGCGACGGCGGCGCGTCTCAAACGACCATGGGGGAGTTGCGGCAATTCCCTCGCATCGCGCGCCGCTCTAGACTCGCTGGAGTGATTCGCTTTTGAGCGCGAGGTCCGGCGATGCGACGCTTGCTTCTTGCCCTGGCCGCCGTCGTCGCGGCGAGCGCGCCGGCGGCGGCCGCGCCGCAATACGAATTTCTCGCCGCGCCGCAGATCAATCTGTCGCTGGTCTACCGGCTCGACAAGCTGACCGGCGACGTCATCGCCTGCCAATACGCGCATAATCCCGGCAAGACCGACATCGAGCCGGGCTCTTTCGGCGTCACGGTCTGCTACCGCAGCGGCGACGGCGCGACCAAACAGGAGCCCAGCGATTACGGGCTCGTCGCGACGCGGCACGAGCAGGAAGGCGGCGTATTCCGCGTCGACTTCCGCACTGGCGCGCTGAGCATCTGCTACCTCTACTTCCAGCACGAGAAGCAGGGCGACCGCGACGTCATCACCGACCAGTACGTGGTCTGCACGCCGCCCAACAAGGGACCGTAGAGCCGTCCCGCTCAGGCGCGGTCGGTCAAGCCGGGAATGTCCGGCCCGAGCGGAACGACGCCGTTGGGGTTGAGCGACGTGATCGAATAATAGCCGCGCTTGATGTGGTCGACCGACACCGTCTCGCGAAGACCGCGCCAATCAAGCGCGCGCAGGAGATAGGCCTGCAGCGCGGGGTAATCGACGATGCGCTTGCGGTTGCATTTGAACACGCCGTGATAGGCGAGGTCGAAGCGCACGAGCGTGACGAAGGCGCGGATGTCGCTCTCGGTGAAACGGTCGCCGAACAGGAAGCGCCGGCCGTCGGCGAACCGATCCTCGAGCGCGTCGAGCGTGGCGAACACCTGCTTGAACGCGTCCTCGTAGGCGATCTGGGTCGTGGCGAAGCCCGCGCGGTAGACGCCGTTGTTCAGCCCGCCGTACATCCAATCGTTGAGCGAATCAATTTCGTCAGCAATATCCGATGGATATAGGTCGAGCGCGCCGTCCGCGAGTGCGCCGAAGCCGGTGTTGAACATGCGAACGATGTCGGCCGATTCGTTGTTGACGATCGTCCGCCTGACGCGGTCCCACAGCACCGGCACCGTCGCGCGGCCGCTGCAATGCGGATCGGCGCGGGTATAGATCTCATGCAGATAGGTCGCGCCGTTGACGGCGTCGGGGCCCGAACCGGGATAGTCGCCGAACCGCCAGCCTTGCCCGGTCATCGCCGGCTCGACGACGTCGACGCTGACGATTCCTTCGAGTCCCTTGAGGCGCCGCGCGATCAGCGTGCGCGACGCCCACGGGCAGATCAGGGCGACATAGAGATGGTAGCGTCCCGCTTCGGCGGCGAAGCCGCCTTCGCCGGTCGGGCCTGGTTTGCCGTCGGGCGTCACCCAATTGCGGAATTGGGAATCCTGGCGGACGAAACCGCCCTTGGCGTCCTTGGCCTGCACCGGTTGCCAGTCCGCGCTCCACTTTCCGTCCACCAGCATGAAGTCCTCGCGCTCGGAGATCTCTGGCATTTGGGTTCCCCGCGCGGCGAGCGCAATCGCCGCCGACGCAAATCGCCGCGTGCATGATAGAAGACGCCGCCGCGCCGCTCCGGCGCGGACGGGGTTTCACGGTCATGGCCGGCGCGCCTTTCCTGCAAGCTTCGCGCGACACGATCTTCGCGCCCGCCTCCGGCGCCGGCCGCGCGGCGATCGCCGTCGTCCGCCTGTCGGGCCCGCGCGTCGCCGCGGCGCTGGCCGCGCTGGCGCCGGACAAGGCTTTCGCCGATCGCGTCGCGACGCTGGCGGCGCTCCGCGATCCGGCGACCGGCGCGGCGCTCGACCGAGCGCTGGTCGTGCGCTTCATTGCGCCGAAGAGCTTCACCGGCGAGGAGATGGCGGAATTGCAGGTGACCGGCGGCCGCGCGACGATCGCCGGAATCGTCGTCGCGCTGGCGCGCCTTCCCGGTTTGCGGCCCGCCGAGCCGGGCGAATTCGCCTGGCGCGCGTTCGAAAACGGCAAGCTCGATCTTTCCGAGGTGGAGGGCCTCGCCGACCTCGTCGACGCCGAGACCGAGGCGCAGAGACTGCAGGCGCTGAGAATCGCCGGGGGCGCGCTGAGCCGCGACGCCGAGGCGATCCGCGCCTCGCTCGCCGAGGCGATGGCGCTGATCGAAGCGCAGATCGATTTCTCCGACGTCGAGGATTCCGACGCGCTGTCGCTCGACCAGGCGCGCGCGATCGCCGCCCGCGCCGCGGCCCAGGCGCGCGCGGCGCTCGCCGGCGCGGCGGCGGGCGAACGGCTGCGCGAGGGCTTCACGGTGGTCATCGCCGGGCCGCCCAATGTCGGCAAGTCGACGCTGATGAACGCGCTGGCGCGGCGCGACGTGTCGATCGTCTCGGCGATCCCCGGCACGACGCGCGACTTGATCGAGGCTTCGCTCGATCTGCGCGGCTTCCCGGTTACGCTGGTCGACACCGCGGGCCTGCGCGAGTCCGACGACCCGATCGAGCGCGAGGGCGTCGAGCGGGCGCTGAGGCGCGCCGAGCGCGCCGATCTTACCCTGTGGCTTTCCGATTCGATCGCACCCGGCTTCGCCGGTCCCGGTCCGGCGATCGTGGTGGCGACCAAGGCGGACCTTGGCGGCGGCGCGCCGGCGGGCGCGATGGCGGTTTCGGCCCTGACGGGCGAGGGAATCGAACAATTGCTTGACGCGATCGCCGATGTCGCGGCACAGCAGATGAGCGGGCCGGCGCCGGCGCTGATCGCGCAGGAACGGCACCGGGTCGCCTATGCCGACGCGCTTGCGGCGCTCGAGCGGGCGCTCGATCCGGCGCAGGGCGAGCTGGAGCTGGTCGCCGAAGACCTGCGGCTCGCGGCGCGGGCGCTGGAGCGGATCGCCGGCCGGATCGACGTCGAAGACGTACTCGGCGAAATTTTCACGCGGCTATGCGTCGGGAAGTGAGAATTGTTTCACGTGAAACAAGCGAGTCGGAAATGAGCGACCAGCAGCACAGGGCGCCCGCGCTTCCCACTTCCGTCATGGCCGGGCTTGACCTGGCCATCCAGGCTGAGTCGAAGAGCGTCGTCGCTTCTCTCTGCCGAGAACCCACTTGGATGGCCGGGTCAAGCCCGGCCATGACGCGCTAGTGCCAGGGTCGCCCTTGTCCGATTCCTACGACGTCATCGTCATCGGCGGCGGCCACGCCGGCTGCGAAGCCGCGGCGGCGGCGGCGCGGGTCGGCGCGCGCACGGCGCTGGTCACCCAGCGCTTCGAAACGATCGGCGTCATGAGCTGCAATCCGGCGATCGGCGGGCTCGGCAAGGGCCACCTGGTGCGCGAGATCGACGCGCTCGACGGGCTGATGGGTCGCGCCGCCGACGCGGCCGGCATCCAGTTCCGCGTCCTCAACCGTCGCAAGGGGCCGGCCGTGCAGGGCCCGCGCGCCCAGGCCGACCGCAAGCTNNGACGGCGCGATCCGCGGCCTCGAACTCGGCGACGGTCGGGCGCTCGCCTGCGCGGCGTTGGTCGTCGCCACGGGAACCTTCCTCAAGGGCGTCATCCATCTCGGCGAGACGCGCACGCCGGCCGGCCGGGTCGGCGACAAGCCGTCGGTCGAGCTCGCCCATTCGCTCGAGCAGGCGGGGTTCGCGCTCGGCCGGCTCAAGACCGGCACGCCGCCGCGGCTCGACGGAACGACGATCGACTGGGCGCAGCTCGAGGTCCAGTCGGGCGACGATCCGCCCGAGCCGTTCTCGGCGCTGACCGGGGCGATCACGACGCCCCAGGTTCCCTGCCACATTACCCGCACCAATCTCGCCGGCCACGCGATCGTCCGCGCCAACGCCCATCGCACCGGCGTCTATTCGGGCGCGATCTCGGGGCGGGGGCCGCGCTATTGTCCGTCGATCGAGGACAAAGTCGTTCGCTTCGCCGACCGCGACAGCCACCAGATCTTCCTCGAGCCGGAGGGGCTCGACGACCCGACCGTCTATCCCAACGGCATTTCGACCTCGCTGCCAGCCGAGGCGCAGGCGGCGCTGGTCGCCACCATTCCGGGGCTGGAGAAGGCGCGCATCATCCGGCCCGGCTACGCGATCGAATACGACTATGTCGACCCGCGCGAACTCGACGCCAGCCTGGAGACGCGGCGCGTCAGCGGCCTCTATTTCGCCGGCCAGATCAACGGAACCACCGGCTACGAGGAAGCGGGCGCGCAAGGATTGGTCGCCGGCCTCAACGCCGCGCGCCGGGCGGGCGGGCTCGATCCGGCGACGTTCGATCGCGCCGAATCCTATCTTGGCGTGATGATCGACGACCTCGTCACCCGCGGCGTCTCCGAGCCCTACCGCGTCTTCACCTCGCGCGCCGAATACCGCCTGTCGCTGAGGGCCGACAACGCCGGCGAGCGGCTGACCGACAGGGGGATCGCGCTCGGCTGCGTCGGCGCGGCGCGCGCCGCCTTCCACCGCGCCGAGACGGCCGCGCTGGCGGCCGCGCGGGCGCAGATGAAGGCCGCCAGCGCAGCGCCGACCGCGCTCGCCGCCGCCGGAATCGCCGTCAACCGCGACGGCGTGCGCCGCACGGCCTTCGAGCTCGCGGCCCAGCCCGAATTCCCCCTCGACGTCCTGGCGCGCGTCTGGCCCGAGCTCGCCGACATCCCGGCCAAGCTCGTCCGCCGGCTCGAGGCGGACGCCAAATACGCGGTCTATCTCGACCGTCAGGAGGCCGACATCGAACGCCATCGCCGCAGCGAGGCGCTGGCGCTTCCCGCCGACCTCGACTACGCCCGCCTGTCGGGCCTCTCCAACGAACTCAGGGCGAAGTTCCTCGCCGCGCGACCCGCCAGCCTCGGCCAGGCCGGCCGCATCGAAGGCGCAACCCCGGCGGCGCTGGCGCTGATCGCCGCCCACGCCCGGCGCCGCGCGCGCGAACGCGCCGATGCGTAGCCCGCGTTCCTCTCGCCCGAATGGCGGCGAAACTGGTGGCGCGGCCGGTGGCCGCGGCCTGACGCGCCCACCGGGCGCGTCGACAAGACAACGCGGTCTTCCTCAGTCCACCGCCCCGTTTCACGTGAAACATCCCTCTCCGGACGCCGACCGCGCCCGCGCGCTCGCCCTCGTGCCGGTTCCCTCCGAGGCGCAGCGTCGCCTGGCGATCTATGTCGACCTGCTCGACCGCTGGCGGCGCGTCACCAACCTCATCTCCGCGGCGAGCTTCGCCGAGGTCTGGACCCGCCACGTCGCGGATTCGGCGCAGCTCCTGCCGCATGCGCCGGGCGCCAGGCGGTGGGTCGATCTCGGCTCGGGCGCGGGCTTTCCCGGCATGGTCATCGCCATTCTGCTCGCCGACGTCGAGGGCGCGCGCGTCGCCTGCATCGACAGCGACCGCCGCAAATGCGCCTTCCTGCGCGAGGTCGCGCGCGCCACTGGCGCGCCCGCCGAAATCCACGCCGAGCGGGTCGAGGCGATCGCCCCCGAGAGTCTTCTCCCTGTGGACGCGGTGACCGCCCGCGCCTTCGCCCCCTTGCCGCGACTCGTCGAATTGGCCAATGTGTGGATCCTGCACGGCGCGGTTGGGATTTTCCCGCGCGGACGCTCGGCCGAAGCCCAGCTCGAGGCCCTTCCCGCCGCGCCCGATCTGACGATCGACATCCTCGCCAGCAAGCTCGACCCGGACGCGGCCATCCTACGGGCGCGCCGTTTGAAAGCCCGCTCATGACCGACGCCCTGCCGACCCCCGAAGACGAAGCCGAGGCCAGGCCGGCTGTCGCGCCACGCATTCTCGTGCTCGCCAACCAGAAGGGCGGCGTCGGCAAGACCACGACGGCGATCAATCTCGGCACCGCGCTGGCCGCGATCGGCGAACGCGCGCTGATCATCGACCTCGACCCGCAGGGCAACGCCTCGACCGGGCTCGGCATCGACCGCAAGTCGCGCATCGCCTCGACCTACGATGTGCTGACGGGCGAACGCTCGCTCGCCGAAGTCGTCACCGCGACCGCCGTGCCGCGGCTGATGATCGCGCCTTCGACCATGGACCTGCTCGGCGTCGAACTGGAAATCGCCGGCGATTCCGACCGATCCTACAAGCTCAAGAACGCGCTGAAGGCCTTCTTCGCGCGCGACAATGTCGACGAGCCGATCACCTATGTGCTGATCGACTGCCCGCCGTCGCTGAACCTGTTGACGATCAACGCGCTGGCCGCCAGCGACGCGGTGCTGGTGCCGCTGCAATGCGAGTTCTTCGCCCTCGAAGGCCTGTCGCAATTGCTCAAGACCGTCGACCAGGTGCGCCGCTCGCTCAACCCGGCCCTCACCATCCACGGCATCGTGCTGACGATGTTCGATCCGCGCAATTCGCTGGCCAGCCAGGTCGTCGCCGACGTGCGCGCCTTCATGGGCGAGAAGGTCTACGACACCGTCATTCCGCGCAACGTGCGCGTTTCCGAGGCGCCGTCGCACGGCAAGCCGGTGCTGCTCTACGACCTCAAATGCGCCGGCAGTCAGGCCTATCTGAAGCTCGCTTCCGAGGTCATTCAACGCGAAGGCCGCTGGCGCGCCGCCTGACGCGCGCGCCGCCCGATGGAGACTGCAATGGCCGACGAAGCCGCCCGCCACGCCGATCACCGTCCCCGCCTCGGCCGCGGCCTCGCCGCTTTGATCGGCGACGCGGGCGAGGAGCCTTCCGCCGGTCGCGGCGCGCCGCGCAAGGCGCCGATCGAGTTCCTGCGCCCCAACCCGCGCAATCCGCGCAAGTCCTTCCGCGACGACGAACTCGACGAACTCGCCGCCTCGATCCGCGAGCGCGGCGTCATCCAGCCGGTGATCGTGCGGCCCGTCCCGCGCATCGCCGACGCCTACGAGATCATCGCCGGCGAGCGGCGCTGGCGAGCCGCGCAACGCGCCGGCCTGCACGACATCCCGATCGTCGTCATCGACGTCGGCGACCGCGAAGCGCTCGAGCTGGCGATCGTCGAGAACGTGCAGCGCGCCGACCTGAACGCGCTCGAGGAGGCGCAGGGGTACGCTCAACTCGCCGCCGACTACAGTTATTCGCAGGCCGACGTTGCGCGCATCGTCGGCAAGAGCCGCAGCCACGTCGCCAACACCCTGCGGCTGATGAGCCTGCCGGACCACAGCCGCGAATTGCTCGCCGCCGGCAAGATCTCGGCGGGACACGCGCGCGCGCTGCTCACGCTTCCGGATCCCGACGCCGTCGCCGACCGCATTGTCGCGCGGGGCTTGAGCGTGCGCGAGGTCGAGCGGCTGGCCGAGCGCGCCGCCGGTGCGCCGCACCGTGGCGGCCGCAAGCCGACCGCGCCGCTCGACGCCGACACGCGCGCGCTCGAGCAGAAGCTCGGCCTCGCCCTCGGCACGCAGGTGACGATCCGCCATTCCGCCGGCGCCGGCGAACTCAGGGTCGCCTTCAACGATTTCGACCAGCTCGACGATCTCTGCCGCCGTCTGACGCGATAGTTATTACACGTCTTCGTTTCGTTGTACTTGCCGCTGCGACCGCAAGCCGGTGGCGATCGCCCACAGCGCGCGCTGCGCCAGCGCCCCGGCGAGCCGCGGATTGCGCCGCACTCGCCCGCTCAGCGTCGCCACCGCCGCCAGGCGTCGCGCCGCCGCCGCTCCAGACCATCGCTCGGCCTGCTTGGCCAGGGCGGCGCGGCTCGCCGGCGCCATGCGCAGGCCCATCGCCTGCGCCACGCCGTCGAAGTTCTTGCCCGTCTCCATTTCGAGCCGCAGCCGACGCAGCAGCGTCAGCCGCTGGGCAAGCCGCATGACGAGAAACCCGGCGTCGCCGCCGTCGGCGAAAAAGCGCCCCGCTCCCGCCTCCACGCCGGCGACGTCGCCCAGCAGCGCGGCGTCGATCGTCGCGTCGAGCGTCGAGGGCGCGGCGTCGGCGACGATCGCTTCGACGTCGTCGATCTCAATGCGCGATTGGCCGCGCGCGTAGAGCGTCAGCTTGGCGATTTCGCTGCGCGTGGCGCCGCGATCGGATCCCAGCAGGCCGACGAGGTAGTCGCGCGCTTCCGGCGCGATCGTCATGCCCGCCGCGCGCGCCTCGGCTTCGATCAGCGGCCCGAGCGTGCGCTTGTCGTCGGGATAGCATTCGATCGACGCGGCGCCCTCGGCCTTCTCGAACGCGCTGCGCAAGGCGGTTCCGCGCTTCAGCGAGCCCGCTTCGACGACGATCGTGCAATCGACCGGCGGCCTTGCGAACAGGGGCGTCAGCGCTGGCAGCAAGTCGCGCGCCTGCGCTTCGATCCACACCGCGCGCGCGCCGCCGAACATCGCCACCGCATAAGCTTCATCGGCGAGCGCGCCGGGATCGCGCGCCACAGCGTCGCCGTCGAGTCGGGTCAGCCGCAGCGGATCCGCGTCGCCCTGCAGCGCCGCGCCGACCAGCGCCTTGGCGCGCTCGCGGACAAGTCCTTCGTCGGAGCCGTGGACGAGAAAGAAGCGCATGTCGCGCGGCGGCCGCTTGACGAAGGCGTCGGCCGTCATGTTGCTGATCGTCGTCACCGCTTCGCCCTTGCGCGCGCCTCGCTTCGCCGACGGTCTATCATATTTTCGCGACGCCCTCGCCCCGCCCTCGCCGTTCGAGACGCCCGCTTCGCGGGCGCCTCACGGTGAGGGCTCTGTGCGACGCCTCGCAGGATCTCCCCTTTCTCCTCATCCTGAGGAGCTTCCGCCAGCGGGCGTCTCGAAGGACGGGGAGACCTGCCCGCCGTCATTTTTCCCCGCGCCGCTTTTCCCCGGCGGCGAAATCGTCTAGCAAGCGTCGCATTCCCAACAAGGCGACAGCGCGCGATGGCGACCTTCAAGCTTTTCCTTCTCCCCGGCGACGGCATCGGCCCCGAAGTCATGGCCGAAGTCGAAAAGGTCGCGAGCGCCTGCGCGCGGCTCGGCCTGGCGCGTTTCGAGACCGAAAAGGGTCTGGTCGGCGGCTGCGCCTACGACGCGCACGGCGCGGCGATCTCGGAAGCCGACATGGCGCGCGCGCAGGCCGCCGACGCGGTGCTGCTCGCCGCGGTCGGCGGGCCAAAATGGGCGAACGTCCCCTATGAAGCCCGGCCGGAGGCGGGCCTGCTGCGCCTGCGCAAGGACCTCGGGCTCTACGCCAATCTGCGCCCGGCGATCTGCTATCCGGCGCTCGCCGACGCCTCGTCGCTGAAGCGCGAGGTCGTCGAGGGGCTCGACATCATGATCGTGCGCGAGCTGACCGGCGGCGTCTATTTCGGCGAGCCGAAGCAGATCCTCGATCTCGGCAATGGCCAGAAGCGCGCGATCGACACCCAGGTTTACGACACGTTCGAGATCGAGCGCATCGCCCGCGTCGCCTTCGATCTGGCGCGCAAGCGGCGCAACAAGGTGACCTCCTCCGAGAAGCACAACGTGATGAAGTCGGGCGTGCTGTGGAAGGAAGTCGTCGTCGCTCTGCACAAGCGCGAATTCGCCGACGTCGAGCTCGAGCATCAGCTCGCCGACGCGCTCGGCATGCAGCTTGTGCGCTGGCCCAAGCAGTTCGACGTCATCGTCACCG
>PLRT01000251.1:19069-19195 GCA_003164915.1 Hyphomicrobiales bacterium | reverse complement strand
GGTAAACGTCGAGCACCGCTTCGGGAGACAGCGCATGGGTCGAATGGGTCGCGTCGCGCTTGGGCGCGAGACGCGAAAAGGCGTAGGGGGCCGGCGTGCCGTTGCCGGCGTCGATGAACAAGGCGC
>PLRT01000251.1:13309-19034 GCA_003164915.1 Hyphomicrobiales bacterium | reverse complement strand
GTCGACTTCGAGCGGCATCTGGCCGAGCGCATGAGTTGCGCAGCTGAGGCACGGGTCGTAGGCGCGGATCGCCACCTCGATGTGGTTGAGCAGCCCCTCGGTCACCTCGCGGCCGGTGAGGTAGCGCGCCGCGACGGCGCGAATCGACTCGTTCATCGCCTGATTGTTGTTGGTGGTCGAGACGATGAGATTGCAATAGGTGACGAGGTCGTCCTTGCCGACGCGGTAGTGGTGGAACAGGGTGCCGCGCGGCGCCTCGATCACGCCGACGCCTTCGCCGCGCGCCGGGCCCTTGTCGGCCATCAGGTCGGTTCCGACAATTTCCCGGTCGTGCAGGAGATCGCGCGCCATTTCGGCGGCGTTGAGCATCTCGATCATCCGCGCCCAGTGGAACATCAGCGCGCCATGCAGCGGCTTGCCCTGTCCGATCGCGACGAACTTGCGACGTTGGTCCTCGGCGAGCGGGGTCGACAGGCGATCGGCGACTTGCACGCGCGCCAGCGGGCCGACGCGATACGAGCCGTTTTCCGCCCCCAGCGCCTTGATGTGCGGGAACTTCATGTAGGTCCAGGGCTTGGTCTCTTCCTGGAGGACGTCCTGGTAGGTCGTGTAGTCGACGTGGTCGAAGATCGGCGCGCCGTCGGCGTCCACGGCGCGCAAGCCGCCGTGGTAGTAGTCGGTTTCGCCGGCCGCGTTGACGAGGCCCATCATGTTGGAGGGCGCCTCGCCGAAACGCTTGTAGAAGTCGGGATTGGTCTCGTGCAGCGACGCGACCAGATCGACCGACTCGCGCGCCCAGGCGACGATCTCGTCGACATCGCGCCGCAATGCGTCGCGCTCGTCGACATGCAGCGGCTTGTTCATGCCGCCGGGGATGCAGCCGGTGCCGTGAATGCGCTTGCCGACGATGTGGCGGATGATCTCCTGGCCCCACTTGCGCGTCATCACGCCGCGCTTGGCGAGATCGGGGAAGGCCGCTGCGACGCCGACGATGTTGCGCTTGCCGACTTCGCTGTCGAAGCCGAACAGCAGGTCGGGCGAGGCGAGATAGAAGAAATGCAGCGCGTGCGACTGGACGAGCTGCCCGTAGTGAAGCAGCCGACGCAGCTTCTCGGCGGTCGAAGTCAGCGGGCCGTAGCCGGCGACGAGGTCCATCGCCTTGGCGGCGGCGAGGTGGTGGCTGACCGGGCAGATGCCGCACAGGCGCTGCACCGTGACCGGCACCTCCCAATACGGCCGGCCTTCGATGAAGACCTCGAAGCCACGAAACTCGACGATATGGAGGCGGACCTGATGGACGCGATTCTCTTCGTCGAGCAGGATCGTCACCTTGCCGTGCCCTTCGACGCGGGACACCGGTTCGATGGCGACGCGACGCAGCTTGTGCGGCGATTCCGCGGTTTCGAGATTCAGCATCGGGCGGCCCTCAATCGTAATTCAGGAGACTGTAATCGAGACGCGGCATGCGCCCGAGGATGAGGTCGGTGAGAAACTTCCAGATCGCGTCGCCCGACGGCGGGCAGCCGGGCAGGCTGTAGTCGACCCGGACGATCTCGTTGACGGGATAGACCATGTCGAGCGGCAGCGGCAGCTCGGGCGAATTCGGCACGCAGGGCTCGCCGGTCTTCGGGTCGCGATAGACCTGGGTCAGGATGGCGTTGACGTCGAGCTTGTTGCGCAAGGCCGGCAGGCCGCCGTTGATCGCACAGGCGCCGACCGCGACCAGGATCTTGGCGTTGGCGCGCAATTCGCGCACGACGTGGACATTGTCGGTGTTGCACACCCCGCCCTCGATCAGCGCGATGTCGCACGGGCCGCAATGCTTGATGTCGGTCAGCGGCGAGCGGTCGAACTCGGCGATCTCGGCGAGCTCGAACAGGCGTTCGTCGATGTCGAGGAACGACATGTGGCAGCCGAAACAGCCGGCGAGCGACGTCGTCGCCAGCCGAACCTTGACCTTTTCCTGTCCTGCTGTGCTCATCGGGCTTCCGAACTTTCGTTAACGTCGACCTCGGCGCTGATCGGGCTCTTGTCGTAGATGCGCTCGCCGATCGGAGCGGCGGCGAAACCGACCCGCTTGACGATGATCGCGCCCACCGGGCAAACCTGGACGGCGCGGTCGGTGACCGCAAGCGCGCTGTCGCCGAGCTTGCCGGTCGGGGAATTGACGACCAGATGGGCGTCGCGCCCCCGCCCGGCGATCCCGAACACTTCCTTGTGGTCGATGTCGCGGCTGGCGCGCACGCAAAGTTCGCAGAGAACACAACGGTTGAACTCGATCAGCACGTCGGGATGCGACGCATCGACCTTGCGCTCGGGATAGAGCTCGACGAAATGCGGCGTCAGCATTTCGTACTCGTAACCCAGCGCCTGAAGCTGGCAGGCGCCGCTCTTCTCGCAGCCGGGACAGAAGTGATTGCCCTCGATGAACAGCATCTGCACCAGGGTGCGGCGCATCGCGTTGAGCTCGGGCGTGTCGACGTCGACTTCCTGACCGGCCGCCGCCTTCTGCGTGCAGGCGGTCTGCGGTCGCCCGTTGACCAGCACGGTGCACATCTTGCAGCCGCCGTGCGCCTTCAACTCGGGGTGGTAGCAGAGATGCGGGATGTAGATGCCCGCCGCCTTCGCCGCCTCCAGGATCGTCTGCCCGGGAGTGAACGGGATCGGCATTTCGTCGATGGTGAATGTCGTCTCGGCCATGTCAATCAGCTTTCCGTCTCGAGATGCGCCTCGGCGTCATCGCGCCCGGTAATCCGGCGCGCCGGCTCGAGCGCGCGCTCGAGGTCGATCGCCGGCTCGAAGTCCTTCGCCCGCAGCCGCCGCTCGAACGCCGGGCGGAACTTGCTGAGCGCGTCGCGCACCGCGTTGCCAGCCGTCTCCCCGAGGCCGCAATGGCTGGTGCGTTGCATGAAGGCGACCACGCGCTTCAGTTCGTTGATCTCGTAGCGCGACCCGCGCCCTTCGGCGATCTTCTCCATGATGTTGCGCTGGACCGTCGTGCCCACCCGACAGGGGGTGCAGAAACCGCAGCTTTCGTGGGCGAAGAACTGCGCGAAGTTGCGCGCGACTTCGAAGATGTCGCGATCGGGGCCGAACACCATGAAAGCCCCGGCGGTCGGCACGTCCTCGAAAGCGATGCGACGGCTGAAGTCGTCGGGCGTCAGCAGCACGCCGGACGCGCCGCCGATCTGGACCGCGCTGATCGCCTTCGCGCCGCAATCCTCGAGCACCCGGCCGATGGTCACGCCGAACTGATACTCGTAGACGCCCGGCCGTTCGCAGTCGCCGGAGATCGACAGCAGCTTGGTGCCGGTCGAAAAACGCGTGCCGCGCTTGGCGAAGTGTGCGCCGCCTTCGACGGCGATCTCGGTCGCATGGGCGAGCGATTCGACGTTGTCGACCACCGTCGGCTTGCCGCGGTAGCCGACCTGCACCATCGACGGCGGCCTGACGCGCGGTCGGCCCGGCTTGCCCTCGAGCGATTCGACCATCGCCGTGCCTTCGCCGCAGATGTAGCCGCCGGCGCCCATGTGGATCTCGATGTCGAAGTCGAAACCCGGAGCGCCGCGGATCGAGGCGCCGAGCCGCCCGCTCGCGCGCATCTCGTCGATCTCGCGCTGCAGTTTGGCCTGCAGGTGCTTGTACTCGCCGCGCAGATAGATGAAGCCCTTGGTGGCGCCGGTAGCGTAGCCGGCGATCGCCATGCCCTCGAGCACCCGGACCGAGAAGGAGTTCAACAGCACGCGATCCTTGAAGGTGCCGGGCTCGCCCTCGTCGGCGTTGCAGACGATGTAGCGCTCGGCGCCGGGCGCGTTGCGCGCGCCTTCCCATTTCGTCCCCATCGGGAAGCCGGCGCCGCCGCGCCCGCGCACGTTGGAGCGCTTGATCTCGTCGAGCATCCCTTGCCGGCCGCGCGCGATCGCCGCGTCGAGCGCGACGCCGGGTGCGATCGACGTCAGCAAAGTCTCGCGCCGACGGATGTTGTCCTCGACGCGGAAGTAATCCGCGGGCCATTCCTCGAGTGGAACCCGTTCCTTGACCAAGGCGCAGATCTCGTCGATCCGTCGCATCGTCAGCCGCGGAATGGCGCGGTTGTTGACGAGCATCGCCGGCCCCTGGTCGCACATGCCGGTGTCGGAAGTGAGGTCGACGCTCACCTGACCGTCGGACGAAACCTCGCCCCGCTTGAGCTTCAGGCGGCTGAGCATATGCTCGAACAGCGCGATATTGCCCGCCATGCGGTCGGTGATGTTGTCCGCGAACAGGATTCGGTAACGGCCCCGCGGCTTGTCGTATAGGAACGAATAGAATTGCAGCACGCTCTGCACCCGCGTTCGCGGGATCTTCAGTTGCGCCGCGACTGTCTCTACCGTTTCCGGTGAAATCCAATCCAGAGCTTCCTGCGTTTCGCGCAAGATTTGCAGGACGTAAGTCGGATTGTTCCGATACTTCTCTGCGATGGCGGAAACGACGGGATCCGCGGTCGGCATGCTTGAGCCCTTCCGTTGTCAACGCCACTAAAGTAGGGCGCCGAAACGATCCGAACCTGATCCGGATCAATTGCGGCGTCTGGCGTCTAGGCTTTTGGCCTAAACGTTTGGCAAATTTCCGAATTTGTTTCCAGCCGATCGCCGCCGGCGAGGTCGAGGCAATAGGGGATCGCCGGGAAGACCGCGTCAAGGCAGACGCGAATCGCCGCCGGCCGCCCGGGCAGGTTGACGATCAGGCTGCGACCGCGCAGCCCGGCGATCTGACGCGACAGGATCGCCGTGGGCACCTCGAGCAGGCTGCGGGCGCGCATCGCCTCGCCGAAGCCGGGCATGATGCGGTCGCAGACGTCGGCGGTCGCCTCGGGGGTCACGTCGCGCGGACCCGGGCCGGTGCCGCCGGTGACGAGAATCAGCGAGCAGCGCTCGACGTCGGCGAGCTCGCGCAGCGCCGCCGCGATCGTCTCGCGCGAGTCGGGAACCAGCCGCCGCACCGGGCGCCAGGGCGTCGCCAGGATCGCCTTCAGCGCCGTCTCGATCCCGGGTCCGCCCTTGTCCTCGTAGACCCCGGCCGCGGCGCGGTCGGAGACGGTGACGACGCCGATGGGGACTTCGCTCACGCCAGAACCCTACTGCTGCAGATCGAGCGCCTCGGTCATGTCGGGGCTCGCCGCGTCGCGGGAGGCGAGCGGCGCCAGACCATAGCGGGTTTCGATCAGCTTCAAAATCGCCGTCGTGTCCATCACCGTGTGGTCGACCAGCCCGCGCTTGGCGAAGGGCGAGATCAGCAAGGTCGGCACGCGCGTTCCCGGACCCCAGCGGTCCACCCCTGGTGGCGCGACGTGATCCCACAGGCCGCCGTTCTCGTCGTAGGTGACGATCACCACGCTGTCCTTCCACAGCGGGCTGCGCTGGATGAGATCGATCAGCAGCGCCGTGTGGTATTCGCCGGCCAGCACCGTCGAATAACCGGGGTGCTCGTTGTCCTCGCCGCTCGGCTTGAAGAAGACGACCGGCGGCAGATCGCCCTTCTCGATCCCGGCGATGAAATCGGACTCGTCCTTGAGGTGCGCCTTGGCGCCGGGCGTGCCGAGAGCCGTGTCGGCGAAGAAGGCGAACGCCTGATGATGGAACTGGAATTGCGGTCCGGGATGGCCGGCCGCCGCTTCGTCCCAGCCGCCCGAATACCACGCCCAGTCGATCCCCTTTTCGTTCAGCCGGTCGCCGATGGTCGGCGC
>PLRT01000251.1:3257-13296 GCA_003164915.1 Hyphomicrobiales bacterium | reverse complement strand
CGACCAGCGGCGCGGGCGCGTCGGGGTAGCGCGGCGCGCAGGCGCAGATCAGGAACAGGTGATTGAGGAACGAGCCGCCGAACGCGGCATGATGGAAATGGTCCATCAGCGTGTAATCCTTGGCGTAGCGCCACAGCGGCATCTTTGAGCCGTCGTAGACGCTCATCACCAGCGAGCCGGCGTCCGACCAGGCGACGAACTTGTCCATCTTGCCGCCGTCGATCTGCAACTGCTCCTGGTAGAAGCGGTGGACGAGATCGCCGGTCGTTTCGCTGAGCTTGACCAGCGAATCGGCCTCGATCGGCCCGTTGTCGGGCGCGGCGGGGAAGCGCGCGTCGGTCGGAGCGCCTTTGCGGTTGGTGTCGAGCGCCGGCGGCAGCTTGTCGTAGCGTTTGCCCTCGCGATCGACCTGGGGCGCCGCGCCGCTGGCCTGGGCGAGGCCGTCGGCTCCGGGAAACAGGCCGTAAAGCTGATCGAAGCTGCGGTTCTCGAGATAGAGAACGATGATGTGGCCGATGCGGTCGAGCCCCGGCTTGGCCGCTTCCTGTCCCGCAGCCGGCGCGCCGGCCGCCAGCAGCGCGGCCAGAGCGGCGATCGCCCGTGTTTTCGTCATTCCACAGCTCCTTCGTCGATGGCTCCCGAGCATTCCCGCCGACGGTGACCGAACAATGACGATCGCTTCAGCCGCGTTTGCCGGCCTGCAACGTCTGCACCGCCTCTTCGACGCTGTGGAAGAGGTGGTCGCGGCCGACCAGCGCCTCGAGGCCCTGGCGCGCGAAGCTCCGCTGCGCGCGCAGCGATTCGAGCCGCGCGAAGGCGACGTCCACCCCTCCGGCGCGCAGCCGCCGCACCAGCGCGGCGAGCACCGTTGCGCCGGTGTAGTCGATCTCGACCACCGCGTTGGCCTCGATCACCAGCAGCCGCACGTCGGCGGCGCGATACGCCTCGATCTCGGACTGGATCGCATAGGCGTTGAGGAAGGAGAGCGGCGCCTGCATGCCGAGGACGCGCACGCCCGGCGCGCGCTCGCTGCGCTGCAGCGCGCTCGCCGGCCACCAGATCGACGTGCCAGGGATGCGTTCGAACTCGACCAGGCCCGCGCGCGTCGTCGTCCACACGCCGTGCAGCAGCGACAGGATGACGCCGATGGCGACGCCCTGCTGGATCGGCAGAACGAGCAACGCGAGCATGGTCGCGACGACGAGCGCGAATTCGGCGCTGCTGCGCCGCCACACGTCGATCATCGTTCCAACCCGAAAGATGCGCTGGGCGATGAACAGCAGCACGCCGGCGAGCGCCGCGTGCGGCACATGGGCGAGCAGCCCGCCGCCGAACGCCGCCAGCGCGAGCGCGAGGCCGGCGCAGATCAGCGCGCCGAACTGCGAGACGCCGCCGGTCTCTGAAACGACCGCTGTGCGCGGCGGGCTGGCGTTGAGCGGGAAGGCGCCGAGAAAGCCCGACAGCAGATTGGCGGCGCCGAGGCCGATGAAATCGCGGCCGACATCGGGGCCGACCGCCGGATCGGAAACGAAGCTGCGCGTCGTCGCCGCGGTCTGCACCATGACGACCAGCGCGACGATGATCGCCAGCGGGGCAAGCTGCGGCAGGTCGGCGAGACCGACGTCGGGCCAGCCGAGCCGCGGCGCCGCCACGCTGAGCGCGCCGAGCGTCGCTACGCCGCGCCGCTCGAGCCCGAAGGCGACGACCGCGATCGCGGCGAGCGCGAGACCGAGCAGCGCACCGGGAAAACGCGGGCTCAGCCGTTCGCCGATCAACATCAAGGCCAGTACGAGAAGCCCGAGGGCGAGCGTCGGCAGATTGGTCGCGCCGACGCCCGCGACGAGCGCGACGACCTGGGCGACCAGCGGCCCACTCGGCGGCGCGACGCCGAGCAGCGCCGGCGCCTGGCTGACGAGGATGTGCCCGGCGATGCCGGCGAGGAAGCCGGTCGTCACCGGGATCGACAGCAGATCGGCGATGAAGCCGAGGCCCAAGGCGCCGCCGAGCGCGAGCGCCAGCCCGACCCCGAGCGCCAGCGCCGCCGCGTCGCCGGCGTAATGGGGCGAGCCGGCGGTCGCCAGCAGCGCCAGGGCGCCGGCGAAGATCGGCGCGATGGTCGAATCGGCGCCCACCGACACCAGCCGCGACGCCCCGAAGACGGCGAAGCCGACCGCGCCGGCGAGCAGCGCGACGAAGCCGGCCTCCGGCGGGAAACCGGCGAGCCGCGCCGTCGCCATCTGTTCGGGGACGGCGATGGCGGCGAGCGTCAGGCCGGCGACGGCGTCGGGGCCGAGGTCGCGCGGCCGCCACCCGGCGAAAGAGCGCAACAGGGGCCAGCGCTTCGACGGCGCGGCGACGGGGGCATCGTTCATCGCATCAACGGCGTTGGCGGATCGACGGCGATCTGAAGCGCATTCAGGCCAATCGCCGCCGCGCCGTCAATGACGACGAATGACTTTCGCCCGNNTAGGCTCGCTTTAGCGGCGCAGGTGGAGAGCCGGGCATCGATGTTCACGCGACGCCTTGCGACGGCGATTGGGTTGCTGTTCGCGCTGATCGGCGCACAGGTCCCGGAGTTCAGCCAGCAATATCGCCAGCGGCTCGGCGGCGCGCTCGACGAGCTCACGCGGGTCGTCGCGGCTTTCGGCGCCGACGCGGCGAAGCAGTCGATCACCCCGATCGAGGCGATCGCCCGTTTGGAAGGCAATCCCGACCCGCTCGCCCAGGCGCGCGGCGTCGCGATCGAAGGCGACATCGCGCGGCGCGGCAAGTTGCAGAACGCGCTCGACGCGATGCGGAACGCGGGGCCGTTGCAACGGATCGGGGCGATGGCGGTCGACTTCGATCCGGCGATCGGCGACGACACGTTGCAGAATTTCGAGCCGGCGGTTCCCGTCACTTCCGAGGCGCTGCTGGTCGGGGCGCTGGCGTTGTTGATCGGCTGGGGCGGAACGCATGTCTGCGCCTGGCCGATCCGCCGGCGCTGGCAGGCGCGGCGCGAAGCGCGACGCGCGGCTGCGGCGTTGGGTCGCTGGACCTAAAGGAAGTGCGGGCGACGTTGCGCAAGCTCCCTTAAGTTCGGCGTAACCGGCGTCCGTTAGCTTGCCCGCGGGGAGCAAAACGCGGCAAGCAGGCCTCGCTAGCCCCTATCGGGGGCCGCATGTTCCAACTCATCGCCCAGTTCCGCCGTTCGCGCGCGGGGGCGACGTCGGTCGAATACGCCTTGCTCGCCACCTGCGTCGCGCTGGCGATCGTCGCCGCGGTGAGCTTCGTGGGCACGCAGGTCAACGCCAGCTACATGGAAGTCTCGTCGGCGTTCAAATAGCCGCGATGCCGCGCCGCTGCGCCCGACGGCGCGCAGGCGGCGCAGCCTCGCTTGCGCGCCCGAACATGGTTAACCGAGGCTGAATCGCCGGGTAACCCTAATTGTAGCGATTTGAGACGAATGAGAACGAAGCCGGTAGGGAAGGAGCCCAGCCCCGCCAAGGGGCGCGTTGCGAGCGTGACGGGACCCGATGAGCGGCAGCGTTCTACCGGCGGCGATCATCCCCCTGCGACACGCGCGCGTCGCAGGCTTCGGGCTTAACGTCGCCACGGTCGACCAGGCGATCGCCCTGGCGATCAATTCCGCTGCGCAAGGCAAAGGCTTCACTTTCTATACGCTCAATCTCGACCACGTCGCCAAACTGCGCGGCGGCGCGGCGTTTCGCGCCGCCTACCGGCGCGCGACGTTCGTCTGCGCGGACGGTTGGCCGATCGTCTGGCTCGCCAATCGCGCCGCCGGCCGCCGCGCCTTCGAGCGCGCCACCGGCGCCGATCTCGTCGAACCGCTGCTCGAAGCGGCGGCCGAACGCGGCTTCTCCGTCTATCTGATCGGCCCAGGGCCGCGTTCGCAGGCCGACGCGATCGCCCAGCTCAAGCGGCGCGCGCCCGACCTCGTCATCGCCGGCGCCGAGACGCCCGACGTCGCCGTCGGCGACCCCCGTTTCGACCGACTCGCCGTGGCGGCGCGCATCCGCGCCAGCGGCGCGCGGCTGTGCCTCGTCTCGCTGGGCGCGCCGAAGCAGGAACTGCTCGCCGACGCGCTGGCCGCTCATTGTCCTTCGGTTGGCTTCCTCTGCGTCGGCGCGGCGCTCGACTTCATCGCCGGCCGCGCTCGCCGCGCGCCGGCGTGGATGCGCAACAGCGGCCTCGAATGGCTGTGGCGGCTCGCCGGCGAGCCGCGGCGGCTCGCGACCCGCTACATCGCCTGCGTCTATGTCTTCCTGCTGCTCGGACTCGGCCTCGAGGCCGTCCCGGCCGAGGAGCGGCGATGATCGGCGCCGCCCTCGCCGCGCTGCCGATCGCTCCGTCCCGGCTCGGCTTCGGCTGCGCTTCGCTCGGTTCGCGGGTCGCGCCGGCCGCAGGGCTCGATGCGCTCGCAGCCGCCTTCGACGCTGGCGTCAACTGGTTCGACGTCGCGCCGGCCTATGGCGCCGGCCACGCGGAAGCGCTGCTCGGCCGCTTCCTGCGCGGACGCCGCGATCGCGCGATCGTCGTCACCAAGGTCGGCATGGCGCCGCCGCGCCGCCTCGGCGCGATGCGGCTCGCCTATGCGCTCGGCCGGCCGCTCGCCGCGCGCGCCGCGTCGCTGCGGCGGGGGTTCCGCGGCCTCGCCGCCACCCGCAACCGCCACCTGCCGTTGACTGCGGACCTGATCGAGCGGTCGATCGGCGAATCGCTCAAGCGGCTCGGCCTCGACACTGTCGACGTCTATGCGCTGCATGACCCCGATCCCGCCGACGTCGCGCGTCAGGACGTGCGGGCGGCGCTCGCGCGCGTGCTCGATCGCGGCCAGGCGCGCGCGGTCGCCGTCGCCGGCGGATTCGACGCCTGCCGGGCCGCCGTGGCGGCGGGCGCGCCCTATTCCGCCTTGCAGACCGCCGTCGCCGATCTCGAATACGGCGGCGCCGAGCTCGCCGGCGCCGGCCTGCTGCTGGTCAGCCATTCGGTGTTCGGCGTCGGCGGCGGCGCACTCGAGCGGCTCGCCGCGCGGCTCGCCGCCGCGCCGCAACGCCACCGCCGCCTTGTCGCCGCCGGCTATTCCGCCGATCGCCGCCGCGCCGCCGCCGAACTGCTGCTCGACTGCGCGCTCGCCGACAATCCCGATGGCGTCGTGCTCGCTTCGATGTTCGATGCCGCCCATCGCGCCGCCGATCTCGCGCGCGTGCGTCGGCCGGCCAGCGCGATGGCGCTCGGCCTGCTCGACGAGGCGCTGGCGTGAGCGCGGCGCAACGCCGCCGCGCGCGACAGCGCTGAAGGGGGCGCGATGCGGTTGCTCGCGGTCCATCGCTGGCGTCATCGCAAGGGCGGGGCGGAGGGCGTCCACCTCGACCATCTCGCGCTGTTCCGCGAACGCGGCTGGGACTGCGCCGATTTCGCCGTCGACCATCCCGACAACGAGCCGTCGGAATGGAGCGGCTATTTCCCCGCGCCGTTCGCGCCGCGCGGCGGGGTCGCCAGCCTCGCGTCGCTGCCGCGTTTCTTCCATTCGCGCGAGGCGGGCGAAAAATTCGCGCGGCTGCTCGACGACTTCCGCCCCGACGTGATCCACGCCCACGGCATCTACCATCACCTCACCAACGCAATCCTCGCGCCGGCGAAAAGGCGTGGCGTGCCGATCGTCTACACGCTGCACGACTACAAGCTGATCTGCCCCGCCTATCACTTCTACACGCCGCAGCGCGGCGTCTGCGAGAGTTGCAAGGGCGGCAAGCAATGGCGCTGCCTGACCAACCGCTGCACGCAAGGGCCGTTGGCGATGGACGCGCTTTATGCGCTCGACGGCTGGCTGCAATGGCATGGCGGGGCGCTCGAGCGCGCGGTTTCGCGTTTCGTCGGCCCCTGCCGGTTCATCGTCGAAAAATTCGCCGAGCACGGCTTCCCGCGCGACAAGCTGCGTTACACGCCGAATTTCTTCGAGAGCGCCGACGACGCGCCGGTCGCGGCGAACGACGTCGCGGCCTTGCGCGCGGCCCGCGGCCCCCACATTCTCTATTTCGGCCGGCTGTCGCCGGAGAAAGGCGTCGACCTGCTGATCGACGCCGCCGCCGCGGCGAACGCGCCGCTGGTCGTCGTCGGCGACGGCCCGCAGCGGAGCGCCCTGGAGAACCAGGCGCGCGCGCTGGGCGCCCCCGTCCAATTCACCGGCCATCTCAAGGGCGCCGCGCTTTGGGCGCAGGTCGAGGCGGCGACGGCGGTCGCGCTGCCGTCGCTATGGTACGAGATCGCGCCGAAGAGCGTGCTCGAAGCGCAGGCGCGCGGCAAGCCGGTGATCGCCTCGCGCATCGGCGGCCTGCCGGAACTGGTCGCGCCGGGCGAGAACGGCTTTCTCGTCGAGCCCGGCGACCGCGTCGGCCTCGCCGAGACGCTGCGGCGCGTGCTGGCGATGGACGACGCGGCGCTCGCGGCGATGGGCGCGAGGGGGCGCGAACAGGCGACGACGCGCTTCACCCGCGACCGCTACTACCGCGAAATGACGGCGATCTACGCCGAGCTCACGCCGGCGGCCAAGGAGGCGGCGGAATGATCCGGGCGGGCCTCGACGGCGCCGGCGCGCGCGCGCACGACACGATCGTGGTCGGCTCGGGACCGGCCGGCCTGACGCTGGCGATGGAGCTTGCGCGGCGCGGCCGCCCCACCCTCGTCCTCGAATCCGGGCTCGACCGGCCGAGCGCGGCGCAGGATCTTTCGGCCGCCGAGATCGTCGATCGGGCGCGCCACGACGAGCTGCGCGTCGCCGTCGCGCGCCGCCTCGGCGGGACTTCCAACTTGTGGGGCGGCCGCAGCATGCCGCTCGATCCGATCGACTTCGCCGCGCGCCCCTATGCAGGCGGCGCACGCTGGCCGATCGGCTTCGACGAACTCGCGCCCCATTACGCCGCCGCGTGCCGCTATGTCGGCTGCGGCGAGGCGGTATTCACGCTCCCTTCGCCGGGGCTCGCCGGCGCGAGCGACGACTTCGCCTGCGATCGCGTCGAGCGCTCCAGCAACCGGCCGCAGTTCCACAAGGCGCATGCGGCGACGCTCGCCGCCTCGCCGCTGATCGACATCCGCCTCGGCGCAACCGTGGTCGCGATCGACTTCGCCGAGAGCGGCCGTGCGACCGGCGTCGTCGTCGCGACGGAAGGCGGAGCCCGAATCCGGCTCGCCGCCGAGCGCGTCGTCCTCGCCGCCGGCGGTCTCGAATCGACTCGGCTGCTGCTCGCCGCGCAGCGCCGCCGGCCGGCTCTGTTCGGCGGCGCCGACGGCCCGCTCGGCCGCTATTACATGGGCCACGTCATCGGCGAGATCGCCGACGTCGTATTCGCCGACGCCCGCATCGCTGCGGCGTTCGACTTCCAGCGCGACGGGCGCGGCTCGTTCGTGCGCCGCCGCTTCACGCCGAGCGCCGAAACGATGGCGCGCTTCGATCTGCCGAACGTCGCCTTCTGGCCGGTCGCGCCGCCGATCGCCGACCCGCGCCATCGCAGCGGCGCGCTGTCGGCGGTCGCGCTCGGACTGTCGACGCCGATCGTCGGGCGGAAGCTGTTGCCCGAGCTGATCCGCGCGCGCCATCTCGACGGGCCGATCGAGTGGCTGGCGCACGCGCGCAATGTCGCCGCCGACCTGCCGGCGACCGTCGCCTTTCTCGCCCGCTTCGCGCGCCACCGCTATTTCAGCGCCGAGCGTATTCCCGGCTATTTCCTGCTGAACCGCGCGCGCCGCTACGGGCTTTCCTATCACGCCGAGCAGATCCCCAATCCGGACAGCCGGGTGACGCTGAGCGCGGAGGCCGACCGCCTCGGCCTGCCGCGACTCAAAGTCGACCTGCGCTTCAGCCGCGCCGACGCCGAAGGAATCGCGCGCGCCCATCGGCGTCTCGCTGAATGGCTCTCCGCCTCGGGCTTCGGCCGGATCGAATACCGCCAGAGCGAGGCCGCGAGCGCGGATGCGGCGCTCGCACGGATGTCGCACGGCTCGCACCAGATCGGCGTGGCGCGCATGGGGGCGACGCGGCGCGAGGGCGTGGTCGGCGGCGACCTCGCCTGTTTCGACGCGCCCAACCTCTATGTGCTCGGCTCGGCCGTGTTCCCGACTTCGGGCCAGGCCAATCCGACGCTGTCGATCGTCGCGCTGGCGGCGCGGCTCGCCGAGACGCTCGCCGCCGTCCCGGTCGCCGCGTCGCTCACGCGCCCGCTGGCGAACGCGCATGCGTGACAACCTCGCCGATCAGCGCGTCGTAACCGTCGAGCGCCGCCTCGAGCGAAAATTGGCGCGCCCGCGCCTGGCGTGGCGCGGGATCGCCGGGATCGGCGAGCGCCCCGCCGAGGGCGCGCGCCAGCGCCGCGACGTCGCCGACCGGAACGAGCGTCCCCTGCGCCGGAGCGGCGATGATCTCCGTCGGGCCGCCGCAATCGGTCGCGACGACCGGCAGGCCGTGGGCCTGCGCTTCGACGCAGGCGAGCCCGAACGCCTCGCGCCGCGACGACAGGACGAAGACGCGCGCCGCGTCGAGCCGCGCCGCGACGTCGGCGACGAAGCCGGGCAGTTCGACCCGCGTGGAAATCCCCAGCGCAAACGCCTCCGCCGCGAGGCGCGCCCGTTCCGGGCCTTCGCCGAGAATGACGAGCCGCGCTTCCCCGTCGCCCAACTGCGCGAAGGCGCGCAGCAGCGTGACGAAATCCTTGTCGGGCACGAGCCGGCCGAGCGCGACGACCGTCTTCGGCCGCGCGGCCAGGGCCGCGGCGGTCAGCGGATCGGGGAACGGATCGGGCGCGGCGGGATTATAGATCGTGCGCACGCGCCGCTCGGGAACGACGAAGCGGGCGATGAGATCGTGACGCAGCGCCGCCGACACCGCGACGGTCGCCGCCGTCAGGCGCGTCAGCAGCGGCGTCAGCCGATAGCCGATGCGGCTGAGCAGCTGCGGCTCGCTGGCGCTGAAGCCGTGATAGGCAAGGATGGCGCGGTCGCCGCGCTGCGCCAGGGTCGCGGCGATCGCGTGCTTGAGATCGGCGACCGCGAGCGCCGAGAGGCTCGCGTCGGGGCGGCGCTCGGCGATGAGCCGCGCCAGCGCGCGCGTCGAGCCGAAGTGGCCGCGCGGCAGAACTTCCAGCTTCACGTCGCGCGAAAGAAACCGCTCCGATTGCGTCGCTTCGAAATCGACGGCGAAGGTCACCCAATCGCCGCGCGCGGCGAACCCGGAGGCGAGCCGCGCCCATACCCGCTCCGCGCCGCCGTCGAGCAGCGCGGGAACATAGAACAGCAGCGTGCGCGGACGAAGGAGCGGGGTGGTCATCGATTCTCTGTTCTAGAGCCTTCCGGGCTCGCGCGGAACCGTCGCCGGGAGCACGGGCGATGACGGCCGTGCGCCTGCTGCTGCCGCAGGGCGGCCTGCTCGGCTGGCACCGTTCGCTCGCCGAGCGGCTCGCCGCCCAGCGCCATCGCGTGTCGATCGAGCTGCAGGCGCGCCGCGGCGCGCCGCCGCCCTCGACGGCCCTGGTCGAGGCGCTGGAGGACCTGATCGCGCGACCGCGTCCGCCCGCATCGCTCGATCGCGCGCCACCCGGCGCGTGGAGCCAGCCGACCGGCGGCGACGCCGACCTCGTCTGCGACCTCACCGGTTCGGCCGAACCCGAGCCGGGCGCGATCGTCCCGCTCTACGACGGAGCGCCGGGCGATGCGGCGCGCGACGCGGCGCTGCTCGACCGCCGCGCGCCGCAAATCGAACTCGCTGCTTTCGGCGCCGGCGGGCCGCAGGTCTACGCGTCGGCCTTGCCGGCGGTGCGGCGCAGAGACCTGCTGAACTGCGGCCGCGCCGCGGTCGCCGACGCTGTGACGACGCTGATCGCCCAGCTCGCGGCGCGCGGCCTCGACGAAGTCGCGGCCCCTTGCGTCGCAGCCGCATCGCCGCCGCCCGCGCCCGCGCGGTTCGCCGCCGCGACGCTCGCGGGGATGATCGAACGGCGGCTGCGCCGTCTCGTCGCGCACGACGACCACTGGCGCATCGGCGTCCGGC
>PLRT01000251.1:0-3248 GCA_003164915.1 Hyphomicrobiales bacterium | reverse complement strand
GCGACTTATGTCTTCTGCGAGGAATACCGATACGCGTCGGTCAAAGGCGTCATATCCGTGGTCGCGCTCGACGACGCGGGAAACTTCGGCGCGCCGCAGACCGTGCTGGAGCGGCCCTATCACCTCTCCTACCCGTTCGTCTTCCGCCACGACGGCGCGATCTGGATGATGCCGGAGAGCGGCGCAAATCGTACGCTCGAGCTCTATCGCGCCGAATCGTTTCCCTCCCGTTGGACGCTCGATCGCGTGCTGCTGAGCGGCGTCGAGGTCGCCGACGCGACGCCGATCGCCTGGCATGGCGAATATTGGCTGACGGCGGCCGGCGGCGAGGCGGCGGGCGCGAGCTGGGACAGCCTGTCGCTCTACCGCGCGCCGAGCCCGCTCGGGCCGTGGACGCCGGCCTCCGACGGCCCGGCGCTGATCGACGCCGCGACGTCGCGGCCGGCGGGCGCCGTCTTCGAGCACGAAGGCGCGCTGCTGCGCCCGGCGCAGGATTGCCGCGCCGGCTATGGCGCGGGCCTGACGTTCTGCCGCATCGACGCGCTGGGGCCGAACCTCATCCGCCAGACGCCGGTCCGGCGCTATGCGCCGCCAGGTGGACTGCATACGTTCAACCTGAGCGGGCGCTTTGCGGCGATCGACGCGGCGGGACCGCGCGCGCGCGCCGCCTGGCTCGACGGCTTCGCACGATGATCAGCCGCCGCGCGCTCCTCGCCGGCGTTGCGGCTGCCGCCGCGCCGCGCCTCGTCCGCGGCGCGCCAGCCCCCGCCAGCCTCGGCGAGGCCGCGGCCGCCAGCGGGCTTCTCTTCGGCGCCTCGATCGGCCAGGAGGCGTTCGACGACCCCGCCTACGCCGAGCTCTACCGCCGGCAGACCCGCATCCTGACGACCGACGTCGCGCTGAAATTCGACTGGCTGCGGCCGGCGCCGGACCGCTTCGATTTCTCCTACGCCGACGCAATCGTCCGTTTCGCCGCCGACAACGACAAGCTCCTGCGCGGCCATACCTTGATCTGGAACGACCGTGTCCCCGATTGGCTGAAGCGCCTGTCCGCGCCCGAGGTCGAGCGCGTCTTCGACGCCCACATCGACCGCGTGGTCGAGCGCTACGCCGGCCGCCTTCACGCCTGGGACGTCGTCAACGAGCCATTCTGGCCGATGGACGGCAAACCAGGCGGATGGCGCGACGGGCCGTGGTTCGCGGCGATGGGTCCGTCCTATGTCGAACGCGCGTTCCGCCGCGTCCGCGCGATCGACAAGACCGCGCGGCTCGCGCTCAATGAGGCGCAGTGCGACAACGATTATGAATGGGGCCGCTCGATCCGGCCGCTGCTGAGAGGCCTCGTCGAACGCCTGCTCGACGCCGGCGCGCCGGTCGACGCGATCGGCCTGCAGAGCCACCTGAAGCCGCAGTGGCCGGCCGACTATTCCGCCTTCGCCGGCTATGTCGCCGGCTTCGCCGAGCGCGGCCTCGCCGTCTCGATCACCGAATTCGACGTCGACGATTCCCCCTTCCCCAACGATGTCGCCGCGCGCGACGGCGCCGTCGCCGCGGTCGGGGCGCGATTCCTTAACGCCGTCCTTGCCGTTCCGGCGGTCGACACGGTCGTCGCCTGGCAATTGTCGGATCGCTACACCTGGTACCGCGAGATCAGCCGCCGCGCGCCGCGGCCGCTCCCGTTCGACCGCGACCTGCAGATCAAGCCGCTCGGCGAGGCGATGGCCGCCGCCTTCGCCGCCGCGCCGCGGCGGGCGCCCCGCCCGTCTCGGTAAACGCAGCCCATGCTGGACTAATCGTTTGGTAACCATGGCGCTTTACCTTCGACGGCAGTCCGAAAGCGGCGTCAAGCGCGTCGCTTTCTCGAGAAAGTCAGCGCGTTCGATGACCGCCAGGACCGCTCCTCCGCCCCGGCGAGCCGGCCCGGCGGGCGCCGACGCCGGCGACGGCGACGCTTCGCCGACGGTCGACGTCGGCGAGCTCGTTCGCATCGCCGTGCGGCGGCGGCGTCTGCTGCTGCCCTGCCTGGCGATCGCCGGCGCGCTCGCGCTCGCCTATGTCGCACTGGCGCCGGCCCGTTACGCCGCGACCATGTCGATCTTCGTCGACCCGCGCGAGCGCGTGCCGGTCGGCGTCGACGTCCAGCCGATGCCGCAGAACCCCGACGTCGCGCTGGTCGAGAGCGAGATGAGCGTTCTCACGTCGCGCGCGGTTCTCAGCCGCCTCGCCAAAAAGCAGGACCTCGCCGACGATCCCGAATTCCGGCCCGGCCTGGTCGGACAGCTGGTCGGCAGCCTGACCAGTCTATGGCGCGCGCCAGCCGACGACCCCGACGCGCGGCTCGAGGCCGTGGTGGCCGCGCTCGGCGAGCGCGTCTCGGTCAAGCGCAGCGAGCGCAACTATATCGTCGACGTCGAGGTGCGCGCCGCCACGCCCGCCGAGGCCGAGCGCCTCGCGCAGGGACTCGCCGACGCTTTCTTCGCCGAACAGGCGTCGCTGAGCGACCAGATCGTCGCCAAACAATCGGCGTGGCTCGACGCGCGCATCGCGGAGCTGCAGCCGCGCGTCGAAGACGCCGAGAAGCGCGCCCAGGCCTATCGTGAGGCCAATTCCATCGTCCTCGCCGACGGCCGCATCTCGCCCGAGCAGCAGCTCAAGGACGCCAACGACGCACTGGTCGTGGCGCGCGGCAAGCGCGCCGAGATCGACGCGTCCTACGACCAGGTCAAGGCGGCGCTCGCCTCCTCCGCCGGCGGCGAAGGAGTCGGCGAGGCGCTGCAATCGCCGGTGATCGAGAAGCTGCGCGCCGACCAGGCGGCGCTGGCGCGCGACGAGGCCTACGAACTGTCGACGCTCGGGCCTCGCCATCCGAGTTATCTGACGACGCGCGCGCAAGTGCAATCGGTGCAGGCGGCGATCGACGCCGAGATCAAGCGCATCCGTTCGGCGAGCGAGCGCGATCTCAAGGCGGCGCGCGCCGCCGAACAGGATGCGGTGAAACTCGTCGCCACGCTCGAAGCGGCCAACCAGCGATATGGCGGGCAACGGATCGAGCTCGACCGCCTCAACGCCGAGGCCGCAGCGCTGCGTACGACCTACGAGAAAGCGCTGTCGGCGCGCGAGAACGTCCGCCGCGACATTGTCGAATCGCCGCACAGCACGGTGGTCGATCCGCCGGCGGCGGCGGCCGGCCGCGTCAGTCCGCGCGTCGGGCTCGCTTTCTTCCTGGCGCTGGTCGGCGCGCTCAATCT
>PLRT01000073.1 GCA_003164915.1 Hyphomicrobiales bacterium | reverse complement strand
GTTGCGCGAGAATTCCCGGAAGATGAAATGGACCTTGCCGGTGTCGATGTACTGGGCCTTGAAGGCGGGAAAGACGCCTTCGTCGAACGTCGCGCAATGCGGACAGGTCAGCGAGCCGTATTCGACCACCGGCACGCCGTTGGGATCGCCGAGCTCGAGTTCCTTGAGCGGCCCCGGCTGCAGCACCTTCGCCATGTCGACCGTCCCCTCGGGCGCCGGCGCGGCGAAGGCGGGCGACAGCGCCAGGGCCAGCGCCGCCGCAGCGGCGAAACGAACGACGGCGGACGGGAAGAAAGCGATCACAGGAGACTCCGGGGTTGCGGCGCGCCGCGTTTCCGCCCGGCGCGGCGCGAGATTGGACAATTTCGCCGCCGCCGGCAAGACCAGCGCCCCATAGCTCGGCCGCCGCGAACGGCGACGCGCGCCGCGCGTCTCAGGCCGCGAGCGCGGCTTTGAGGCGAGGCTGGGCGACGGCGATCCCGTTCTGCTCGGCGAGCGCGGCCAGACCGCCGAAGCGACGCTGCTTCTTCGCCGCGTGGTTGGTGAAGATATCGGCGAGCCTGTGGTCGAGGAACGGGTTGCGGAAGCGTTCGATCACGCTTGCGCGATAGGCGCGCGCGTCGTCGCCCATGCCCAGCCCGTCGAAGGCGGGCAGGACTTCGCGATCATAGAGGTCGTTGAGCTCGGCGAGCGTCGCCGGGTCGGCCAGCAGGCCGCGCACGGTCTCGTCCTTCGCCCCGCCGCGTCGGCTCCACAGCTCGGCGAGATAGGTGTGTCCGAGATTGAGGATGAACAGCTTCAGTCGCTCGTAGCGCTTGAGGTCGTCGGTGACGACGACGCTCGGATGACGGCAGGGCATGACCAAGCCCGGCCGGTTCTCGACCGCCCATAGCGAATAGGGCTCGGCGACGGCGCCGGCCGGCTCGAGCGGCGCCGAGACGATGCGATCGACCAGCGAATTGACCCACACGCAGTCTTCGCCGAGCCAGCGACCGAAAGCCTCCGGCAGGCTCCAGCCCGCCGCCAATTCAACGGCCAGCGCTTTGAGCTTGTCGCCGTTGTTCTCGATCAGCTCGCAGGGGAACAGGGTCGGCGCCGGCCGGCCTGCGGCGAACCGCGCGTACAGCAGCTTGGTCAGCTTGGCGGGAAACGATTTCGGCGGGCCGTCGTCGACGCGGTCGCCGGCGCTCAGTTCGTAGCCGCGGTCGCCAGTGTTCGAGACGATCCAGCGCGCGTTGAGGAACAGCTTTTCCGCCGCCGGCCAGTCGTGGTTGGCGTCGACGCCGCGGCCGATGCTGTCGACCTCCTCCCATCCGTCGACCGTCTTGCCGTCGACGAGGCCGCGCACATGAATGTGATAGGCTTGGCCGGAATCGAAGAAGGCGATCCGCCGCGCGCTGTCGTGCGACGCGGTCGTCTGGACAACGGCGATCCGCCGCGTTCCAGGCCCGTCGACGAAACCCCGGGCGACGAAATAATCGAAATGGGCCTGTAGGAATCGGCTGGTGCCGAACTGCACAATCGGAAAGGGCATCGTTCAGATCTCGATCAGCGCCTTGACGACGCGGCTGGCCGGGTCGAGCCAGCTGGGAAAGACGCGCGCCGCGTCGTCGAGCTTGGCGCGATGGGTGGCGAGCGCCCGGGTCGGGACCGCGCCGGCGCGCAAGGCGGCGAACACCGTGTCGAAGTCGGCGCGGGTCGCATTGCGGCTGCCGAGCAGCGTCGTCTCGCGCTTGTGGAACTCGGGGTCGGCGAACGTGACGTCGCCGAGCACGATGCTGACCAGAACGTAGCTGCCGCCATGGGCGACGAGATAGAAGCCGGCGTTCATCGCCGCGGCCGATCCGGTGCAGTCGAACACGCAGTCGAAGAAATCGCCGCCGGTCAGCGCGCCGCAGCGTTCGCGGGCGCCCTCGCCCGCTTCGATCGTCTGCTCGACGCCGATTGCAGCGCGCGCGAAGGCGAGGCGATCGGCGCGCGCGTCGAGCATCGCGACGTCGCCGCCGCGCGCGCGGGCGAAGATCGCGGTGGCGAGCCCGATCGGGCCGGCCCCGACGACGGCGACCTTCTGGCCGGGCTCGATCGCGCCGCGTCGCGCGGCATGCGCGCCGATGGCGAGAAACTCGGCCATCGCCGCTTCGTCGAGGCTGACGCCTTCGGCGTCGACGAGATTGTCCTCCGGCACGGCGAGCCATTCGGCGAAGCCGCCGTCGCTGTGGACGCCGATGACGTTCATCCGCTGGCAGCAGTTGGGCTTGCCGCGGCGGCAGGCGACGCAGCGGCCACAGGCGACATAGGGAATGACCGCCACCTGCTGGCCGACGCGGAAGCGGCTCGGCCCGGCGACCGCGGCGATTTCGCCGCCAAGTTCATGGCCGATCACGCGCGGATATTCGAAATAGGGCTGCGTGCCCTCGAAAATGTGCAGGTCGGTGCCGCAGACGCCCGCCCGCCTGATGCGCACCAGCGGAGCGCCGGGCCCGGCGACCGGCGCCGGCCGTTCGACGAGCGCGAGTTCGCGCGGGCTTGCACAGAGAAGGGCTCTCACGATCGTATCCGATCTCATTGTCCTTGGGCAATGCTGGCATGTTAGTACCCCAACGACCGCCGCGGCAAGCTTCTTGCCGCCGCAGGGCGTGTTTTTCCCCTCGCCCACTCCCGTCGAGCCGCGGGGACGGCTAAGATGCGGCGGCCGCGACCTGCCAGCGCCTGAGCGCCGGTTCGGCTCGCGCGCTCATCCCGGCCAATCGCCGCGCAGGGGCGAACGGTGGCTTGCGCTTTTTGGCGGGCCGCGCGGCGTCGCTGCGCCAAGGAGAATCAAGATGGAATACCGACAGTTGGGCAATTCGGGGCTGAAAATCTCGAAGCTGACCCTGGGAACGATGACCTTTGGCGGCCAGGGCGGTTTCGCCAGGATCGGGGCGGTCTCGCTCGCCGAAGCGCGGCGGCTGATCGACCTGGTCGTCGAGGCCGGCGTCAACCTGATCGACACCGCCGACATCTACTCGGCCGGGCTCGCCGAGGAGATCATCGGCGAAGCTTTGGGCGGCAAACGTCCGCCGGGCCTGCTGATCGCCTCCAAGGCGCGCTTTCCCATGGGCCCGGGGCCGAACGACCGGGGCCTGTCGCGCTGGCGCCTCATCCGCGCCGCCGAGGCGAGCCTCACGCGCCTGCGCACCGACGTCATCGATCTCTACCAGGTTCATCAGTGGGACGGACTGACGCCGCTCGAAGAGACGCTCGAGGCGCTCGACAATCTCGTGCGCTCGGGCAAGGTGCGCTACGTCGGCTGCTCCAATTTTTCCGGCTGGCACGTGATGAAGGCGCTCGAGATCGCGCGCCGCGAAGGCCGCATCCCGTTCGTCTCGCAGCAGATCCACTACACGCTGCAGGCGCGCGAGGCCGAATACGAGCTGATCCCGATCGCGATCGACCAGAAGCTCGGCGTGCTGGTGTGGAGCCCGCTCGCCGGCGGGCTGTTGTCGGGCAAGTATCGGCGCAACAAGGCCGCTCCCACCGACACCCGTCTGGCGGCGGGATGGAAGGAGCCGCCGATCTCCGACGAGAACAAGCTGTGGGACATCGTCGACGAGGTCGTCGCGATCGCCGATGCGCGCAAGGTTTCCGGAGCGCAGGTCGCGCTCGCCTGGCTGCTCGGCCGCCCTGCCGTTTCGACGGTGATCATCGGCGGCCGCAGCGAAGCGCAGATCAAGGACAACCTCGGCGCCGCCGACCTCGCGTTGACCGCCGAAGAGCGCGCGCGGCTCGACAAAGTCAGCCTGCCGACGCTGATCTACCCCTACTGGCACCAGGCCTGGACGGCCAACGACCGCCTCGGCCCCGCCGACCTGTCGCTGATCGGCCCGCACCTTTGAGGTGATCGCCATCCTCCCCCGCGCTTCTGTACAGACCGGGGGAGGGGGACCGCGCGTGAGCGCGGTGGAGGGGGCCAGCGCGGAATCACGCCAGCGCCGCCAAGATCGCCTCGGTCGAGCGCACCCGCGAAACCCGCGGCAGGATCGTCTCGACCGCAAAGCGGTGGGCCGCCTCGCCGACCGATGAGCTGGTCGCGTCCTCTGCGACGACGACCGAATAGCCGTGCTGCCAGGCCTCGCGCGCCGTCTGCTCGACGCCGATGTTGGTGGCGACGCCGGTGAGCACGATCGTATCGAGGCCGCGCCGCCGGAGTTGGAGATCGAGCTCGGTGCCGTGGAAGGCGCCCCACTGGCGCTTGACGATCTCGAGCGCGCCGCGCCACGCGGCGACCTCGGCGACGAATTCCATCCAGTCGGGCGGGCGCGGGCCGCCGGCCATCGGCTGGTCGACTTCCTGCTTCAGCCGGTCGGCGCCGTCGGCCGAAAAGCCGACGTGGACGCGGACGACCGCGCCCCCAGAGCGCCCCAGCGCCTCGGCGAGGCGGGACGAATTGGCGACCACCGTCGCCGGCGAATGCGGCGCGATCGGCATGGCGAGGACGCCCTTCTGCAGGTCGATCGCCACCAGCGCCGTGCGTCTTGGGTCGAGTTTCAGCATCGTGTTTTTTCCTCGTTCGATGGCCGGGCCTGTCATTCCGGTCATGGTTCTGTCATGGAGTTGCTGTCTCAGCAGAGCGGGCGGCTGGCCGGCGCTTTTCGAGCGCACGAATTCGAGCCGCCGAGGCGCGCCAAATGAATTTCTTCCAGCGGTTCACTTTCCTGTTCTCGGCGCCGATGTTCGACGCCGACGATCTGGAGGGCCTTCGGGTCAACCAGATCATCGCCGCCATCGAACGCATGGGCTTCCAGGTCATCAAGGCGCGACGCCTCGAGGACGCGGAGATCGCCGTGCAAACCGACGCGGCGATCGGCTGCATGGTGGTTGATTGGGGCAAGAAGGGCCTCGAAGGCAAGGCCGCCTCGCTCATCAACCTGATGCGCAAGCGCGGCCTGGAAATGCCGATCATGATCCTGGTCAGGCGCAAGCGGTTCGAGGACATTCCGGTGGAAGTGCTCGACTTCATCGACGGTTACGTCTTCCTGGCCGAGGAGACGCCGGAGTTCATCGCCAAGAACCTCGTCTCGCGCCTGAAGCAATATGCCGAAACTTTGAAGACGCCGTTCTTCGGCGCCCTCGTCGACTACGCCGAGGAAGGCAACCAGCTCTGGACCTGCCCCGGCCACAACGGCGGCATTTTCTATTCCCGCAGTCCGATCGGCCGAATCTTCGTCGAGCATCTCGGCGAAGCGGTGTTTCGCGACGATCTCGACAATTCGGTCCTGGAGCTCGGCGACCTGCTCACCCACGAAGGGCCGGCGTTGAAGGCGCAGAAGGAGGCGGCGGCGATTTTCGGCGCCGAGAAGACCTATTTCGTCCTCAACGGCACCTCGACCTCCAACAAGATCGTGCTCGGCAATCTGGTCGCCGAAGACGACCTGGTGCTGTTCGACCGCAACAACCACAAGGCCGCCCATCACGGCGCGCTGCTGATCGGCGGCGGCGTGCCGATCTTCCTGCCGACCGAGCGCAACGCGCACGGCCTGATCGGCCCGATCCGCGCCGACGCCTTCGACGAAGCGGCGATCCGCGAGAGCATCCGCGTCAATCCGCTGGTCAAGGACCCCGAGGCGTGGAAGCGCGAGCGGCCCTTCCGCGTCGCGGTGATCGAACAATGCACCTACGACGGCACGATCTACGACGCCGAGCGGATCGTCCAGCGCATCGGCCATCTGTGCGATTACATCCTGTTCGACGAGGCCTGGGCCGGCTTCATGAAGTTCCATCCGCTCTACGAGCGGCGCTTCGCGATGGGACTGAAGGGCCTCGGCGAAGCCTCGCCGGGGATCGTGGCGACGCAGTCGGCGCACAAGCAGCTCGCGAGCTTCTCGCAGGCGTCGCAAATTCATGTGCGCGACCGCCACATCAAGGGCCAGCGGCGCCGCGTCGAGCATCGCCGCTTCAACGAAGGCTTCATGCAGCACGCCTCGACCTCGCCCTTCTACCCGCTGTTCGCCTCGCTCGACGTCGGCGCGCAGATGATGAAGGGCCGTTCCGGCGAGGTGCTGTGGGACGACACCATCCGGCTCGGGGTCGAGCTGCGCAAGAAGCTGCGCGCGGTGAAGCGCGAGTTCGAGGAGAAGGAGCGCGACCCGGCGCGGCGCTGGTTCTTCGATCCTTTCGTGCCCGACCGCGTCGTCATCCCCGACGTCGCCAGCGAGGGATCGTCGCATGTCGTGCCGTGGGAGAGCGTCTCGACCGATCTGCTCGCGCGCGACGCGCGCTATTGGGCGCTCGCGCCGGGCGAGGCATGGCACGGCTTCAGCGGCCTCGAGGCAGGCTTCGCCATCACCGACCCGGCGAAACTGACGTTGCTCACGCCGGGCTTCGACCGCGCGACCGGCGCTTATGCGCCGCAAGGCGTGCCGGCGCCGGTGGTGGCGCAGTACCTGCGCGAGAACCGCGTCGTGCCGGAGAAGAACGACCTCAATTCGCTGCTCTTCCTGCTCACCCCCGGAGTCGAATCGAGCAAGGCGAGCACGCTGGTGTCGGCGCTGGTCGCATTCAAACGCCTGCACGACGACAATGTGCTGCTCGACGACGCGATGCCGGAATTCGTCGCGCGCCGCCCGGCGCGCTATCGCGGCCGCCGCCTGCGCGATCTCTGCGGGGAGATGCACAGCTTCTTCCGCGAGGCCGGCGTCAGCGACCTGCAGCGCGCGCAGTTCCAGGCCGAGCATCTGCCCGAGATGGCGATGACGCCGCGCGAGGCGTCGCGCCAGCTCGTGCGCAACAACGTCGACTACGTTCCGCTCGACGCGCTCGACGGACGGATCGCCACGACGTTGTTCGTCGTCTATCCCCCCGGCATCGCCACGATCGTGCCGGGCGAACGGCTGGGCCAGCGCTCACGGCCGATGGTCGAATATCTCAAGACCTTCGAGCGCGCCGCCAACCTCTTCCCCGGCTTCGAATCGGAGGTCCAGGGCCTCTATCGCGAGATCGACGACCAGGGGACGATGCGCTTCTTCACCTATGTCGTGAGGGCGTGATCGCCGCCCCCCTTGCGCGAGGACGCGAGCTGCGCCATCTGGCTCTCCGAGAGACGCCATGAGCACGCCTGCGCCCGAACTCGACTTGCCGCTTGCCCGCCCGCCCGTCGTCGTGCGCCCGTCGCGCGACGCCGACGTGCCGGCGATGCTGGCGATCTATCTCCACCACATCCGCAGGGGCGTCGATCCGAACTACGAGGGCGAGATCGACGCGCCCGACGCCGATGATCTCAAGCGCCGCCGCAAGAACATGCAGCGCGGCCGGCTGCCGCACGTCGTCGCCGAAGAGGCGGGCGAAGTGATCGGCTACGCCTATGCGGTGCCGTTCCGCAAGCGGCCGGCCTACCGCTACACCGTCAAGCACTCGATCTACGTGCGCGCCGACCGGCTCGGCCGCGGCGCCGGCCGCCTGCTGCTCGCGGCGCTGGTCGACGCCTGCGCGGCGAGCGGCTACCGGCAGATGATCGGCTATATCGAGGGCGCCAACGAGGCCTCGCTCAGATTGCACACGTCGTTCGGCTTCCGCGAAGTCGGGCGCCTGCCGTCGGTCGGCTACAAGTTCGGCCATTGGACCGATTCGGTGATGGTCCAGCGCTCGATCGGCCTCGGCGCCAGCGCGCCGCCGGAACGGTAAGGCCGCGAGCTGGCGGGCGCGGAGGCCCGCCCCACTCCGCACAGTAGAGCGGGCCTCCGCGCCCGCTTTGCCCGGGCGGTCCTCAGGACCTCCGCGCCCGCTTTGCCCGGGCGGTTCTCAGGGCCTCCGCGCCCGCCGCCCGCCGCTCATGGTTCGGGCTGATCCAAACCGAGAACCCAGGACCAACGGTAGGACTCGATGTCCGGCCAGCGGCGGGAGGGATTGCTGAGGATGTAATCCCGCTTCTGTTCGTATTCGGCCTCGTCGCGAACCACCCGGTCGAAAGACTCGGCCTGCCAGACCGCGCCTCTGCGTCGATACCCACGCTGCAACCGATTGGCGGTGAACGATTTCCACGCGTGCAGGATCGCCTCCAGCCGGAAATCGGAAAGCGGCTCGAGGATCACGTGGACGTGGTCGTTCATGACCACATACGCATGTAAGACGTAGCAGTCGTCGTCGAATGCGCGAATGGCTGCGACGACTTCTTCGCGTTCGCCGTCCGATAGATCGGGCTGTCCTGACCGGACCCGCCACGTCACGAAATAGATGGCGCCGTCGACGCGAAGGTGGGGGAGTCTGCGGCGATAGAAAGTCGCGTCATGATTGTGCGCGCCGAGCCTGAGCGCATTTCGAGCCGGTCGGCGCATGCGCGTCAACGGCGGACCGGCTTGATTGGCTGACGAGGCGGGCGCGGAGGCCCGCCCCACTGTCCAGCAGCGCCGCCCTTCTGGCATCGGCAGGCCTCAGGGCGGGCGGGTCCCTGCCCGCCACGACCGGATGGGCTTCCACGCCGCCCGCCCTCAGCCCTCCGCCAGCTCGCGCAGCAGCGTCCAGGTGTAGAGCCCGGTGTTGTGGCCGTCGCTGAAGGAAAAGCGCGCGGCGTAATTGCCGATCGGATCGACGCCGACGATCGTCACCCCGGCCGGCGCGGCGCTCTTGTCGGCGCTCGGCGTCGCCGCGCGCAGCCGCTCGGCGGCGATGTCGACCATCATCCCGCCCTCGTAGCTCAGCCGCAGCACCCGCCCGCCGTCGCGCACGCGCAGCTCGGTGGGGGTGGGGTCGGGCGTCGGGTCAGCCATTGCGTCTCTCTCCTCGCCCTCACCCCAGCCGTCTCCCGCATGCGGGAGAGGGTGGCCGCGAAGCGGCCGGAAGAGGGCGCTATTCGATCACGATGCGCGGCGTCGCGCGCGGCGCGGCGCCGTCGAACAGCGTCGCGCGCACCCGCTCGGCGACGTCGCGATAGGCCTTCGCCTGCGGACTATTCGGCGCGCTGACGACGATCGGGGCGCCGTTATCCGAGGTCTCGCGGATCGCCATGTCGAGCGGGATCTCGCCGAGAAACGGCGCGCCGTGCGCCTCGGCCTCGTGGCGCGCGCCGCCGTGGGCGAAGATGTCGCTGCGGGCCCCGCAATGCGGGCAGACGAAATAGCTCATGTTCTCGATCACGCCGATCAGCGGCACGTTGACCTGCTTGAACATCGCGATGCCGCGGCGCGCGTCGATCAGCGACAGGTCCTGCGGCGTCGAGACGATCACCGCGCCCGACAGCGGCGCGTTCTGCGCCATGGTGAGTTGCGCGTCGCCGGTGCCGGGCGGCATGTCGACCACCATCACGTCGAGTTCGCCCCATTCGACCTCGCGCAGGAACTGGTTGAGCGCCGACATCACCATCGGTCCGCGCCACACCACCGCGACGTTCTCGTCGACCAGGAAGCCGATCGACATCACCTTGACGCCGTAGGCCTCGATCGGTTTGAGCTTCTGGCCGTCGGTGGCGAGATCGGGCTTGCCCTTGATCCCGAACAGCCGCGGCATCGACGGACCGAACACGTCGGCGTCGAGCACGCCCACTTTCAGCCCCAGCGCGGCGAGGCCGAGCGCGAGATTGCAGGCGGTGGTCGACTTGCCGACCCCGCCCTTGCCCGAGGCGACGGCGATGATCCGCGCGACGCCGGGGATCGCGCGCGCTTCCGGCGGCCGCCGCGCCGCCGCCGCCGGACGCGCCGGCGCGGCTTCGCTTTCGGCGGTCAGCGTCACCAGCGCCGAGACCACGCCGGGAATCGCCTTGATCCGCGCTTCCGCCGCTTCGCGCATCGTCTCCAGCGCGCGCGCCTCGGCGGGATTGACGCGGATGGCGACGAACACCTTGCCGTCGCGGATCGTCACGCCGTCGATCGCACCCGACTGACTGAGCGGCGTCCGGCGGTCGGGCCCCGGCACGGCGGCGAGCGCGGCGAGAATGTCGTCCTTGCTGAGCATGCTGTTGAATCGTCCCTTGCGGTTCGCCTTGATCGCGGCCCCGCTTTTCGCCTCTGCGATGAACCAAATCGGCCCGGCGCGCAAGCCAGACGCCCCCAACGCTTTGACCGCATTCCCCATTCCCGCTAGGGAGAGCGGCCAACCCGGTGACGCGCATTCTCGCTCGAACGTCCCTTCCCCTGCCGTCGCGGCGCGACCGACTGCCGCTCGCGACGCCCCCGCTCACGCCCGAGCTTCGCCTCCATCGCGCCGACCCGGCGAGCGGCCTCGGCCGGCTCGCCTCAGGCGGCGGAGCGCCCTATTGGGCCTATCCCTGGGCCGGCGGCCTGGCGCTGGCGCGCTATCTCATCGACCGTCCCGAGACCGTCGCGGGAAAACGCGTCCTCGACCTCGGCGCGGGCGGCGGGTTGGTTGCGATCGCGGCGATGAAGGCGGGCGCGGGCCAAGCGACGGCGGTCGACATCGACCCCGACGCGATCGAGATGGTCGCGCTCAACGCCGAAGCCAACAGCGTCGCGGTCGTCGCGCTGTGCGGCGATCCGCTCGACGGCGCGCCGCCGGCGGTCGATCTCGTCCTGGTCGGCGACCTCTTCTACGAAGCGCGCCTCGCCGCGCGGCTCGTCGCCTTCCTCGATCGTTGCGCGGCGGCGGGGATTCCGTCGCTGATCGGCGACCCGGGACGCGCGCCCTTGCCGCGCGCGCGGCTCGCCCGGCTCGCCGAATACCGGCTCGCCGATTTCGGCGACGCGCCCGAGGCGCCCGCGACGACGAGCGCGGTCTACGCCTTTGTCTGAGGACGAGCGCGACTTGGCCGATCTGACGCTTGACCTCCGCGGCCTGCAATGCCCGCTGCCGATCCTGCGCGCCCGCAAGGCGCTGCGCGCGCTCGCGCCGGGCGCCGCGCTCGAAGTGTTCGCCACCGACCCGCTGAGCCCGGTCGATTTCGCCGCCTATTGCGAGGCGAGCGGCGACCGACTGGTCGAAAGCGTCGAGAGCGAGGGCGTCTTCCGCTTCCTGATCCGCAGGGGCGACCGGCTTCCCCCTCCACCGCGCTAGGCGCAGGGGAGGATGGCGGCGGCGGCGTCGCGCGACTTCCTCCCTCGCGAAGCGGGGGAGGGGGACCGCGCGTCAGCGCGGTGGAAGGGGCGGCGGCATGATCGCCGCGCCTGCGGCGACAGGCGCCTTTATCCGTCGCGCGTCCGGGGGCATTGTCGGGCCTCGCCGATTCAACCCAGCGAGCCGCTCATGTCCGATTGGTCGCAGACGTTCACCTACTACGAGGGCCGCTGGCTGGAGGGCAACCCGCCGATCCTGGGCCCACGCGACCACGCCTTCTGGCTGGGTTCCAGCGTGTTCGACGGCGCGCGCGCGTTCGAGGGCGTCGCGCCCGACCTCGAACGCCATTGCGCGCGGGTCAACCATTCGGCCCAGACGATGTGGCTGAAGCCGACGATGGCGAGCGAGGCGATCCGGGAGCTGGCGTGGGACGGCATCCGCAAATTCGCGCCGGGAACCCAGCTCTATATCCGGCCGATGTACTGGGCCGAGCGCAACGGGCCGGGCTCGGTGCCGCCCGATCCGGAATCGACCAAGTTCCTGCTGTCGATCTACGAGGCGCCGCTGACCGACCTCTCCGGAATCGCGATCACCCGCTCGCGCTACGCCAAGCCGCTGGCGACGACCATGCCGATCGACGCCAAGGCCGGCTGCCTTTATCCCAACAACGCGCGCGCGCTGATGGAGGCGCGGACGCGCGGCTTCGACAATTGCCTGCTCGCCGACATGCTCGGCAATGTCGCCGAGCTCGCTACCGCCAACGTCTTCCTGGCGCGCGACGGAATCGTCATGACGCCCGCCGCCAACGGCTCGTTCCTCAACGGCATTACCCGCCAGCGGGTGCTGAAGCTGCTCGAGGCCGACGGCGTCGACGTGCGCGAGGCGACGCTCGCCTTCGCCGATTTCGAAGCGGCCGACGAGATCTTCGTCGTCGGCAACTACGGCAAGGTCTCGCCGGTCAAGCGCATCGAGAGCCGCGACCTGCAGCCCGGCCCGCTCTTCCGCCGCACGCGCCAGCTCTACTGGGACTTCGCCCATTCGAAGTAAGCGCGGCCGCCGCAGCGAAGCGGAGGAAGTCGACTCGATCGCGAAGTTGCCGAGCCTCCTCCCCCGCAAAAGCGGGGACCGCGCGAAGCGCGACCTTGCCGAGCATCCTCCCCCGCAACAGCGGGGGAGGATGGCGCGCGCGCGGCTCCAAGAGAGGCGCACGGCGCGACGAAGCCCTTGCCGCCCGCGGCGGCCGGGCCTTCTATGCGACCCGAACGTCCCTGGCCTCGACATGATCCGCTGCGCCGTCTTCGTCGCGCTTGTTTCGCTGCTGCTGGTCGCCGGCCTCGCGCCCGCGCGCGCCGCCGCCCAGCCGCAGACGAGCGTCCCCTATGCGCTGCTGGTCGACTTCGACAGCGGCGCGACGCTGTTGGCCAAGAACGCCGACGCGCCGATGTCGCCGGCCTCGACCACCAAGATTCTCACCGCCGAGATCGTCTTTCGCGCCATTGTCGAAGGCCGGCTCAGGCTCGACGATTCCGCGCCGATCTCGCCGCGGGCGGCCAGCGAGGGCGACGCCGAATCCGGCGGCTCCAGCATGTTCGCCGCATCCGGCTCGCAAGTCCGCATCGACGACCTGCTGCGCGGCCTCGTCGTCGCCTCCGGCAACGACGCCGCGATCGCTTTGGCCGAGCGTGTCGCCGGCACGGAGGAAGCCTTTGCCGCCCTGATGAACCAGCGCGCCCGCGAACTCGGGATGACCCGCTCGCATTTCGCCAACGCCTGGGGCGGCGGCGGCCCGCGACAGAGCGTCACCGCGCGCGACATGGCGCGCCTCGCCGCCCACGTCATCCGCACCTATCCTCAGTTCTACCCGTATTTCGGCCAAGCCGAATTCACGTGGAACGGCGTGCGCCAGCAGAACCGCAACCCGCTGCTGACGATGGCCATCGGCGCCGACGGCGTGAAGACCGGCCATCTCGCCCAAAGCGGCTTCGGCCTGGTGGGCTCGGCCATTCAGAACGGCCACAGGCTGATCCTGGTCCTCAACGGCGCCCGCACGGAAGACGAGCGCGCCCGCGAAGCGCGCCGGCTGCTGGAATGGGGCTTTGCGGCGGAGGGACGGTAGAGATCCAAGAGCAACGTTCGGCGCGCCTGTTGAAACGGCTCAAAGGGGCGGAGACCCGTCGTCGAGCGCAGCGGCGCCAACTGCAATTGTGCGCGGACGCTGACCATCTACAAGCCGCCGCGCCGAGGAATGCGCACGCCCTGTCGCGTCGGCGCAGGCGCCGCGAAGCGGACGAAGCCAAGCAGAGCAGCGCCGAAGGCGTTTGGCGGCGCCGGCGCGATNNCGGCCAGCTTCGGCCAATTGCCGCCACTGCCAGCTTACAAGCCGGCTGCACGCCGCAGCGCGTCGTTGATTCGCTCCTGCCAACCCGGCCCATCCTCTTGAAAATGGGCAATCAGATCGCTGTCGAGTTTGATCGACACCAGTTCTTTCGAGACGGGAACGTCACCTTTTCTTTGCACGCGGACAGGCTCGGTCGCTGCCGGAGTCGCTGGTTTGAACACAGCTTCGGCTACGGACAAGGCGTCGGTCGGTCGAAACCGATTCGGTGGTCTTGTCATGCGAATTTCTCCCGTTGCGTGTCTTAGTATGAAATTTGCCCGAACGGGTGCTTTTCCCGCGCCCAAATGGCGTAGATGCGAGCAATTTCATTTCCCGCAATTGTATCGGCGAGCGGCCCGGCGCCGACGCCATAGACGTCGCAGCCCTCATCGATGAGATGGCAGGCTGTCTCGATCGCGGCCTCTGGGGTCGGAGCCCTTGCGATGTGGTCCGATCCGCCCTTCCGGTATTGAACATGCCAAGTCATACGCGGCCAGACTGAGTGATGCGCGGCCAGATTGAGCCCGTCGATGGAATCCGCAACTGACGGATTCTACTCACACTGTCGGCGAAGGCGCCGCGCGGCCTGGCAGCGGCTTTCGACAACCGCCGCATTGGCTCAGGCCGACCGTAATGGGCGCGGCCCAGCCGAGAGCGGAGTCTGAGTCCAAAATTGAACATGGTCGAGAGCGCAACTACGATTGTGTGGATACCATGGAGTGTGAGGAAATGCGTTGCATTTCGCCGGAGGACGGACCGGACTTGATCGGTCCCTCGGGCTTCACCGTCTCGCTGGCGCACCAAGGGTATCGAATCGCCCTCGCATTGGACCGGAGGATCGGAGGGTTACAGGCAAGGGTCGGAGCGCGCCCGCCAAATGATCCGAGTCGTCTTCGGTCCTTTCTCGAAGCGGCTAACCGATGGCTTCCTTCTGAAAATGGAATGACGGGTTCCGGACCATTGGAGCTGAACGCCGACGATCGTTAGCTGGAGCTGGTTGGCAAAGTTCGACCCAGCGAAAGTTCTAGGTTTCGGCGCGAATGACGCTCGACAGCCCTGCCAAGCATTGCCTCACGGCAAGCCAGCGCCTCTTGCAAAGAACATACAGCAAAGGCAAATTGAAGTCGTCAGCGAACGCGAGGGGCTGTGGAATGCGCTCGATTGGTCTTGCAATCCTGTTGATGTTTATTGGCGCTGCGGGGGCAACCGCCCAAGTTGTCGCTCTCGGCGGAAGCGCCACGGATGGTTACGGGCTTTCGAGATCGGAAGCTTACCCCGCTCAGCTTCAGGACTTGTTGCATGCAAAAGGCGTCAACGTGACCGTAAGCAACCAGGGGATCAGCGGCGACACGACGTTCGGAATGTTAGGGCGAGTCGACTCCGCGGCCCCAGAAGGAACCCGCGTGGTGATTTTTCAGCCCGGAGGGAACGACAACAAGAGCCTTAACAGGCGAAACTTCCTCATTGATCACGACGGTAATATCAAGGCGATTATTGAACGACTGAGGGCCAGGGGAATTGTCGTCTTGGCGTTCGGCGACCCCACCGAATCCGCCGCCGAGCGCGCCGCCGGAGCGATTGCGTTAGGGCCAATGGCCCAGGGGGCCGGCTCACAGGCGAACGGGGGGCGCGGTTTTCATCCCGACGCGCAAGGCTACGGGATCGTGGCTGCGCGTCTGCTTCCTTACGTCATTCGCGCTTTGGGAACGAAGGGCTGAGATTCGGGTTTCGGTTTCGGTGACAGTGCGCTCAATCGACTTCCGCGCGCGTTCGCTTCGGTCCGCGCTTGCGTGGCGCCAGGCCGCGACCGCCGCGGGCCTCCAAATCGGCGATGAAAGCCGGTTCCGGTGACAGGGCATTCAATGTTCGCTCTCCGTCCACAGCAGTCGATCTGACCCTCGCATGAACGCCCCCTTTGGGGGCACGGCGACTATCGACCGAACGGCAATTTTGGCCGCGAAGCCGTCGCCTCCGTCGCGCACTCGAAATGTCAGGTTTCCGCCTTGCTTCGGTTCCGCGGGGCGGGCGAGGCTGCAAGCGATTCCGGGCGGCTCCGTGCGCGCGTTGGCCTCTCGCCCACCTCGCCGAACGGCCGCCGTTCACCAATAATCTTTCTGATAATCAGAATTCATGCTATTCTCTCTTTGTCCGATTCAGGAAGCCGCCGCCATGTCCGCCGCCCTCCCCTCCCCCGCCCCCTCCCGCGCCGCCGCGCGCGACCTGCGCCGCTTGCGCATTCTCGCTTCCTTGCAGGCGGGGCTTTCCTATGCGGAGATCGGGCGCGCGGAGGCGCTGTCGCGCGAGCGGGTGCGCCAGATCGTCGTCAAGGCGCTCGAGGAGGAGGGCGCGGCGAGCAAGCTCGAACATGCCCGGGTGCAGATCGCCCGGCTCGAGCCGGCGCTGCGTCTCGCGGCGGGCGCCGTGGCCGAAGGCGATCTTGCCGCGATCGACCGGCTGCTCAGGGTGCTCGACCGCCTCGACCGCTACAGCGCGGTGGAGGGCGCCGCGGCGAGCGCGGATTCGGGCGGGCGCGAACGGCTGCTCGCCAAGCTCAATATGATGGCCGAGCGCCTGGTCGCGGCGCGCCGCTCGGGCCTCGTCGACGCCGACGGGCGGCCGCGTCCAGGCGACGGGGAGGCCGCTCTTGACGCGGCGGATAGCCCTGATTTCGTTGACGAACCCGCCGCGCCGTCAAGCGCCGGNNCGCCGGACGGCGCGGCTCCAATCAGGTCAGCAGGGCTTTTCCGAAGGCGACGGCTCGCGCCCTTATGGCGTCGGGTTCGCTTGCGGCGCGACCCCTCATCCGGCGGCCTTCGGCCGCCACCTTCTCCCGCAAGGGGAGAAGGAAACTCCTCAGCTCGCCTCGGCGAACCGCTCGGCCTCGGCGAGGTCGACCGAGACGATCTGGCTGACGCCGCGCTCGGCCATGGTCACGCCGAACAGCCGGTCCATGCGCGCCATGGTGATCGGGTTGTGGGTGATGGTGACGAAGCGGGTGTCGGAACGCTTGCGCATCTCCTCCAGCAGGTCGCAGAAACGCTCGACATTATAGTCGTCGAGGGGCGCGTCGACCTCGTCGAGCACGCAGATCGGCGAGGGGTTGGTGAGGAAGACGGCGAAGATCAGCGCCATCGCCGTCAGCGCCTGCTCGCCGCCCGAGAGGAGCGTCAGCGTCTGCGGCTTCTTGCCCGGCGGCCGCGCAACCAGCTCGAGTCCGGCCTCGAGCGGGTCGTCGGATTCGATCAGTTGCAGCTCGGCCGAGCCGCCCTCGAACAACGCCGCGAACAGATCGCCGAAATGCTTGTTGACCGTATCGAAGGCGCCGAGCAGGCGCTCGCGACCCTCCTGGTTGAGGTTCTGGATCGCCTGACGCAGCCGCTTGATCGCCTCGGTGAGATCGTCGCGCTCGGCCACCAGCTTGTCGCGGCCGGCGGTGATTTCGGCGAGCTCGTCGTCGGCGCGCAGGTTGACCGCGCCGAGCCGTTCGCGCTCCTGCTTGAGGCTTTCGAGCTTGCGCTCGACGGCGGCCGCTTCGGGCGGCGCCTCGCCGGCGGCGAGGCCGGCCAGTCCCGCGAGCTCGGTCGGCGCGACATTGAGCTCGGCCTCGATCGTCCGGATCAGTTCGTCGCGCGCCTCGCGCGCCCCGGCGAGCCGCTGCTCGGAGGCGGCGCGCGCCTCGCGCGCTCCGCCCATCGCTTCGAGCGCGGCGCGCGCGGCGCGGTCGGCTT
>PLRT01000142.1 GCA_003164915.1 Hyphomicrobiales bacterium | reverse complement strand
GCGATCCTCAAGCCGCAGGTGAAGTGAGGCCGCGCATCCTCCCCCGCGTCGCGGCTACGATATTCACACATCTCTGGCTGGCGGCCGCATTAGCCCGTCGCCGTCAAGCCGCTTCGCGGCTGCTCCGCTATGCTTCGCCCGCTTCGCGGTGACTGCGCCGCGCCCGGATCGGGCACGGAGCACCAAGAAGTTTTCGAGTTGCGATGTGTGAATCCGATAGCCCGCAAGCGGGAGAGGTCGTCACTCCACGAACACCGTCACGACCGACGCCGCCAGCAGCGCCGCCATCGTCCAGTTGAACGGACGCGCGACGCGCGGATCGGCGAGCGCGCGGCGCATCGAGCTGCCCAGCAGCGCCCAAACGCCGCTGCCGGGGAAGGCGATGACGAAATAGGTCAGCGCGACGATGATGACATTGCGCGCGTAATCGTCGACCACCGCATAGGCGGTCAGCGCCGAGATCGCCATCACCCAGCCCTTGGGATTGATCCACTGGAACGCGGCCGCGCCGAAGAAACCGAGCGGCGCGCCGCGCGTCTCGCCCTCCCCGACCGGCCCCGCATGGGCGATCTTCCACGCCAGCCACAGCATGTAGGCGGCGCCGAGCCAGCGCATCGTCGGCAGCAGCGCGGGGACGCGCGAGAAGATCGCGGCGAGCCCGAAGCCGACCAGCGCCACCATCACCGTATAGCCGACGATGACGCCCATCAGATGCGGCAGCGTGCGGCGGAAGCCGAAATTCACACCCGAAGTCATCAGCATGAGATTGTTCGGCCCCGGCGTGACGCCGGAGACGAAGCAGAAGGTCAACATGGCCAGGAAGACGTCGGCGCGCATCGGCCTCAGTTAGGCCGATCGATCGGCGAACGCCAGGGACGGCGTTGCGCCGTCGCCATCAAAGCATACCGGCGGTTCGGCCCGACAGTCGCAGTCAGCGGTCGAAATCGAAGCCGCCGAACAATTCCTCGACCTTCTCGACCTTCCAGCAGATCTCCGGCCGGCCGAGCCGGCGGCGGGCGAGAAAACGCGGGCGGCGCGAAAGGATCGACTTGCCGCGGCGGCGCGGCGTCGACGGCCGCACGGCGACCCGGCCGAGCAGCGGCTGGTCCGGCTCGTCGCAGCCCTCGCTGCGCTCGACCAATGCCGGCAGGCCGAGCACGCGCGCCCACAGGCGCCATTCGGCCTGGACGTCGCTGTCGTCGCGCGTTTCGGCGAGCGTGACGGAGAGATCAGGGTCCTTGTGGACGAGGCGGATTTCGTAGGCGAAGCCCTCGCCCCGCGCGTCGACGACGCGCAGCGCGACGCCGAGATAGGCGCTGGTGGGCACGGTGACGCGCATCGACACGCCGGCGACCACCCGGTGAATGGCGACCTGCTCGCCGTCGAGCCGCACGAAGCGCCGCCGGCCGTCGGCGCGCGCGTCGGGCGCGGCGAAGCGGCGCGGCGCAAAAGCCCCATATTTGGGCGCGGGCAGCATGATGGGTCGTCCTCGCAATTCGTGAAGACGAGCATGCCGCAACGCAGCCCAGAGGGGGCTAATGTTCTTGGTTAACTGCCTCTGAAATATAGCTTTTTAGCTCTGTTTCGCGCAAATTGGCGAGCGCCGCGTTTCCTCTTTCGCTCGCATTTGAGCGTTTCGCCGTCAGTGCGGCGCGGCCGAATGCGGCGCGTCCTCGCCGCGCGCGCGGCGGCGGATCGTCTCGCCGGCGCGCCAGCCGCGCGCGCAGGCTGCCTGCGCCGCCGCTGCAAAGGGCGCGGCGATGCGCTCCAGCCCCTCGACCGCCGCCGCCGCGCGTTGGCCCCGCGTCAGCGCGCGGTCGAGCTCGGCCATGGTCTTGGCGAGGTCGGGCGTCTTGTCGTCGAGCCAGACGCCGACGATGCGCGCCCAAGCGAGCGCAAGCCCCTGCAGCTTGATCGCGCCGGCGACGCCCTCGCTGTCGACGCCCGCCGAGGCGAGCGCGAAGCGCATCGAATTGACCAGCGACGAATTCATCGCCAGCGCCGCGACCGGGTCGCGCCGCAGCCAGGCGACGATCTCGCGTAAGCCCTCGCGATAGGGCGCCATCGCGTCGAGCCGGCGCATCAGCGCGTCGAACAGCCGGTCTCGCTTCTCCGCGTCGAGATCGGCGCCGCCGGCCGACAGCGCCGCGCGGTCGATGCGGCGGGCGAAGCCGCCGAGGATCGCGCCCTTGGACGGAAAGGCGTCGCGGAAATCGGCGAGCGAGACTTCCGCGCGCCCGGCGATGTCGGCGATCGAAATCTCCTCGAAGCGCTTCTCGGCGGCGAGCGCCAGCAGCGCGTCGACGATGCGCGCGCGCGGGTCGCCTTTCGCTTGAGCCTGCTTGTCGTCAGCCATGTGCGCCTCCGGCGGCGAATGCCTATATCTGTAGCCTGTTTCACGGTCTTCGCCAAAAAGCGGGCGAATCGATGGAGGCCGCCATGCCGCAGCAATCGCGCAAAATCGCGCTCGTGACCGGTTCGACCGACGGCGTCGGCCGCTTCGTCGCCGAAAGCTTGGGCGCCGACGGCTGGGACGTCATCGTCCATGGCCGCGACGCCGAGCGCGGCGCGGAGGTCGTCGCCACGATCGCCGCGGTCGGCGGCGGCGCGCGATTTTTCTCCGCTGACCTCTCCGACCTCGCCGCCGTGGGCGGCCTCGCCGAGCGGGTCGCGAAGGCCGCGCCGCGGCTCGATCTGCTGATCAACAACGCCGGGATCGGCGCCGGATCGGGCGCGCGGCGAGAGGTCAACGCCGCCGGCGTCGAGCTGCGGTTCGCGGTCAACTACCTCGCCGGCTTCGCCCTGACGATGCATTTGCTGCCGCTGCTGCGAAAAAGCGCGCCGGCCCGCATCGTCAACGTCGCCTCGGTCGGCCAGCGGGCGATCGACTTCGACGACGTCATGCTCGAGCGCTCCTATTCCGGCGGCCGCGCCTACATGCAGAGCAAGCTCGCGCAGGTGATGTTCACCTTCGATCTCGCCGAGCGGCTGAAGGGAAGCGGCGTCACCGTCAATTGCCTGCACCCGGCGACCTACATGGCGACGACGATGGTGCGCGAAGCGGGCGCAACGCCGCTGAGCACGGTCGAGGAAGGCGGCGAGGCGATCCTCCAGCTTGCGGCTTCGCCCGTCGTCGAAGGCCGCAGCGGCCTCTATTTCAACGGCCTCGCCGAATCGCGCGCCGACGCCCAGGCCTATGATTCCAAGGCGCGCGCGCGGCTGTGGGCGCTGAGCGCGCAGCTCGCGAGGCTGACCGACGAAGCGATTTGAGGGAGGCCTCCTCCCTTCTTCCCGCGTGCGGGGAGAAGGTTAGGATGCGGGGCCGGGCGGCAAGCGGCAGCATTGCGGTCACTCGTCCCGCCCCTCACCCGGCCTCTCCCCGCAAGCCGGGCTACGACCTTCACACATCTCT
>PLRT01000051.1 GCA_003164915.1 Hyphomicrobiales bacterium | reverse complement strand
AGCCACGGTCATTGGCTTCGCGCACCGTGGTGTTGACGCAGACCTCGGTGGTGACGCCGGTGACCACCAGCTGGGTGATGCCGCGATTCTGCAGGATGGCGTGGAGGTCGGTGGCGAAGAAGGCGCCCTTGCCGGGCTTGTCGATCACCGGCTCGCCGGGGGCGGGGTAGAGTTCTGGGATGATGTCGTGACCGGGCTCGCCGCGCACCAGAATGCGCCCCATTGGCCCTGCGTCGCCGATGCAGGTCTTGCTGCGGCCGCGGATTTTCTTTGCCGGCGGCAGGTCGAACAGATCAGGCCGGTGGCCCTCGCGGGTGTGAAGAACGGGAAGCCCGGCTGCGCGCCACGCCGCCAGCAGGCGGCGGTTGGGCTCGATCGTCCGCCGCAGTTGCGAGACGTCGTTGCCGAGCATCTCGCCGAAGCCGCCCGGCTCGAGGAAGTCGCGCTGCATGTCGATGATCAGCAGGGCGCAGCGCCCGGGGGCGAAGGCGAAGGGATAAGGCTCGGCCGCGATCTCGATGACGTCTGCGACGGGTGGAGGCATGGAAGAACCTCGCCGTGACTGCATGCACGTCCTAAGTTATGTATGCAATCCAGTCATATTGCATGCACATATTCTGGTTTTGCATGCTGATTTATAGCGCTATCGTGCCCAAGCGCTGGGCGTCGAGTCGCACGGAAACGAACAGTGAAGAGAGTGGAGCCGGAGATTCTCACCCGCACGGAGCGTCTCGCCGACGAGATCGCCGCCGCGGTGCTGTCGGGCGAGTTTGCGCCGGGGCGCCGCCTCGACGAAGCGATGCTGGCCGAGCGCTTCGGCGTCTCGCGCACGCCGGTGCGCGAGGCGTTGCGGCGGCTTGCTTCGACCGGGCTGATCGACCTCAAGCCGCGCCGCGGCGCGACCGTCGCCGACGCGACCTCGGCGCAGCTCGAGACGCTGTTCGGCGCGATGGCCGAAATCGAGGCGGCCTGCGCGCGGCTCGCCGCGATGAGCATGACGCCGATCGAGCGCCGCCGGCTGCAGAACCTGCACGAGTCGATGGCGGCGCTGGCCCGGCGCGGCGACCGCGACGAATACGCGGCCGCCAACGTCGTCTTCCACGCTTGCGTCTATTCGGGCGCACACAACGGCATCCTCGCCGAATTCGCCGGCGGCCTGCGGCGCCGGCTGGCGCCGTTCCGCCGCGCGCAGTTCCGCACCGAGGGGCGCCTCGCGCGCTCGCATGCCGAGCACGCCGTCGTCGTCGCGGCGATCCTCGCCTGCGACGCGGTTGCGGCGCACGCCGCCATGTTCGACCACATGAGCCTGGTCGAGGACGCCCTCGGCCGCCTCGGCGCGGCGTCGCGCGCGAGCGCGTGAGGGGACGAACGCGCGCGCCGGAGCGCGCCGCGTCGGCAACGGTGAATCAGCGATGTCGAAGATCACCATTTTTAATCTCGCGGCGAGCGCGTTCGTCGTGTGCAATGTTAGTTGCGCAGATGCTGCGTCGATTGTGCGCGACGATAATGGAAATGTCGTCGTGGAGGCGTACGGCGAGAAAATGAAATTTATTGGGGGCCAGGCTGAACACATTGTACTGAGTTTCATGGCGAGCAAATGCGACCAAAAGCCAAGACAATATTTGAGAGACGTGATCGACAATAAGGATATAATTGAGTGCGTGACCAGCGACGAGAGGGCAACGACAGCTTCGCATACTCAGATTCGATCGCCAGATGTGTTTGCCATAATACCCGTCTCAGCTGATAAACTTAACACTATATATGCTTCAGCAGTTCGGGGGCTGCCGACGGCGAACGTAACCGACGCGGTGATCGCGTCGGCTATGACTCCGAGTTTGTCCGTTATGATTCATCCGGCAAACAAATGGCCGCACTGCATTGTTTCATCGGATAGTATTTCCGACATTCTCAATTATCAAAGGCGCGATGTGGCGACTAACCCAAAAGGTTTACAATTCAGTTTGGCGTCCTCGCACCGCGACGGCAAATTGGCGCAGCCGTTGTGCATCAGTTGTAATCCTCTATCAGCGTATTCGACACTTCCGGGGTCACGTTGGCTTTGCGCGATAACCGAGGTCTCGTCGGACGGTGGCGCGTCAGTGAGTTTCAGATGGTTGACGCCTGACTTCCCTAAGCCGAGTCGGGATTGGTCCGTATTTGATTCGTTCGCGCGAAGCGTTGCGAGTAAGTTGTTTTCAGATCGAAATATTGATGATTTTCAATAAGACGTGCGCAGAGGTGAATTACATTGGCGCCTCCTTAAAAGCTCAATGAATCGCCTCGTCCGCATCCCTACCGTCGCCGCGTCGGCCGGTTGTCGCAGGCGGCGAGCTGCGAGGTCGCAGCGCGCTGACATGCTTGACGCTCACGGCCGTCGCCGATAGCGTCTTGGGCAAGCCGGGCGGCGTAAAAAGCGCAGGATTGTCGGCGTATGTTTCGGGTTGGGGGAAACGACGGAATCGTTCTCGGCCCGCAATGCGCCGAAACGGTCGGGCCGGCGCGGCGCGGCGCGGGTTGGGGCGCATGAGCGGAGCGCCTGGCCCAACCCCGCCGCGAGCGCGCGCCGCCGCCTCTGCAGACGGCGGTGGCGCTGTCGGGTCCGCCGGCCGGATTTTGGGGACGACGGCGCGGCTTGCCGGTCCGATCGTCAGCCTGGTCGCGCTGGTGATCGTGTTCTCCCTCGCCGGGCGCCACTTCGCCACCGTCGGCAATGCGCAATCGATTCTCTTCACCGGCGCGGTTCTCGCCGTCGCCGTCGTCGCCCAGGGGCTGGTCGTCGTCACCCGAAACCTCGACCTGTCGATCGGCGCGGTGATGGCCAGCGGCGGCTATTTCTCCATTCTGCTCTACATTCACGTGCCCGGCGTCGGCCCGTTCCTGTTCCCGCTCGCGGCGGCGATCGGCGCCGCGCTCGGGGCGGTGAACGGCGTCGCGGTCGCCTATTTGCGCATCCCGTCGCTGGTGGCGACGCTCGGCACGATGTCGATCTTTCGCGGCCTGCTCTACGCCTCCGCCGGCGGCCGGGATCTCGACACCGATCAGCTGCCCGGCTGGTTGCTGAGCTTCGTCTCCTCGACGATCGCCGGAGTTCCGGCGCTGGCCGTGGTCGCGATCGTCGTTGCGCTGGCGGTCGGGCTGCTGCTGCGTCAGACGCAATTCGGCAGGTCCGTCTTCGCCGTCGGCTCCAACCCCGGCGCTGCGATTTTCTACGGCCTGCCGCTTCGCCAGATCGTCCTCAAAACCTACGCCCTCGGCGGCGCGATCGCCGGGATCGCCGGCGTTCTGCTGGCGGGCGAAGTGGGCACCGTCACGGTCGACATGGCCAACGGATGGGAGCTCGAGACTCTCGCCGCGGCGGTGATCGGCGGCATGAGCCTGCTCGGCGGCTCGGGCTCGGTGGCTGGCGCGGTCCTCGGCGCGCTGATCCTGACCGTGATCGACAACGGCCTCATCCAGGCCGGCGCCTCGGGCGACTGGCAGAACTTCGTCAAGGGTTTCGTCATCGTGCTGGCGGTCGGCCTGGACGTGCTGTGGCGGCGGCGCCGGTCGAGCCGCATGCGCCTGCCGGGTCGGCGCCGGGAAGCGGGGGCGACATGAGCGCCGTCCTCGCCACGCTCCGCCGCCGGCTGTCGCCGGCGCGTTTTCTCATCGGCAATGGCATGCCCTACCACGGCCGCCGCGGCTGGAACCTGGCCCTGGTCCTGCTGATCGTCGCGACCGGCGCCTGGGCCACCGCGGAATCGCCGGACTTTCTCACCTTTCACTACCTGTTCGACGCGGTCGAGGGGGCGGCGGTGTCGGCCCTGCTCGCCCTTGGCCTCACGGTCGTCGTCATCATCGGCGAGATCGACATCTCGCTCACTTCCAATCTGGCGCTGTGCACGGTCGCCGCCGGCATGTTGGGGCAGGCCGGGGCGCCCGCCGCCCTGATCGTGATCGCTTCGCTGCTGGTCGGCGGCGCGCTCGGCTTCATCAACGGCGCCCTGGTCGGCTACCTGGGGCTGCCGTCGCTCGCGGTCACGCTCGGCGCGCTCGGCGCCTACCAGGCGCTCGCCTTCATCATCGGCGGTCACGCCGGGTTCACCGCGTTTCCGCCGGCGATCTCCGCCCTCGGCTTCGGCGCAGTGGGCGCGGTTCCGGTCTCGCTGATCGTCTTCCTCGCGGTCGCCGCGGCGGTCAGCGTGGTTCTCAACCTGACCACGATCGGCCGGACGTTCTACGCGATCGGCCGCAACCCCGAGGCGACCCGCCGGACCGGGATCTCGGTGCCGTTCGGCAGGACGATCGCCTTCGTCGTCGCCGGCCTGGTCGCAGGCCTGGCGGCGCTGGTGTTCGTCGGCTTCTACGGATCGGGAGGCGGCGACAGCGCAGCCGGCACCATCCTGACGGTGGTGACCATCGTCGCCCTCGGCGGCGTCGACATCTACGGCGGCAGCGGCCAGATCTCCGGCGTCGTGCTGGCGGCGCTGCTGCTGCTGACGATCCAGAGCGGGATGGCGCTGCTCAACCTGTCGACCACGGTCCAGACGATCGTCATCGGCGCGCTGCTGGTTCTCAGCCTGGCGGCGTCGGAGATCATGGGCGGCGGCGCCTGGCGGCGCGGATTGGCCAGGAGCCTGGCGCGGTTGCGGCCGGCGAGCGGCGGGCCCGAGGGCGGCGCCTCTCCGGGCGGCGGGGAATGAATGGAGGCGATGACGGCGCGGAGTGAGGGTGTCGACGTGGCGCACCGAAGGAAATGCGCCGTCGCCGTCGAGGACGTCGCGAGCGGCGCCCGCGACGGCGGTCGCCACGGGCATCGATGAATGGTCAGAGGCGAAGCGCCCAGGCAAGGGAGTGAAACAATGTTCGACAAGGTTTCCAATCGGTGGACGCGGCGTGGCGTGTTGGCCCTCGGCGGCGGCGCGGCGCTCGGCGGGATGCTCGGTCCCGCGGCGACATTCGAAAGCGCCCGCGCGGCCGGCAAGGCGCTCAAGGTGTTCATGGTGCCCAAGTGGACGACGCTGAGCTATTTCCAGGCCTGCGCCGACGGCGCCAAGAAGGCCGCCGGCGAGCTCGGCGACAGCTTCACCTACACCGGCCCGACGACCCCCAACGCCGAGCAGCAGGTCGCGTCGCTGCAGAGCGTGCTGGCGCAGAGCCCCGACGTGATCGTGCTGTCGGCGATCGAGCCCAACAACGTCGCGCCGGTGCTGGAGCGGGCGATGAAGCAGGGCGTCACCGTCGTCACCTACGACGCCGACTGCGCGGCGGCGGCCCGCGACCTGTTCTGCAACCAGCTCAGCTACGAACTCGCCGCGCGCTCCTATCTCGATTGCGCGCTGCTCGACGACCCGGAGGGCGGCAAGGTCGTGTTCATGGCCGCGACGCCGACCACGGTCAACCACATGGAGCAGATCGCGGCGATGAAGAAGCTGATGGCGACGGAGGCCAAGTACAAGGTGTTCACGCCCGGCGACACCTACTTCGTCGAAGACGACTTCGCCAAGAGCGCCAAGACGATGCGCGACGTGATGGACTCCGACCCGTCGGTCAAGATGGCCATCTCCGGCTCGGCGGTCAGCGCGCCGGCGGCGGCGCAGGCGGTCGAGACCGCCAACAAGCAGGGCAAGGTGTGGGCGACCGGCGCGGCGCTGCCGAGCTCGATCAAGAAATACCTCGACGACGGCTCGGAAACGGCCTTCGCGCTGTGGGACCCCAGCAACCTGGGATACATGGCGACCTACGCCGCCCACCTCATCCACACCGGCGAACTGAAGGTGGCGCCGGGCGCGACGTTCAAGGCGGGGACGATCGGCGACTTCACCATCAGCGAAGGCGGGGTCTCCTACTACAACCGTCCGCTGATCTTCACCAAGGACAACGTGTCCCAGTTTCCGTGGTGAGCGGGAGCCGGACATCTCGAACGGGAGCGCCCGAAGCGCGATGACAACCGAGGACCGCCAGCCGCGCGGCGGGCTCCGCGTCGAAGGAATCGAAAAGTCCTTCGGCGCGGTGAAAGTGCTCCACGGCGTCGACGCCGAAGTGGCGCGGGGAGAGATCCACGCGCTGCTGGGCGCCAACGGCGCCGGCAAGTCGACGCTGGTCAAGATCGTGACCGGCGTCATCGCTCCCGATGCGGGCGCCGTCGAAATCGACGGCGCCCGTCTCGACCTCAGCTCCAGCGCCAAGGCGCGCGAGGCCGGGATCGCGGTGGTGTTCCAGGACCCGCCGCTGTTTCCCGACCTCGACGTCGGCGAGAACATCTTCGCCGGCCGCTACCCGAAGGCGCGCCTCGGCCTGCTCGATCGCAAGCAAAGCCGTGAGCGCGTCCGCTCGGTCCTCGCCCGCCTCGGCATCGACATCGATCCGCGAATGCTGGTCAAGGACCTGTCGGTCGCCGAACGCGAGTTCGTCGCCATCGCCCGGGCGCTCGAAGGCGAGTCCCGGGTGCTGATCCTCGACGAGCCGACCGCTTCGCTGACCCCCGACGAGGCGCGCCGCCTGTTCGACGTGGTCCGCAACTACCGCGACCACGGCGGCGCCGTGATGTTCATCTCGCACCGGCTGGACGAGGTGCAGGCGCTGGCCGACCGCGTGACCGTGCTGCGCGACGGTCGCAACGTCTTCACAGGTCTGGCGCGGGAAGCCTCGCGCGAGCAGATCGCCGAGGCGATGCTGGGCCGCAAGCTGGGCCTGGAGGCGCGCGGCAGCGGCGGCGGCGCCGACCGGCGCGAGCCGGCGCTGTCGGTGCGCGGGCTCAGCCTGTTCCGCCACTTCGACGAGGTCTCGTTCGACCTCTATCCCGGAGAGATCGTAGTGCTGGCGGGGCTGGTGGGCTCCGGCCGCACCGAGGTGGTCGAGACCGTGCTCGGCCTGCGCACGCAGGACTCGGGCTCGGTGATTGTCGCCGGGCGCGAGCTGCGGCGCCGAGGCCCTCGGCGAATGGCGCGCCTCGGCGTCGTCCTGGCGCCGGAGGATCGCGACGCGCAGGGGCTGGTGGCCGGCTTCAGCGGCGCCGAGAACATCGGCATGGCCGCGCCGGGCGCGAGCCGATGGGGATTTCTGCTGCGGCGGGTCGAGCGGGACATCGCCCAACGCCAGTTGAACGCGCTGGCCGCGCGCCCGGACGCCGCCGACGTCGACGTGGCTTCGCTGTCGGGCGGAACGCGCCAGAAGGTCGTGCTGGCCAAATGGCTCGCCACCCATCCCAAGGCCTTGCTGCTCGACGAGCCGACCCACGGCGTCGACGTCGGCACCAAGGCGGAGATTCACGCCATCCTCAAGCGGCTGGCGCGCGAGCAGCGGCTGGCCGTTCTCGCCGTCTCCTCCGACATCGAGGAGGTCGTGCAGCTCGCCGACCGCGTGCTGGTGATGCGACGGGGTCGGCTGGCGGCCGAACTCGCCGGATCGGAAATGACGGAACGCGCGATTCTCGCGGCCGCCAGCGGCGCGGAAGACGAGCTCACGGCGCCGGCCTAGGGGGTAAAATCTAACGGTTGGTTCCCGCGCCGGCGGAGCGGAGTCGACCCTGAGCCATCTTTCCGCCAGCCGCACCCGATCGACCGAAGCTGGCCGTGGACAGGCCGCTTTGGGAAATAGGACTCATGAAGCAAGCATCCGTAACGGCGCGAGGCCGCTGTGTGTGGCGTCGCCAACGACAGGTGACGACGCCTAAATTTCCGGCTGACCCAACAGTCGATCGAGATGGACGTCGAAGGCTGGTTGCGACGCCTCGGACTGGGCCTGTACGGCTGAGAGGGTTCCCTTCGTTAGAACACGCTCGTGAACCGAGAAACGCCGCCATCGGCGACGAGCTCTGCTCCGAGGACGTAAGACGACTCGTCGGACGCAAGGAAGACGGCCACGTTCGCGATCTCTTCCGGTTGCGCGAGCCGCTTGAGCGGCAGGGTTGTCTTCAAGCGTTCCATCACGACCTTGACCTGTTCGGGAGAGAAGCGCTTGGCAATGATCCCCGTGTCCGTTCCGCCTGGCGAGATCGCGTTGACGCGCACGCCTCGTCCGATCAGCTCTGCGGCAAAGCTCTGCGCGAGTGAGCGGACGGCCGCCTTGCTGGACGCGTAGGCGCTCACATTCGCCCTGCCGAAGTCGTTTGCGATGGACGTGGTGAGGATCACCGAAGCGCCCGTCGCCAGCAGCGGAAGGGCTTTCTGAACCGTGAAGAACGTTCCCCGCACGTTGGTGGCGTAGACCGCGTCGAACGCCTCGCTGGTCATCTTGTCGACGGGAAGCGGCGCTCCCGGGATACCGGCGTTCGCGAACAGGACGTCGATGCGCTGGAACTCGTCCCGGACGCGCGCATAGAGGGCATCCAACTCATCCAGATTCGCAACGTCGGCGCGCACGGCGACGGCGCGCTCGCCCAGCAGATCCTTCGCCTGGTCGACCTTCTTCTGATCGCGCCCTACGACGACGACGCGCGCCCCTTCTCTTAGAAAGGCCTTGGCGGTTGCGAGACCGATCCCGCTCGTCCCGCCGGTGATCACCGCGACCTTGCCTTGCAATCGACCCATCGTGAAACCCCCGTCTAAGTGTGTATGTGGCGGCGCGCGGCCTTCAGAGCTGCGACCAACCCCCATCGACCGGAAGTTCGGCGCCGGTCGTGAAGGTCGCGTCGAACGCGAGGAAGAGAACGGCCTTCGCGACTTCCTCAGACGTCCCGAGGCGCTTCATCGGATTGAGGCCGCGCATCTGCTCCGTGACCTGGGCGGCCACGTCTTTCGCGGGGAACGCCTTGTTGAGGATTGGCGTATCGATGGGACCGGGCGTCACCGCGTTAACGCGAATCTCCCGAGGAAGAAGCTCAGCGGCGAACACCCGCGCGAAGGATCGCAGCGCCGCCTTGGCCGCTCCATAGGCGGCGAGGCCGGGCATTCCCTTGACGTTTGCGACGGAGGTCGTGAGGACGACAGAGCCTCCGCGGTTGATCAGCGGCGCGAGCTTCTGCACCGCGAAAAACGCTCCCTTGGCGTTCAGGTTGAACATCTCGTCGTAGATGGCCTCGGTCGTGTTCTCGAGCGGCGCGAAGAGGCCGAACCCGGCGTTGACGAAGAGCAGGTCGAAGGCGCCAAACTCGGCCTTCACTCGAGCAGCGAGGGCGTCGATGTCCGTCAACGACCGCGCGTCGCTCGAAACCACGACGCCGCCCTTTGCGAGCTCTTTCTGCGCCGATTCCAGGCCGGCCTGCGAGCGACCCGTCACCAGAACGCGGGCGCCCCCATCGAGGAGCATTTTCGCCGTCGCGAGCCCCATGCCGCTGGTGCCGCCGATGATCACCGCCCGCTTCGCTTCGTACCGTTCCATGCGTGCTCTCCCGGCGACGTCAGGGTCGCCTTGCCAATTTTGAACTGTTTGGTTATATAATTGGGCGCAATGGTCGCGGTCAAGGAGTTTCGAACTAAATGTTTCAAAATGCCGCCAGGCCGCGTGGACGACCCCGTCGCTTCGACGAGGCGGAGGCGCTGGAAAAGGCGACCCAAGTGTACTGGTCGAAAGGCTACGACGGGGCGACGATCGACGATCTCGTCGCCGGGATGGGTGTGGGACGGCCGAGCCTGTATTCCGTCTTTGGCGACAAACGGACGCTATTCCTGCGGGTTCTCAGGGCGTACGCCGAGCGGAAGGGCGCTCTCGCCGCAAAGGCGCTCCTCTCGCCCCAGTCTCTTCGCGATTCCGTGGCCAGCTTCCTGAGGCACGCCGTCGAAAGCGCGACCGAGGAAGGATCCGCCCCGGGATGTCTTCTCGCGTGCGTCGCGCCGCTTGTGAACGACGCCGAGGTCCGGCAGTTCGTAAGGAACGCAGCCGATTCCGCCGTGGCGCTGGTGGAGCGTCGTTTCCGAGACGGGATCAGCGCGGGAGATATCCCGTCTGACTTTCCCGTAGCTGCGCGGGCGAGCCAGACCCTCGACCTTGTCCGAGGTCTGACGATGCGTGCCCAGATGGGCGCGCCGCGCAAGACGCTCCTCGAAGACGCTGAGGCAGCGGCCGACTTGGTGCTCCTGCCGCGGGGTGGAAATGCGGCGCCAGAACCCTGATGCTGGATGGGTCTTACGGCCACGCATGCATAAGTCCCTCAATCGGATGAACTTCGGTCGCGTCCGCCCCGCCCCGAAAGCGCGGCCCCTTGTCGCAAAGCGCAGACGTCGACGAGACTTCGACTTGGGGATTTAAGTAAGCCTCATCATAATCCCGCACGCTGCGGCGCTTGTCGCGACGGCGGCTTTCCGAAATTCAGAAATTGTGGTACGCTGCCAGCGGTTGGTCGCCCAGGCGTCGCTGGGGTCGCCGATGACGCAGACATTCGACGGACGGCCGCGGGGCCCTTGACGCGGAGCCAAGGGATTGGAATCGCAGGGAATTATCCTTGACATGTCAAGCCGCGGCTTGACAAAACTTGACAAAACTTGACGAAATTTGACGCGGCGCTTGACGCTCACGCCGCCGCCATCTCGCCCCCGTTCAGCCGCCCGAGCAGCGCGGCGAGGTCGGCGCGCGGCCGCGCCGGGCTGAACAGGAAGCCTTGGGCCTGGGTGCAGCCCTGCGCCCGCAGGAAGTCGAGCTGCTCGGCGGTCTCGACCCCTTCGGCCGTGGTGGCGATGCCGAGGCTGCGCGCGAGGCTCGAGATCGCCGTGATGATCGCCGTGCAATCGCGCCGCTCGGCCAGATCTTTGACGAACGAGCGGTCGATCTTGATCTTGTCGAACGGAAAGCCGCGCAAGTGGCTGAGGCTCGAATAGCCGGTGCCGAAATCGTCGAGGGCGATGCGGACGCCGAACCGACGCAGGGCGTGCAGCGTCGCGGCGGTCGCGGCGGTGTCGGCCAGCAGCGCGCTCTCGGTGATTTCGAGCTCGAGCCGCTCGCGGCGCGAGGCCCGACTGGGCGAGCGCGGATATGACCGTCTGGGTCAGGTTGGCGGCGCCGAACTGAATCGGCGAGAGGTTGACGGCGACGGCGATCTCGTGCGGGCCAGTTCGCCGCGTCGGCGCAGGCGGTGCGCAGCACCCATTCGCCGATCGGCACGATCAGCCCGTTCGCCTCGGCGATCGGAATGAAGTCGTTCGGCGCGATCATGCCGCGGGTCGGATGGCGCCAGCGCAGCAGCGCCTCGAAGCCGGTGACGCGGCGGCCGCAAATGTCGATCAGCGGCTGATAGTGCAGCTCGAGCTGGCGCTCGGCCAGGGCGCCGCGCAGGTCGGCTTCCAGCTCCCGCCGCTCCAGCGCCGCGCGCTGCAGGTCCTTCTGGAAGAAGCGGTGTCCGCGTCCCCCATCGGCTTTCGCCTGGTAGAGCGCGAGATCGGCGTTCTTGGTCAGCTCATCGGCGGTCGCGCCGTCGGCGGGGAACAAAGCGACGCCGGCGCTCGCGCCGATCAGCACCTCGACGCCGTCGATCGGGTAGGGCTGCGACAGCGCCTCGACCATCCGCGCGACTGTGGCCTCGATCGCTTCGGGCGCCTCGACCGGGTCGAAGACGACGGCGAATTCGTCGCCGCCGAGCCGCGCCGCGAAATCCTGCGCGCCCAGCGTTCCGCCCAGCCGCTGCGCCACCATGCGCAACAGGCGATCGCCGGTGGGATGGCCGTAGGTGTCGTTGACGTCCTTGAACAGATCGAGATCGATGCAGCAGATCGCCAGCTTCCGGCCGCCGGAACGGTCGGCTTCGATTGCGTTGACCACGCGGTCGCGGAAGTCGGCGCGGTTGCTCAGGCCCGTCAACGCGTCGTGGCGCCCGAGATAGGCGGCCTCCGCCTCGGCGCGCTTGCGCTCGGTGATGTCGACGATCGCCGTCAGCTCGGCCGCTTCGCCGGCGTAGGCGACGGAACGGGCGAAAGCGAGCGCGTCGATCGGCTCGCCGTTGGCGCGGCGGCAGCGCACATGAAGCCCGGCGCGGCCAGCGCCTGCGGCGTGCGCTTCCGCGGTTTCGCCGCCGAGTTCGTCGGCGGTCATGGCGAGGAACCGTTCGCGCGAATAGCCGAAATGTTCGACCGCGGCGTCGTTGACCGCGAGAAAACGGCGGTCGGCCGCGCTGACGATCCACATCGGCATCGGATTGGCTTCGAACAACAGGCGGTAGGATTCCTCGCGCCGCTTGAGGGACGTGAGATCGGTCAGCGTCGCGCAGAACAGGTCGCCCATGCGCGTCAGGTTGACGCCGACGCAGCGCGACGTTCGTTCCTCGGCCAGCGTCAGCTCGAAACGTTCGCGTTCGCCGCGCGCCGCGATCAGCCGTCGCAGGCCGCCCGCCAGCGGCGCGGCGGCGACGCCGAGCCCTTCCTCGCCGAGCCGGCGCCAGCGCAGGCGCTCGGCGGGCGCGCCAAGCAGCTTGGCGGCGGCGGCGTTGAGGTCGACGATCTGAAAATCGGTCGGCTGGCGCGCGTCGTCCTGGATGACGGCCAGCGCCATCACGCCGTCGTCGCTGGCGTGGAACACCGCGTCGACCAGGTCGTAGCGCGGCCCCTGCTCGGCGAGGTGGATGGCGACCAGCGGCGGTCCCCAGCGGTTGGCGAGCGGCAGCGCGAGGAGGTCGTAGCGCTGAGCGTGGCCGAGGCGCGCGAAATAGGCTTCGCGCTGGCGCGGCTCTCCGTCGCGGTTGGCCTGTTCGGCGGCGCGCGCCAGCGCGAAGCCGCAGTCAGGGGCGAGCTCGGCGAGGCGCGTCGCGCGTCCGCCGCCGACGAGGCAGTCGGCCGCGGCGCGGCCGAGCCGGCAGATCTGCCAGTCCGCTCCGGCGCGTGCGAGCAGCGCGACGCGGTCGTCGATCGCGCCGAGGCCGTCGAGCATCAGATCTTCGAAATAGGGCGGCGCGCCGCTGCGCGTGCGCGACAGGCGCCAGCGGCGCTTGAGCTCCGCCGCCTGTTCGGCGCCGGAGGCGGGCGACAACGGAAGGGCGAGGTCAGAAGCCGGAGCAGGCATCGCAAGTCCGCCGTTCGAGAAATCGCGACGGCAGACAAACCCAGCGCGGCTAAGAATTCGCTAAATTGCCGATGGACGCATTGGACTTTGAGTAACCACGCCGCTTCATGCTTAAGCGGACCTTACGGCAGGCCTCACGGCTCGAGCTCGCTGTCCCAATAGAGGTAGTCCATCCACGAGATGTGGAGGTAGTTGGGCGGAAACAGCCGGCCGTTCTGATGCAGGTCGTGCACCGTCGGCTGATAGGGCTGACGCGCCGGCCACATGCGCGCGACCGTCGGCAACAGGTCGGCCTTGCGCAGATTGCAGGCCGAGCAGGCGGCGACGACGTTCTCCCAACTCGTCACGCCGCCTTTCGAGCGCGGCACGACGTGGTCGAAGGTGAGGTCGTCGCGCTCGCCGCAATATTGGCAGCTGAAGCGGTCGCGGAGGAATACGTTGAACCGCGTGAAGGCGGGGAAACGCGACGGCTTGACGTAGCTCTTGAGCGAGACGACCGAGGGCAGCCGCATCTCGAACGACGGGCTGCGCACCAGAGTGTCGTATTGCGAGACAATGTTCACGCGGTCGAGGAACACCGCCTTGATCGCGTCCTGCCAGCACCAGATCGAAAGCGGATAGTAGCTCAACGGACGAAAGTCCGCGTTGAGCACCAGGGCCGGACATGTTTCCGGCGACACCGCTTGAACATGAACCGTCAAATGAGGCTCCGTTCTCCCCCGCGTCTGGCCTGGCCGGCGCGAATCCGACCGTGGGCATACTCTATAACCTCGGTGACGCCCTTGTGAAGGGCGCGGCCCGGCGCGCTCAGCCCGCGGCCGTTTCGATTGCCGCCATGTCGTCGTCGGAGAGGCCGAAATGGTGGCCGATCTCGTGGACCAGCACATGGGCGACGACCGCGCCGAGCGTGTCCTCGCCCTCGCACCAGAAATCGAGCAGCGGCCGGCGGTAGAGCCAGATCATGTTGGGCAGTGCGCCGGTCTCGTCGACCGCGGGCCGATGCGGCAGGCCGCGGCCGCGGAACAGGCCGAGCAGATCGAACTCGCTCTCGATTCCCATCTCCTCGAGCGTCTCGTCGTCGGCGAAATCGACCACTTGAACCACCAGGCCCTCGCACAGGCGACGGAATGTCGCGGGCAATTGGGCGAAGGCGGCGCGGGCGAGCGCGTCGATGTCGGCGGCGGTGGGGGCGCGCGCGGCGGCGAGCGTGGCGGTTCGGGCTTCGGTCATCGGGGCTCTCCGTCGGCGAAACGATGGCGCCGCCGCCCAGACAAGCCCTGCGCCGCCGCGCCTGTCAAAGCCGGCGGCCGAAGCGCGCGACGCCAGACCGTAAGCCGGAGCGGAAGCGGCATCGCGGAGAGCGCCATGGCTGAACGGATCTTCATACTCGACGCCGGTCAAACCCGGTTCGACGCCGCAACGGCGCGGCGGCAATTCTCGCTGTCGCTCGCGGTCGGCTTCGCGGTGCTGGCCGCGGCGGCGTTGGTCGAGTTGCAGCCGGCGCACTCGGGGCCGCTCGGCGTTGGGAGCCGTCATGGCCACGCCGTCACGGCGGAACTCGGCTTCGCGGCGTCGTCGCCGCGGCGGGACTAACCCTCGAACAGCTTCTCGCGCTTGGCCACGAGCTGGCCGACGAATTCGCGCGTCCGCGCCGCCGCGGCGGCGCGCACCTTGACCGCCGCGCGCGGAAATTCCGAAAGCACGCGGCGAAAGACCACGCCCGGGACGCGCAGCACTTCGCAGTCCTCGTTCGCCTTCGCCGTGGCGCGGCGGCGGACGTCGGCCATCAGCGCCGTCTCGCCGATCAGCGCGCCATGCTCGACCCGCCGCTCGGCCTCGTCGACCGACAGCGTCAGCCCGCCCATCAGCACGAAATAGGCGCAGTCGGCCGGGTCGCCGGCGCTGAACAGGGTTTCGCCGGCCTTCAGCGCCCGCTTGTCGCAGGAGAAGGCGATCAGCTGCACCGCTTCGCGCGGCAGCATGTCGAACGGGCGGGTCCCCGCCATCCGCCGGACGTCCGTTTCGAGGCTCATCGGCCGAAAGCTCCGCGCGTCGCTTTCACGACAATAGCTTGTAGCCGCCGCCGTCGGTAACCAGCAGCCGCGCCTCGGTCGGATCGTCCTCGATCTTCTGCCTGAGGCGATAGATGTGGGTTTCGAGGGTGTGGGTGGTGACGTTGGCGTTGTAGCCCCAGACGTCGCGCAGCAGCGTCTCGCGCGGCACCGCCTGGCGCTGGGCGCGATGGAGGAAGCGCAGGATCGCCGCCTCCTTTTCGGTCAGCCTGAGCTTGACGCCCTTGGCGTCGACGAGGTGCTTGGTCGCGGGCCGGAAGGTGAAGCGGCCGATCTGGAACTCCGCATCCTCGCTCGCGTCGTGCTGACGCAATTGCAGGCGGATGCGCGCGAGCAGCACGGAGAAGCGGAACGGTTTGGCGACGTAGTCGTTCGCCCCCGATTCGAGACCCATCACCGTGTCGGCGTCGGAATCGTGGGCGGTCAGCATGATGATCGGCCGCTTGAAGCCCTCGGCGCGCAAATGCCGGACCGCCTCGCGGCCGTCCATGTCGGGCAGGCCGACGTCCATGATGACGATGTCGGGCGGCGCGCTCGCCGTCGTCTGTCGCGCCGTCGCCGCGTCGGCCGCCTCGACGATCTCGAACTCGGGGTGAAGCGACAACTGATCGGTCAACGCCTGCCGCAGATCGGCGTCGTCGTCGACTATCAGGATTCGGCGGGCTTGCGGCATGGATGTCCTGTTTATGAATGCGGAATGTCGTCGTCTATATAGAGCTTTTGCCGCGCGGAGGCGACAGACGACCGGCTCGCGGCGCGAGGACTCCGAAGCGCGTCGAACGTGGCCGCGCGGTCCGGCCGCTCGCGAATTTGTGTAGCGGCGTTCATCTTCCGGTCAGCCTCGCTGGCGTCAATAGGACGGCCGGGGGGCGCAGGCGGCGGAGCGGACGATGTCTGCCACGGACGAAGCATGGTCCCTTGCCTTCAACCGATTCGGCCTCGGCGCGCGGCCGGGAGCGGTCCGATCGGGCGATCCGCGTCCGGCGCTGCTCGCTGAACTTTCGCACGAGGCGGGCGCGCGCCTCGAGCGCCCGGATCTTCAACCGACCGCGACGCTTCTCCAGACCGTCTACGACGACGACTGGCGGCGCAAGGAGGAGCGCGACCGCCAGGACGCGGCGCGCCTCGCCATGCTCGGTATGCCGGCGCCGAGCGTCGCCGCGCTGCTGCCGCCCTCGCCCCTGGACGACGCGCCGCCGACGTCGATGATGAACGAGCCGCGGCCGGAGCAGCGGATCTTTCGCGCCGAAGCGCAGGCGCGGCTCGAGCAGGCCTGCTCGGCGCCGATCGGCTATGTCGAGCGCCTGACCGCGTTCTGGTCGAATCACTTCTGCGTCTCGGTCGCCAAGAGCGGCCTGTGCCGCGCCGCCGCCGGCGCGTTCGAGCGCGAGGCGATCCGGCCGTATGTCCTCGGCAGGTTCGCCGACATGCTGCGCGCGGTCGAACAGCACCCGGCGATGCTGAACTTCCTCGACAACGCGCAGTCGATCGGACCCAATTCCGTCGCCGGCCACAACAATCGCGCCGGCCTCAACGAAAACCTGGCGCGCGAAACCCTCGAACTGCACACGATGGGCGTCGACTCGGGCTACACCCAGGCCGACGTGACCCAACTCGCCTACATTCTCACCGGCTGGACGATCGTCGGCCGCGACGGCAGGCTCGGCGAGCCGGGAAGCTTCGCCTTCAATCCCAACGCGCACGAGCCGCTGGCGGCGACGGTGAGCGGCCGTCTCTATGTCGAGGACGGCGTCGCGCAGGGCGAGGCCGCGTTGGCCGATCTCGCCCGCGAGCCGGCGACCGCCCAGCACATCGCCACGAAGTTCGCGCGCCATTTCGTCGCCGACGCGCCCGACCCGGCGCTGATCGCGCGGCTCGCCAAGTCGTTCCGCGACGGCGACGGCGATCTCGCCGCGCTCGCCCGCGCGCTGATTGCCGACGACGCGGCGTGGCGCGCGCCGGTCGCCAAGGTTCGCAATCCGTGGGAGCTGACAGTCGCCGCCTATCGCGCCTTCGCCCGCAGCCCGAGCGACGCGGGCCCCGCGCTCGGCGCGCTCGATTTGCTGGGCATGCCGCTATGGCAGCCGGGCGGCCCGAACGGCTTTTCCGACGACAGCGTCGCCGCCTGGGCTTCGCCGGAGGGAATGAAGACGCGCGTCGAGCTTGCCGGGCGCTTCGCCACGCAGATCAAGGACGCGCCGCCGCCGCCGGCGTTGCTCGAGGACGTGATCGGCCCGACCGCGTCGAAGGCGACGCGCGATACGGTGGCGCGCGCCGAGTCGCGTGAGCAGGCCTACGCGCTGCTGATTCTGTCTCCTGAATTCCAGCGGAGGTGAGCGATGACGGGTTCAAGCCCTTGGCCGCATCTGTCGCGCCGCGACATCCTCGGCGTCGCCGGCGCGACCTTCGCCGCGGCGATGATTCCGCGTTGGGCGAGCGCGGCGGGCGCGCGCGATCCGCGCCTCGTGGTCGTCGTGCTGCGCGGCGCGCTCGACGGCCTTTCCGCGGTCGCGCCGATCGGCGATCCGCGCTACGCCGACCTGCACGGCGCGCTGGCGCTGCGCTGGGACGGGCCGCATCCGGCGCTGCCGCTCGACGATGTCTTCGGCCTCAATTCGGCGATGACGAATTTCGCCCGGCTCTACGGCGCCAGGCAGGCGCTGGTCGTCCACGCAACGGCGACCAATTATCGCGAGCGGTCGCATTTCGACGGCCAGGACGTGCTCGAAAGCGGAATGCCCGGCCCCGGCCGGGTCGACAGCGGCTGGCTCAACCGCGCAGTTGCAGCGCTGCCCGCCGGCGAGCGGGTCGGCGGCGCGCGGGCGCTGGCGGTCGGCGCGACCGCGCCGCTGG
>PLRT01000199.1 GCA_003164915.1 Hyphomicrobiales bacterium | reverse complement strand
CGCTGACAGAACCGGAACGTGCGGCGTGGCGGCGCCCGCGCCGGCTGCGCTCCAAGATTTTGGCCCGCTCGTATTCGGCGATGACGCCTTGCACCTGGAGCAGGAGGTCATCCTCCGCCGTGCCGCCAATCGGGCGGTTCAGAAAGACGACTTCCGCGCCGGCGCGACGAAACTCGTCGACCAGAAGGACCTGATGGGCGTACCGACGCGCCAACCGATCCGGAGCGTGGACATAAATGCGTTCGACTTGGCCGCCCGCAACTGCGTCCCTCAGCCGCTCCAGCGCCGGACGAGACAGCATCGAACCGCTGTAGCCTTCATCCACATAGCTGTGATCCGGTTCGAGCGGCATGCCATCTGCGGCGATGCGCTCGCGCAGCGCCGTGACCTGGCTAGCGATCGTGTTGTCGCGCGCCTGGCTCTCACTCGACACCCGCGCGTAGAGCGCGCACTGCGTTTCGCTCATCGCTCACCTCCCGTTGCCGCTTTCGCCATCTTCACTTTGGNNGAGACGGGCGTAGGCCTCGATCAGGAGCTGAGGACTCAGTCTTGTTGCTTCGAACGATACGCGCACTTGCAGCAGAGGGGGATCCTTGCGCCGGACCATGTGCGCCTCCATCGGCTGTCGGCCCGCGCGCGGGCCGCCGATGGCGCATCAAATCTTGCGATGACTCTGATTCGCTTGCGACAAATTGACTCGCTCGTCCCTCGCCGCCCACCGCAACAAGAAACGGCCGCCGCCGGCGGCCCCGGTGCTCGATAAACGCGGACCACTCAAAGCCTAAACTGGCAACATTGTACGGTGGTTCACGATCCATCGCTTCGGCAAGACCACGAAACGATGGAGATCGCAGCGGCGGACGATCTCCATCGTCCAGCATCCCGTGGCGGCGATCGTCTTCGCCATACGACGTCGATCCGCAAGCCTGGCTCGCCGACGTCCTCTGGCGGATCGCCGACACGACTCAAACCCAACTCGCCGAGCTGCTCCCCTGGAACTGGCGTCGTGGCCGGGTGAAGGTCGCAGCCCGATGATAAAGCGCCGCGACCCAAGCGAGCACGAACAGAACGAGCTGCCGCGCAGTCTGACCACGGTCGGCCCATCCAAGCCCGTCGGCTATCTGCCGTTCTATACCATCGAGAAGTTTGCGCGGCCTACTCCCGAAGCCATCGCAGCGGCCGCGAGCACCCGCGGACTCGCAACGGCGCAGTTCGACGCCTCTGCATGCTGCATCAAGAGCGGCGCACTCTACGCCTACCACCGCGAAGCGCTCGCCGCTCTCTTGCAAGCAAATGCTGACGCCGTTCGCGCAGCGGGGCTCCCGCTCGACCCAGATGACTTCGTGGCTCACATCGCCGCCGTCTGGTTCGGGGAAGACCATCCAGCGCGTCCGATCATTGCGACCGCGTTCGGCGAAAGCGCTTGATGCAAAGCCGTGACACCAACCGCGCGGCCCCCGCCGGGCGGTTATCCAGCCGCTCGCGGGCGCGATGCATGAGCTTGGCGTCGGTCGGGAGCGCCACCGCCTTCCGCTGCACCCTGTTGTCTGGACCCGAACAACTACTCCTTTTCGACGCAGCCGAGCGCCCGCAGATAATGGGCTTTCAGCGCCGTGACGTGCCCCGAATTGTCGGCCTCCCAGGCGACGCTCGCATCAAATCCACACGTGAGCGAACTTCTGGTAACCCAGCGGCGAAAGACCATCCGTCTCGGCGACGCCTCCCGGAAGCCCTCACTCGAAAGACCCCTCACGAGCGCGTCTTCCGAGGCCTGCAATGGGAATGCGGCCGCCACTCGCGCCTGGAAGGCGAGGTCTGCTTGGGCCGCGTCGAAAGGGAGGTCTTCGTATATCCGTCTCGCGTCGATCTCGTTGCTCGACCGTCGAGCCAGCAAGATCGCCACGCCGATCAGTCCGGCAATGAAGGCGAGGGCAATGATGGCGTCGCGCGCACTGATTCGTGTCGGGCGCTTCATTTCGTGCGTGTGTGGGCCGGGCATCTCACACATCTTCGTTTTGCAGGACCTCACTGAAGACGGTACACCATCCCCCGGCCAATGGCTGAGAAGTCGGTGCGGGATCGCGACAATACGGTAACGCTATTAATGCTTTGCGCCCCCACCTCGCCTCCTGCGCGAGTGCTCACCGCGTTCTCATCTGTGACCGCTCTCCGCCCTAAGCGGCGGTTCCCTGTTCACTACGCCGTCGACCGTCCTCGCCAGTCCGGCCGACGCCGGCGGTGCAGAAATCAAGAAATCTGACGAAGCGACTTTCGCCTGAATCTCGGGGACTTTTGAGAGAGCGAGTCTCTTCGGGTCGGGCTGTCGTAAACCGAGCTGCTATTCGTTTTGCAGGCTAGTCGCTTGATGGATAGGCCGAGCAAACCAGTCCAATTTGATGACGTGCCAGCTCTCCTAGGAAGGAGGGATCGAAGGTCACAGAAGCGGTGAAAGTTGCCTCGCTTCCAACCGTCAAGCCTACGTCAACCTCACTGTGGACGCCTTGCCCAATAAGGGCCTCCAGCCAATCTTCGCCGCCCTTTATGAAAGTCCGGATCAGCAGCACGGCCTCCGGGCCGGTCTTCGCATCCGGAAGCGGAAGGCGGAATCCAGAAGTCTGAGGGGCCGACTTCCCGGGGCGGTTTGGTTCCCATCGCAGCCAGAACGAGCAGCGATCAAGCTTGTAGGTAGCCGCAAACTGCTGCGGATCGAAATCGGCGCCTGAGGCACGATACACAATGAACATCACGCGACCTTAGGATCGCCGCCAGGGGAGAGCAACAATACCGCCCTATCGCCCCCTGTTCACATTTCAAGAATCTTGACGAAGTGCATTTTGGCCGAAACCGGGGGAGTTTTGAGAGATCGCCGAAGACTGCTATCGACCTGTTGCAGACGTTGAGCATCGGTGGTCGGCATGACGAACGAGAACGACACGGCTATTTATGACGAGGTGCCCGACGGCCCGGAACTCGTGAGCTGGTTCGGCCAGGAGCCGAGCTTCCATGATGCCGAAATTCTCAGCCTTTGCCTCCGGCGCAAGGGCCGGAGCGTCCTTCGGTTGCATGGCTGGATCATGACAGGCGCAACTGGACCAGACGGCCATTGTGTGCTCGACCGGCACGCCGTTGTGACCTTCACTCTCGATGGGGTCATGGACCTTCAACTCGATGGCTTCAGCACCCAAAACGTTATCGGCGGGCTGATCCTGCGCCGCGCGCCTCATCGTCCTGAGCGCGGTGACTATCTTGCACTCAAACCTCTTCCGCAAGACGTCGAGATCGAACTTGAACCTTGTTACGGCCTCGATGGCTTCATTCGGGCGCGCTCGGTCTCCATCACCTTCGAGCCCGGTAAACCTGACGCCGAGGATGAGATCAACGGCGGCGGCGCCTGACCGCGGCCCACGCCGGAGGGATACCATTCATCCGCCGTCGCGCGACCGACGCCTGCACCGACGCCGGTGATTGCCGCCACTTTCGGCATGTATAGTCTCCTGGATCCAAGCTCGTAACGATGGGGCTTGGAGCGTGGTTCCGAGACGATTGTCGAAATTGGCTCCCCGGGTGGGAACGACCGCGTCCGCGCGCTGTTGAATACGCGCCGGGCACGGGGCGGCGATGCTATGGTTGGAGGGTTGATTGCCCGAACATTACGATGTGATCGTCATTGGAAGCGGCCCCGGCGGCGCTTCGCTCGCCCATGCGCTTGCCCCGACCGGAAAGCGCATCCTGATCCTCGAACGCGGCGACTATCTGCCGCGCGAGGAAGCGAATTGGAGCGCGCAGGCTGTCTTTGTCGACGGCAAGTACCAAGCCGCCGAGACATGGACCAATGCCGACGGGGGCGCCTTCAGGCCGCAACTCCATTATTTCGTGGGTGGCAATTCCAAGGTGTACGGCTCAGCGCTGTTTCGGCTGCGCGAGCGCGATTTCGACGAGATCACCCATGCCGGCGGCGTCTCGCCCGCCTGGCCGCTGAAATACCAGGACTTCGCCCCCTATTATGATGCCGCGGAGGCGCTGTTTCATGTGCATGGCGCGCGCGGCGAAGACCCGACCGAGCCCCCGACAACCCAACCTTATCCCTATCCCGCGGTGAAACATGAGTCCAAAGTCGCCGAGCTGTCCGACAAGCTGACGGCCATCGGCCTGAAGCCCTTTCATCTCCCGCTCGGCATTCTGCTCGACCAGAAGGAGGACGGCTTCGCGACGCCGACCAGCACCTGCATACGCTGCACCGCGTTCGACGGCTTCCCCTGTCTTTTGAACGGCAAGGCGGACGCCCAGGTGATTTGCATCGATCCGATGCTGGCGAAACACGACAACGTGACGCTGATGACGAACGCCTATGTTTCGAGGCTCGGCACAGACGCGAGCGGGCGGCAGGTCGATGCCGTTTATGTGGAGCGCAACGGAGAGCAGCAAATCTATACGGCCGCCACGGTGGTGGTGGCCTGCGGATCGCTTTCCTCCGCGCTGCTCCTGCTACGCTCGGCCAACGATCGGCATCCCAACGGCCTCGCCAACGGCTCCGATCAGGTTGGACGCAATTATATGCGCCATGAGATGAGTATCGTCATGGCGGTGATGCGCCCAGTCAACGAGACCGTGTTTCAGAAGACGTTGGCATTCAGCGATTTCTATTTCGGCAGCGACGACTGGGACTATCCCCTCGGTCTGATCCAGATGTGCGCGACGAGCCATGCCGACCAGATCAAGGGCGAGGAACTGCCCGGCTGGCTGGAATTTCTGCCCGACATGCCATTCAGCGAGATCGCCCGCCATTCAATGGATTTCTGGTTGCAGGCCGAAGACCTGCCTCGAACGGAGAACCGCGTCTATTACAAGGACGGCAAGGTCCATCTCGATGTGGCCCCCACCAACCCAGAGGCGCTCGCGCGCTTGAAGCGCAAGCTCGAGGAAGTCCTATCGAAGATCGGCTGGCCCGCCGTGCTGCTCGAACGCTCGCTCTATCTCGGCAAGAACATCCCGCTTTCCGGCACAGCGCACCAGGCGGGCACCTGTCGCTTCGGCGCAGATCCGGCGACGTCGGTGCTGAACCTCGATTGCCGCGCCCACGAAGTCGATAATCTCTATGTCGCCGACGCAAGCTTCTTCCCCTCGATCGGCGCGGTGAACCCAACGCTCACGATCATCGCCAACGCGCTGCGCGTGGCCGAAATCATCAAGGGTCGGCTATGACGGCGGCGGCGATCGTCACGCTCGTCGTCCGCTACGGCTTGGTGCTGTTGTTCCTGCCCTTCAGCGCACTCGACAAGATCTTCGGGTTCGACCACGCGGTCAAACAGGCGCAGAGCATGATCAAGCCGCGTCCGATCGCGATCGCGATGATCCTGGTCGGCCTCCTCGTCGAGATCGTCTGTAGCGTCGGCGTCGTCACAGGCGTCGCCGATCGAGCGAGCGCCTTCATGATTGCCGGTTACTGCGCAGTGACGGCGGTGCTTTACAAGCAATTCTGGGCGCAGGGCGACTTCTGGTCTGACCCCGACGGCAAGGGTCGTACGCTGCTGTGGGATTTCCTGAAAAATCTGTCGCTTGGCGCGGGCTTCCTGCTGATCGTCTTCGGCACGGACGGGTCAGGTCTCACCCCTTTCCTTCACGCCCCTTTCGCCTCCAGCCACCCCTACGGAGATCGCCCATGAGCGATCAAGCCGACAAGGCAGGGCCCAAGCCGTCCGTTCCCTATTGGCATCTCCATGTCGATGCCGATGGCGTCAGCCATCAAGCGCAATGCGCGCTCACCGATTACGAACTCGGGGGCATAGGCCCTGCCGATCCGCAGTGGAACGACAAAATGGAGCGCAGCGAAGCGACCGTTGTCTTCACCGTCCAGCCCGTGGGTTGGGTTGGCGACTGGCATGAGAATCCGGCGCCGCAATGGATCGTCGTGCTGTCCGGCCGTTGGTGGATCGAAAGCATGGACGGCGCGCGCATCGAGCAGGGGCCCGGCGACTTCTCGTTCGGAGAAGATCAGGGCTGCGTCGAAACCGAGGGCAAGAAGGGCCACAAGTCTGGCACGATCGGCGACGAACCCTGCCGCCTGATGACCGTCCGGCTCCATGTCGATCCGAAGCGCGAGCCATGCCGCCTGACATGATTTTCCAGGCAATTACGGCTTTTCGGCTGGTCACCGCCGATCCGGCGCGGCTGGCCCACTTTTATCGGGCGATCGGTTTCGACGTCGGCGAGGCAGCGACCATTCCTGCTGCCGACATGAAACTACTCGGCCTCTCAGGCGCCGGTTCGCGCATCGCAATGTCGCTCGGCCGAAGCCGCGTCGATCTCGAAAGGTTCGACCAACCGGGTCACCCGTATCCGCGTGATACAACCACCTGCGACCTCGTGTTCCAACACCTCGCCCTCGTCACGGACGATGCGGAGGCCGCATGGCGCCGGGCGCGCGAGGTCGGCGCCACGCCGATCGGCCGAGAGGGTCCGGTGACGCTTCCCAAGTCAGCGGGCGGGGTGACCGCGGTCAAGTTCCGCGATCCCGAAGGTCATCCGCTCGAATTCCTTCAATTCCCACCGGGCGCCAATCCGAACTGGAAGGGCGCCGGCATGATGGGGATCGATCACAGCGCGATCTCGGTCAGCGACGTCGCGGCCAGCCGACGCTTCTATGCGCGTCACGGGCTGAGCGAGGCAAACGCGACAGTCAATCGTGGCCCGGCGCAAGACGCGCTCGACGGCCTCGACGGCGTCGAGGTCGCTGTCGTGCCGATGAACCCCACCGACAACCCGCCCCATATCGAGATGCTCGGCTATCGCCTTCCCGTCGGCCGCGCGCTTCATCGTCTGTCCGCCAACGATCTCGCCGCCACGCGCATCGTCTGGCGGTCAAATGCCGAAGCGCTGATCCGCGATCCCGACGGGCATCTTCATCAGCTCAGCCGATAAGATCGATCGCGAGCAGATATTGTGTCGCGGCGATGAACTGCCGCCGTCCGTCCGCGCCCCCGAGGGCGCAGTTCGAGACCACCGCGGGTGTTGGCGCCATTGCGCGACCGTAACGGCCGCCAAGCCGTTACGGTCGAGGCGCCGCGCATGGTTCTTGTGGCTTTCGCAGTCGTTGATCGCCGCGAGCCTGGCGTCGGCGATGCGGATGCGGGCGAGGAAGGTTTGCCGCGCCGCGGCGGGCGCGTCGAATCTGTCGATGCGACAGCGTTTCGCAGACCGCATGGGGGGCTCTTTGCAGGTCGGCGGGCGATCGTCGCCCGTCGCTTGTGCGCTTGCCGAAGCGCCCGCGGCTGCCTCGCCGCACAACGTCGCCGACCGCGATTGGGCGGCTCGACAATTCCGCTTATGATAACGCGCGCGAGTTGGGGAGGAGCGGGCGATGGCCGGATTCGACGACGAGGTTTTCGGCGCCCCGCCCGCCAAGCCGCCGGTTCATGCGATCGGCCAGCCGATCGACGACCTTTCGGCCCCCGAGCTCGCCGAGCGCATCGCGCTCCTGAAAGGCGAGATCGAGCGGCTCGAGCGCGCCATCGCCCATCGCGAAGCGACCCGCAACGCCGCCGCCGCGTTCTTCAAGGCTTGAGCGCCGACCGTCTCGCGGCGGGACGCCTGGCCGCTGCGGGAACACTAACGGGTTGTTAACGATTATCATTTATGAATGAAGTCGATCCATTTCCTGGGTCCTGTTCGACGCCTCCCATTCTACCGACCTCCCCAGCCGCCTTCGGGCGGCTGTTTTTTTGCCTTCTCCCTGCTGTTCGGTTTAAGCTTTCGTTAACCTTAGTGAAAGGTGAACGGCCCACGGACAGTCCGAGGCGTTAATCTTGCGACAAAGCGAGTCGGGCGGCGGGCGCGTACAGATTCAGCACGCCAAGCGCCGACGGGACGTTCGAGGAGAGGGGCGAATGCCGCGCAGCGACGGATTGGCGCAAAGCGCGACGGTCGACGAGGCCGCCGCCAATACGATTTTGTTCTACCCCAGGCTCGCGGCGTCGGGGGCGTTCAAGGCGTTGTTCCGCGAAGGCATGAGCCTGGTCGAAGACGCGGCCGCCTATCTCGACGGACCAGGCCGCGAGGAATCGCGCGGCCTTCCCCGCTCGGCGGCGCTCGCCTACGCGACCGAAAGCATGCGCCTGACGACCCGCCTGATGCAGGTCGCCTCGTGGCTGCTGCTGCAGCGCGCCGTCAACGAGGGCGAGTTGACCCCCGCCCAGGCGCGCTCGGAGAAGCACCGCGTGCGGCTCGCCGAACAGGACGTCGCCTGCCCGGCCGAGGTGTTCGAACAATTGCCCGAGACGCTGCGCGGGTTCAGCGCCAAGTCGATCCGCCTTCAGGCGCGCGTCGCCCATCTCGACCGGGCGCTCGCCGACGCCGAGGCCAAGGCCGCCCCTCCGTCGCCCCCGCGCGGCGGCGTCGCCGAGCAGTTCGAGCGCCTGCGCTCCGCTTTTCCTCGCTGAGGCGCCGTTCCCCGCCGCCGGCGCGACCTTGCGCCGCCGCATTTTTGGCCGCATTGCTCGGCAAGAGACGCCCGTCTCGACAACGTTTTGCGCTGCATGGCCGACGCTCCCTTCTGCCGCCTCTATCTCGTCACGCCGCCGCTCGGCCTTGCCGACTTGCCGGCGTTCGCGCCGCGCTTCGCCGCCGCGCTGGCGGCTGGCGACGTGGCTAGCGCGCTGGTGCGGATCGCGCCGGAAGCGCTGGGCGACGCCAGGCGGATCGCCGAGCTCATGGTCGAAGCGGCCGCCCCTTATGACGCGGCGGTTCTGATCGAGGGCGAACCGCGGCTGGCCGCGCGGGTCGGCGCCGACGGCGCGCATGTCGCCGCGGTTGGCGACGCGCTGGTCGACGCGCTGGCGAGTCTGCATCCCGAACGCATCGTCGGCGCCGGCGCGTTGCGCGGCCGCGACGACGCGATGTCCGCCGGCGAAGCGGGCGTGGACTATGTGATGTTCGGCGAGCCGCGCCGCGACGGTTCGATCCCGCCGCTCGCCGACGTCGTCGACCGTGTCGACTGGTGGGCGGAGATTTTCCAGACGCCGTGCGTCGCCTATGCGGCGCGGCTCGCCGACGTCGCGCCGCTCGCCGCGGCCGGCGCGGATTTCGTCGCGCTGGGCGACGCTCTGTGGTCGGCGCCCGCGCTCGAGCCGGCGATCGCCGCGGCGGCGGCGGCGCTGCACGTCGCCGAGCAGGCCTCTGCGATCGGCGACCTCGCGCCGCTGGAGAAGGCGGTCGCCGAGAACCCCGACAATCACCAGGCGCGCTTCGACCTCGCGCTGGCGCTCAACGCCGAGGGTCGGCGCGACGAGGCGGCCGACGCGCTGCTGACGATCTTCAAGCGCGACCGCAAATGGAACGACGACGCGGCGCGCAAGCAGCTGCTGCAGTNNAGGCCTGGGGCCTGATGGACCCGGCGGCGGTGACGGCGCGCCGCAAGCTGTCGGCGATCCTGTTCTAACCAGCGGACGACGCGCGAGCGCCAACTGAGTGTCATGAAGCTCTATCGACACTATCGCCGCCCGAGCGACATGCCGGGCGTCTTGCCGCTGTTCCCGCTCGACGGCGCGCTGCTGCTGCCGCGCCGGCCGATCCAATTGACCGTGTTCGAGCCGCGCTATCTCGAAATGCTCGACGACGCGCTGGCGGGCGAGCGGCTGATCGGCGTCATCCAGCCGCTCGCCGGCGACGACGCCGATGGCGAATCGCCGGCGCTGTTTCCGGTCGGCTGCGCCGGGCGCATCGTCCAGTACGCCGAGATCGGCGACAGGCGCTGCTTCTTGACGCTGATGGGCGTCGCGCGCTTCCGCGTGGCGAGCGAGCTCGCCGTCGCGACGCGCTATCGCTCGGTCGTCGCCGACTATGCCGACTTCGCCGACGACTTCATCGAGGGCCTGGGCCAGAGCGCGGTC
>PLRT01000070.1:11612-12393 GCA_003164915.1 Hyphomicrobiales bacterium | reverse complement strand
CGGGCGCCTGCAGCACCGACGGCGGTCGATCGCTCTCGTCGAAATAGACCTCGGCGTAGGCGAGATCGGACAGGATGAAGATCTCGTGCTTCTTGGCGAACAGCACGAGATCCTTGTAGAAATCGAGCGAGGCGACCATCGCCGTCGGGTTGGACGGATAGCAGACCACCACCGCGATCGGCTTCGGGGTCGAATGGATCAGCGCCCGCTCGAGCGCGACGAAATATTCCGGCGACGGCTCGGCCGGCACCGAGCGGATGACGCCGCCGGCGATCAGGAAGCCGAAGGCGTGGATCGGATAGGACGGGTTCGGCGTCAGCACAACGTCGCCCGGCGCGGTGATCGCCTGCGCCATGTTGGCGAAGCCTTCCTTCGAGCCGAGCGTGGCGACGATCTGGGTCTCCGGATCGAGCTTCACGCCGAATCGCCGGGCGTAATAGCCGGCCTGGGCGCGGCGCAGGCCGGGAATGCCCTTGGAGGCGGAATAGCGGTCGGTGCGCGGCTTGCCGACCGTCTCGACCAGCTTGTCGACCACATGCCTGGGCGCGGCGAGGTCAGGGTTGCCCATGCCGAGATCGATGATGTCGGCCCCGGCGGCGCGGGCCTTGGCCTTGAGCTTGTTGACTTGCTCGAAGACGTAAGGCGGCAGGCGCCGCACCCGGTGGAATTCCGACATTTTCGCGATCTTCCCTATGAATCGGCCCCGCGTCGCGGCGGGGTGCGCGGTGACTGTTAGCATTGCCGGGAAGCGCGCGGCAAACCTACCGCGGCGGCGCGCCGG
>PLRT01000070.1:1417-11606 GCA_003164915.1 Hyphomicrobiales bacterium | reverse complement strand
TGTCGATCGCCTCGACCTCCCTGGCGCTCTTGGGCTTGCCGGGCGGCTCGGCAGGCGTGGTGAATGCCGGGACTTCCCCCTCCGACTCGGCCGGCCGCGACTTCTGGACAAAGTCCGGAGGCGGATCGACGTCGGTGGCGACTCCGAGGCTCTTGGCCAGCGAATGGAATGGCGAAGGCGATTCGTCCGGCTGTGGCTGCTGCGCCGCCTCCTGGGCCGCCGCGGCCCAGGCGACCAGCGGCGCCGCCAGCAGCGCGAATGCCGCGGCCCTGCCCCGCCGTCGGCCAAAATTTGTCAGGAAGGCGCGCAAATTCATTCGATCTTTTCCATCGCGCGCGCCCGCATCGCGCCGTCTGGAACTAGCGTATGGCGTTGGAGGACGCTAGCCGGATATTATGTCTGAAACGGGACTGCCGGCGCGACCGCGCCACGAGAGGAAACGATGGCGAAAAGGCCTCCCGCACATCCGAACGCTCCGTCGCGCGCGCGAGCGTCGGCAAGCGCCGAAAAGGCCGGCGCGCGCGCCGCTGCGCCGCCGCGGCGCAACGCGCGCCGTCGCGCGCCGCAGGCCGAGCCGCAGCCAATCGGCGAGGCCGACCCCGCCCCGCGGTCCTCGCCCGCTTCCGAGGCGGCCGCGCCGCAGCCCAACCCATCGGACAACGCGCAGACAAGCTCGCCGCCGCTGCCCGACTTCCAACGCCTGTCGCTCAATGTCGCGCGGCTGATCGAGCAAGGCGGCAGGGCGCTGACCGCCTATCTCAGACCGCTCGAGAGCAGCGTATCCGGCCACCCCGGCGAGGACTTCGCGCGCATGGCGGCGACGCTCGGCCGCGTCGCCGAATACTATCTTTCCGACGCCCAGCGCGCGCTCGCCGCCCAGGCGGAGCTGTCGCGCCAGTTTCTCGACTTGTGGGCGTCGACCCTGAGACGGCTGCAAGGCGAGGCGGCCGAGCCGGTCGCCGCGCCCGACCCGGGCGACAAGCGCTTCGACCATCCCGAGTGGCGCGACAATCCCTATTTCGATTTCCTCAAGCAGGCCTACGTGCTGACGACGCGCTGGGCCAAGGATCTGGTCGCGCGCGCCGACGAGCTCGATCCCGAAACGCGTCACAAGGCGCAATTCTATCTGCGCCAGGTGACGAGCGCGCTGTCGCCGTCGAACTTCGTGCCCACCAACCCCGAGCTCTTGCGCACGACGCTCGCGGAGAGCGGCGAGAACCTGGTGCGCGGCCTCAAGATGATGGCCGAGGACATCGACGCCGGCGGCGGCGCCCTGCGCATCCGTCACGCCGACGCGTCGAAGTTCGCGCTCGGCGTCGATCTCGCGGCGACGCCCGGCAAGGTCGTCTATCGCAACGACCTGATCGAGCTCATCCAATACGCGCCGACGACCGAGACGGTCTACAAGCGGCCGCTGCTGATCGTGCCGCCGTGGATCAACAAGTTTTACGTGCTCGACCTCAATCCGGAGAAGTCGTTCATCGCCTGGGCAGTCGCGCAAGGGCTGACGGTGTTCGTCGTCTCGTGGGTCAATCCCGACAAGCGCCACGCCAAGAAAGGCTTCGAGGCCTATATGCGCGAGGGCGTGCTCGCTGCGCTGGACGCAATCGAGTTGGCGACCGGGGAACGCGACGTCGCGGCGATCGGCTATTGCGTCGGCGGCACGCTTCTCGCCACCACCTTGGGCGCAATGGCGGCGACCGGCGACCAACGGATTTCCAGCGCCACGCTGCTGGCCACCCAGGTCGACTTCACCGACGCCGGCGACCTCAAGGTGTTCGTCGACGCCGAACAGCTCAAGACGATCGAGCGCAAGATGGAGGAGGCCGGCGGTTTCCTGGAAGGCGCGCACATGGCCAACGCCTTCAACATGCTCCGGCCCGACGAGCTGATCTGGTCCTACTTCGTCAACAATTATCTCAAGGGCAAGGAGCCGATGCCGTNNCTCTTGGTCTGGAACGCCGACTCGGCGCGCATGCCGGCCGCCAACCATCATTTCTACCTGCGGCATTGCTACCTGCAGAACGACCTCGCCAACGGCCGCATGAAGGTCGGCGGGCGGCGCATCGATCTGGCGAAAGTGAAGATCCCGATATACGAGCTCGCAGCGCGCGAGGACCACATCGCGCCGGCGCGCTCGGTCTTCACCGGCGCCAAGGCATTCGGCGGCGCGGTGCGCTTCGTGCTCGCCGGCTCCGGACACGTCGCCGGCGTCGTCAACCCGCCTTCCAGGGCGAAGTACCCGCATTGGACCGGCGGGCCGCCGGAGGGCGACTTCGACGCGTGGCTCGCGGCGGCCAAGGAAACCCCTGGTTCCTGGTGGCCCGACTGGCTGGCTTGGCTGACCGCGCAGGCGTCCGATCGGGCCCCCGCGCGCGAGCCGGGCGGCGGCAAACTCGCCCCGCTTGCCGACGCCCCGGGCGAATACGTGCGGGTGCGGGTCTGAGGCTGGAAAGCGCTCGCCAACCTTTGCCGCGGACCCTATAAGCCCCTTAGATCGGAGCCGAAACAGCATGGCCAAAAACCTCCATTCCTCCGTGCCGCGCCTCGAGCTGACCCATCGGCCGCGCCGCAATCGCAAGGCGGAGTGGGCGCGCAGGCTGGTCGCCGAGCACGGGCTGACGACCTCCGACCTGATCTGGCCGCTGTTCCTGATCGACGGGGTCAAACGGCGCGCGCCGGTCGCCTCGATGCCGGGCGTCGACCGGCTCAGCGTCGACGAGGCGTTGCGCGAGGCCGAACGCGCGATGCAGCTCGGCATTCCGGCGCTCGCCTTCTTTCCTTACGTCGAGGGCAGCCTCAAGGACGATGAAGGCAGCGAGGCGTTCAACGAGCGCAATCTCGTCTGCCGCGCCTGCCGCGCGGTGAAGAAGGAATTTCCCGGCCTCGGGCTCGTCGTCGACGTCGCGCTCGACCCTTACACCAGCCACGGCCACGACGGGTTGATGTCGGGCGACACGGTGCTGAACGACGAGACGGTGGCGGCGCTGGTGCGCCAGTCGCTCAACCAGGCCCGCGCCGGCGCCGACGTCGTCGCGCCCTCCGACATGATGGACGGGCGGGTCGGCGCGATCCGCGCCGCGCTCGACGCCGAGGGCTTCCTCGACGTGCAGATCATGGCCTACGCCGCCAAATACGCCTCGGCGTTCTACGGCCCGTTCCGCGACGCGGTCGGCTCGGCGAGCGCGCTCAAGGGCGACAAGCGCACCTATCAGATGGACCCCGCCAATTCCGACGAGGCGTTGCGCGAGGTCGAGCTCGACCTCGAAGAGGGCGCCGACATGGTGATGGTCAAGCCGGGCATGCCCTATCTCGACATCGTGCGCCGGGTGAAGGAGACGTTCGGCGCGCCGACCTTCGTCTACCAGGTCAGCGGCGAATACGCGATGATCATGGCGGCCGGGCAGAACGGCTGGATCGACGCCGACCGGGCGATGATGGAAAGCCTGATCGGCTTCAAGCGCGCCGGCGCCGACGGCGTGCTCACCTATTTCGCGCCGCGCGCCGCGCAGGCTTTGCGCAAGATGCGGTAAGCCCAGATGTTCAACCGGGCTGATTGTCGACAGTCTGGACCGGGCTGATGGTCGACATTTTGGTAGTGTCTCAGTTTGACGAACTGAGTTTTCACGCTTGCGCGCGAGCGTTGACGTCGGCGGGGCGCTTCTCGCCTTTAGGGCCTCTAGGTATCGGCGGTTACTTCACGAACGAGATTTCCGTCTTGGCTCTTAATCAGACAGAGATTCGCCCTTCCAAATGGGAAGATGACGCTCTGCAACATGGACTTGGCTTGAGCGATCGCCTGTTCGATCGACGGCGATCCATCCGTGACCTTGTCCCCGCCAATACGCGCTCCGTCTGATTCAACGTGATAGAACGCAAAGTGCCAGAGCATGTCGCGTCACCTGCTTTCCGCCAAGCATAGCAGGGAGATCGGAACCGCGCGAGCGTGCGTCAACGGCGGAATTTTTTCAAACTGAAACACTACCGGGTTAGAGGTCGTGCCTCAATTTGGATGATCCTGAACGACGCAACTAACGCCGCCGAGAGACGGACCGAACAAGCCGTTAGCAACGCAAAGCTCAAGCGTCACACGAAAGGGCCCCCCGATGACCGCACCGACGCCCGGTAGTAAAGTCAGCAGCAAATCCGGAGGGGGTACATGCGCTTGAATCTGACCGCGGCCCTGGGGCTGGCGTTTGCAGTCGGCGGGTGCGTCACGACTTCGATGCAAGGCTACGCCGACAAGGATCTGCCCTCGCAGCCAATCTCCCACGTCGCCGCGCTTGTCACAGCCTCATTGCCGCTCGCGCAGTCGATGCAGGCAAGTCTGGCCGACGAAGGCGCAAAATTACACGTGGCAGTAGACGACGCGCTTACGATTTTTCCGCCAACGCGGCAATACTCTGACGCCGAGGTCAAACACGAATTGAAAGAACGCGGCATAGACGGCGTCCTGGTCGTAAATGTCGGCGACTCCGGCGTGATGCAGCAATACGCCGGGACCATCCTAAGCGGCAGTTACAACGGCTCGACCAGCGGCATGGCGACCATAAACACATACGGCGGGATGTCGACCGCTTCCTACCAAGGCATCTCGACCGGCAATTTCATCGGTTCGGCGACGCCGATCTATCGATCAAGCCGCCAAACGACCTTTTCGGCAAAGCTAGTCGACGCGCTCACCGGCCGCATCCTCTGGGTTGGAAACGGCCAAATCGACGCCAGCGGGAAGCTGTTCGTCGGCGTCGACACAAGCGCCTCGAAGGCGGTCGGGGCGATTCTGACGGATTGGCAAACCAAAGGGATTGTCGTTCCACCGACCTAGAGGGACCAACCTCGGTGAGCCCCCCGGCGGCACCCGCCCCGCTCACCCCTCCGGCGGCCGCTTGTCCGACACCCTGGGTCAACTGCGCGCCGAACGAGGCGTTCGGGCCGGCGACGCCGAACTTAATCTGGGCCTCTGCGCCGTCGCTGAGCAGCAGCGCGCCGGCCAGCGATAGACAAGTGAGAAGGGATCGTTTCATTTTAACCTCCTAATCCGCTATTAGCGGTTAGAGTCGGGAGGCTAGCGTCGCCTCCTAAGTTGTAAAGACGGTTATGATGGTTATTTCTTCGCCCCTGCCCCCTTCGCGCGCCGGCGCTGTCGCACTGATCGCCGGCGATCTCGCGTTGAATTTTGCCAACAGCGAATCCGGGCGCGGCTTTCCTTCGCGCCAGGACCATCTGCAGGCGCCCGAACACGTCGCCGATTGGCTCGAGCATGCCGGCGCGCTCGACGCCGCGGCGACGGCGAAGCTGCGCGCGCGGCTCGCCGCCGACCCCGCATTCGCCGAAACGCTGCTCGGCGAAGCCCGCCGCTTGCGCGACGACGTGCACGCGGTCGCCGCGGCGATCGCCCATCGCACGAACCCGCCGCCCGCGCCGCTCGATGACCTCGCGGCGCTGCACGCGCGTTGGCTGGCGGCCGCGAAGCTCGCGCCCGACGGCGAGCGGCGGGGCTGGCGCTGGCGCGTCGACGACGCGCCGCTGGCCTCGGCATTGGGGCCGATCGCGCTCGCCGCGGTGGCGCTGGTCACCCAACGCGATCCGACGCGGGTCAAGGAATGCGGAGGGGTCGCCTGCGGCTGGCTGTTTTACGACGAGACCAAGAACAACCGTCGCCGCTGGTGCGAAATGGAGGTCTGCGGCAACCGCGCCAAGCAGCGGCGGCGTGCGGCGCGCGGGCGCGAAGCGTGAAGCGGCGCGGCGCCGCCCTGCTGTGCGCCGCGCTGGCGCTGACGCTGGCCGGATGCTCGCGCCTGGTCGAGACCGACCAGGCGCGCCTCTGCCGCATGGCGTTGCCCGCCATCTCGGCGCCCGACGCAAACATCGCCATCCTCAGCCAGGACGAATTCCCCGACGGCCGCGGCCTGCGGGTCGTCTACCGTCTCGACGCGGCCGGCGCGGCGACCTCTCATTTCGTCGACTGCCGTTTCCGCCAACCCGGCCGGCCGCTGCGTTCCGACGAACTCGTCGGGCTCGCCCTCGACGGTCGCCCGCTCAGCGACGTCGGCCTCTTCTTCCTCACCCGCTTCTGGCTGGCGACCCAGGACGCGCGCGACGCCGACCCGGCGCCGCTCGGCGACGTCGCCGATCTGCCGCGCCTGCCGCGCGGGGCGGCCTATGGACTGCAGCAGGTCGTCAACGCCCTGCCGCTGACGGCNNCGGCGGCGCTCGGCGCGCTCGTGGCCGCCGGCCAGACGCCGGCGACGATCGTCTTGACAGCTCTGGCGCTCGGCGGCGCCTCCGCGGCGATCTGGGGAATCGCCGCGAGTGGGTGGGTGTTCCATCCGCTGCGCGGCGCCACCGGTCAACAGGCCCTGGTGGCGACGGTCGGCCTGGCGCTGGCCCTCGACGAATTCCTGCGGCTCGCCCAGGGCAATCGCCAGCTTTGGACGAGCCCGATGTTCAACGCGCCGTTCGGCCTGGCGCGAGCCGGCGGCTTCATCGTCACTTCGGCGCTCGACACGCTGCTTGCCGGCGGCTTCGCCGTGGCAAGCGGGGTCACGCTGCTCGCCGTGATGCGATGGAGCCGCTTCGGCCGACGCTGGCGCGCCTACGCCGACGACCCGCTCGCCGCGGAGCTCATGGGCGTCAGCCCGCGCGCGATCCTCGCCCAGACCTTCGCCCTCGCCGCCGCCTGCGCCGGGCTCTCCGGCTTCGTCATGACGATGTACTACGGGTCGGTCGGCTACGCCGCCGCGACCAGCCTCGGCCTCAAGGCCCTGGTGGCGGCGATTCTCGGAGGGGTCGGCTCGGTTCCCGGCGCCCTGCTCGGCGGTCTTCTCGTCGGCGGCTTCGAGGCGGCGTGGCAGACCTGCTTCTCGGTCGACTATCGCGACGTCGCCGTATACAGCATGCTCGCGGTCACGCTGACGCTGCGTCCCGGCGGCCTTCTCGGCGTGCGCCCTTGACACGCGCCGCCCGCCCCCCAGATTTTCTGGGATCGGCCGCCCCGGCCGTCGGAGGCTCCCTTGGCCCATTACGCGAGCGCCACGACGCTCCGCCTCGACCCGCTCGCCGGCGTGCGCACGCGGCGCATCTTCGCCCTGGCGCTCGATCTGATCCTGGTCTCGATTCTCGCCGGAATCATCTGGATCGCGCTGCTGATCCTGACGCTCGGCCTGTCGCTGTTCCTCTTGCCGCCGCTCTTTCCGCTGGTCGCCTTCTTCTACAATGGTCTCACGGTCTCGGGACGGAAGATGGCGACGCCGGGGATGCGGGCGACCGGGGTGGAGATGCGGATGCACGACGACGGCGCCCGCGTCCCGTTCGTCAATGCGGCCGCTCATGCGCTGCTGTTCTATGTGAGCTGGTTCTTTCCGCCGATTTTCCTGGTTTCCCTGGTCGACGCCGAGAAGCGCTGCCTGCACGATATGCTGGCCGGCGTCACCATTGTTCGGCGCATGTGAATATCGGCGGCGAAAATTCGGTTGAGCATATTCCTCTGCGACGCAATCCGTTCTAGCCTCGCTGCGTCGTGCGACGCTTCCAGGAGGGCGACAGCGTGACTCGCGAGATGCGGGACGCCCCCCAGTTCTATCTCACCGCCCCTTCGCCCTGCCCCTATCTGCCGGGCATGCAGGAGCGGAAGGTGTTCACCCATCTGGTCGGCCGTCGCGCGGTGGGCTTGAACGACGCGCTGACCCAGACCGGCTTCCGTCGCTCGCAGACCATCGCCTATCGGCCGGCTTGCGAAAACTGCCGCGCCTGCGTCTCGGTCCGGGTGCTGGCCGACGACTTCCGCCCCAGCGCCAGCCAGCAGCGTGTGCTGCGCGCCAACGCCGACTTGGTCCGCGACGCGGCGCCGAACAAGCCGTCGGGCGAACAATATGCGCTGTTCCGCCGCTACCTCGACGCGCGCCATCCGGACGGCGGCATGGCCGACATGTCGATGCTCGATTATTCGATGATGATCGAGGACAGCCACATCGACACCTCGCTGACCGAATACCGCGTCGGCGGGGCCGCCGGGCGACTGGTCGCCGCCTGCCTGACCGACACGCTCGCCGACGGCCTGTCGCTCGTCTACTCGTTCTACGCGCCGAGCGAATCGAAGCGCTCGCTTGGCGCGTTCATGATTCTCGACTCGATCGCGCGGGCGCGCGCGCTCCGCCTGCCGCATGTCTATCTCGGCTATTGGGTCGAGGGCTCGCGCAAGATGGCCTACAAGGCCGCCTACCTGCCGCAGGAGCGGCTGGGACTGAGCGGCTGGGTCAGGATCGAGCGGGAGTGAGCGTCCGTCTCAGCACTCGACGAAGTTCACCGCCAGCCCCCCGAGCGACGTCTCCTTGTATTTCGACTGCATGTCGGCGCCGGTCTGGCGCATCGTCGCGATCACGCTGTCGAGCGAAACCTTGTGGCGGCCGTCGCCGCGCAAGGCGAGCGAAGCGGCGGCGATCGCCTTGATCGCGCCGAAGGCGTTGCGCTCGATGCAGGGAATCTGCACCAGGCCGCCGATCGGATCGCAGGTCATGCCGAGGTGATGCTCCATCGCGATCTCGGCGGCGTTCTCGGTCTGCGCATTGGCGCCGCCGAGCGCCGCGCAAAGCGCCGCCGCCGCCATTGACGAGGCGACGCCGACCTCCCCCTGGCAGCCGACCTCGGCGCCGGAGATCGACGCATTCATCTTGAACAGCGCGCCGACCGCCGCCGCCGTCAGCAGCATGACGCGCAGGCCTTCGGGCGTCGCCCCGGCGCAATGGTCGCGGTAGTAGCGCAGCACGGCCGGCAACACCCCCGCGGCGCCGTTGGTCGGCGCCGTGACGACGCGGCCGCCGGCGGCGTTCTCCTCGTTGACCGCCATCGCATAGGCCGCGACATAGTCCATGATCTCGTGCGCCGCGCGCGCGTTGCGGCCGGCGTCGGCGATCAGCTTGTCATGGATCGCCTTGGCGCGCCGGGGGACGGCGAGGCCGCCCGGCAGCGGCCCCTCGCGCTCGAGGCCGCGATCGATCGCGCCGAGCATCGCGGCGAGGATCGCATCGAGACGCGGGTCGAGATTGACCGCGCCGCTCGCCGCGCGCTCGTTGGCGCGCATCAGTTCGGCGATCGTCATGCCGGCGCCGGCGGCGCGCTTCACCAGTTCGGCCGCGTTGGCGAACGGATAAGGGGCGGCGACCTCGCTCGCCACGACGGCCGCCTCTTCGTCCTCCCTCTGGATAAAACCGCCGCCGATCGACAGCCAGCGCTCCTCGGCGACGATCGCGCCCGCTGCGTCGCGCGCGGCCAGGGCGAGCGTGTTGGGATGGCGCTTCGGCGCGTCGACGACGTCGAAGACGATGTCGGCGGCCGGATCGAAGGCGATCGGCTTGCGGCCGGCGAGCCGCAGCGTCTTCCTCGCGGCGACGTCGGCGACCAGCGCCTCGGCGCGGTCGGGATTGACGCTCTCCGGCCGCTCGCCCGAGAGCCCGAGGATCGTCGCCTTGTCGGTCGCGTGCCCCTTGCCGGTGAAGGCGAGCGAGCCGTAGAGCGTGACGCGCACGCCCTCGACGCGCTCCAGGGCGCCGCCCCCCGCCAGCGCGTCGGCGAAGGCCGCCGCCGCCTTCATCGGCCCGACGGTGTGCGACGACGACGGCCCGAGGCCGATCTTGAAGAGGTCGAAGACGCTGATCAAAGGCCGCCCCGGCGATTTGCCGCCGCGACGACATTGCCGCCGGCGGGCCCGGCGCGCAACCGCCGTCTGACGCTCAGGCCGCCGCCTGGTCGCGCGCCGAGGCGGTGAGGACCGCGGCGACGTAAGGCGCAAACGAACGTCCGACCTCGAGGCGGAAACGTTCCGCCTCGCGCCGCCACAGCGTGATCTCGGCCTTCAGCAGCAGCGTGCGCGCCGCCATGCCGACGGGAAACGCCTCGGGATCGAGGTCGAGCGGGACGCCGGCGTTGATGAGCCGCTGGGCGCCGGGGCCGGCGAGCTCGATCGCGCATTGGCGGTGCGAGACGTCGACCAAGGCGTGCGGAATTCCGGCGAGCGCCGCTTCGAGCGCGCCGGCGAGTTCGGTCGCGTCGTCCTCGGCGATCAGCAGCCATTCGTCGGGGCCGAGCCACATGGCGGCGCGCGGCCCCTGCTCCGCCGCGCGCAGCGGTTCGAGCGGCGGCGCCGCGCCGAAGACGGCCCCCACCGCCAGACTGGCCTCCGGCCCGCCCCGCA
>PLRT01000070.1:0-1284 GCA_003164915.1 Hyphomicrobiales bacterium | reverse complement strand
ACGATCTGCGCGCCCTCGTCGGGAACGAAGGTCGGGTCTTCCGGCAGCAGCCCGACCAGCTGGCGCCGGCCGGGGCGCGCGAGATCGGCCAGCGACAGCGAGCGCTTGCCGATGAAATCGGGCTTGCTCATCGCCGCCATCCGCCCCAGGCCGAGATCGTCGGGCGTGACGGAGCCGTCGGTGTCCTGGCCGACGATCGCGTAGCCCTTCTCCGCGCGCAGGAGATGCAGCGCGTCGAGCCCATAGGCGACGGCGCCGACCGTTTCGCCGTGGGCCCAGATCGCCTCCAGCACAGCTTCGCCGAAATCGGCCGGAACGTTGACCTCGAAGCCGAGCTCGCCGGTGAAGCTCACCCGCGCCAGTCGCGCCGGTGCCCCTGCGATCCTTCCCTCGCGCACGCTCATATGCGGGAAGGCGACGGGCGAAAGGTCGATCCCTTCGACGAGCGGGGCGAGGATGTCGCGCGCCTTCGGGCCGTTGATCGCGATCGTCGCATATTGCTCGGTGATCGAGGTCGCCCAGACCTTCAGATTCGGCCATTCCGTCTGGCGATAGTCCTCGATGATCGCCGCCACGCGCGCGGCGGCGCCGGTGGTGGTCGTGACATGGAAGCGATCCTCGGCGAGCCGCATGACGACGCCGTCGTCGATCACGTAGCCGTCCTCGCCGAGCATCAGCGCGTAACGGCAGCGGCCGATCGCGAGCTTGGCGAACGCATTGACGTAGAGCCGTTCGAGCAACGCGACCGCGTCGGGGCCGACGATTTCGATCTTGCCGAGGGTCGAGGCGTCCTGGAGGCCGGCGGCGGCGCGCGTCGCCAGGCATTCGCGCTTCAGCGTCGCTTCCTGGGACTCGCCCGGCTGCGGGAAGCGCGATGCGCGCTTCCATTGCCCGGCGTCCTCGAAGACCGCGCCCCTGCGCGCCGTCCAGCCGTGCAGCGGCGTCTCGCGGATCGGTTCGAACAGGTCGCCGCGCGCAAGCCCGGCCAAGGCGCCGAAGCTCACCGGCGCATAAGGCGGCCGGAAGGTCGTCAGGCCGACTTCGGCGACCGGCTTGCCGAGCGCGCCCGCGACGACGGCGAGCGCGTTGAGATTGGTCGCCTTGCCCTGGTCGGCGCCCATGCCGGCTGTGGTGTAGCGCTTGATGTGCTCGATCGAATGCAGGCCTTCGCGCGCGGCGATCGCGAGGTCGCGCGCGGTCACGTCGCTGGCGAAATCGACGAAGGCCTTGCCCGGCCGCTTGGCCGCGCCGCCGACCACGAGCGCCAGCGCGCCGCCCGAACCC
>PLRT01000206.1:383-12993 GCA_003164915.1 Hyphomicrobiales bacterium | reverse complement strand
AGGCGCGCGCCAATTTCGCCCGGCAGTTGGTCGCCGGCTGAAGCGCGCGACGCGCAGCACGGGCTTGCGATCGCCTGGCGGCTGCGCGCCTCGCGCGTCGACTCGCTCTCGCCGGCGCGAGGACGGCCCGGCGCGAGGTTCGCGCAGAGCCGAACGCGATCGCTCTACACCTGCTCGAGCTCGATCAGCGTCCCGTCGAAATCCTTCGGGTGCAGGAACAGCACCGGCTTGCCGTGGGCGCCGATCTTCGGTTCGCCGTCGCCGAGCACGCGCGCGCCGGAAGCCTCCAGCGCGTCGCGCGCCGTCAGGATGTCGTCGACCTCGAAGCAGAGATGGTGCATGCCGCCGTCGGGATTGCGCTCGATGAACTTGGCGATCGGCGAGGCGGCGCCGAGCGCCTCGAGCAGCTCGATCTTGGCGTTCGACAGCTCGACGAAAACGACGGTCACGCCGTGCTCGGGCAGCGCCTGCGGCGGCGAAACGCGCGCGCCGAGCGCGTCGCGGTATCGCGCCGTCGCCTTCGCCAGATCGGGCACGGCGATGGCGACGTGGTTCAGGCGTTCGATCATGGTTTCCTCCTCGAGCGCGCCGCGCTTCCCCTTCCCGTCATGGCCGGGCTTGACCCGGCCATCCAAGCGGCGCCGCTTCCGTATCGCCAAAAGGCCATGACGACAGTCTTGGCCACGCACTCGCGCAGCCGCGCCTGGATGGCCGGGTCAAGCCCGGCCATGACGGGAAGGGGAAGCGCGGCGCGCACAAGCCCTTACACCTCGACGATCAGCACATGCACCGTCGGCTTCTTGCCCCAGACGCGGTCGACCGTGTTGCGCACTGCGCGTTCGATCGCTTCGCCGACGAAATCCGCGTCGCGGCGCTTGCCGCGCGGCAGGCCCTCGAAGGTCTCGAAGATCGCCGCGTCGACCGCGGCGTCGAGCCCCGCCCCCTCGCGCGTGTTCTTCGGCAGGCCGGCGATCAGCACGTCGGGCTCGCCCGCCATCTCGCCCTTGGCGGTCAAGGCCAGGGCGATCGACACCACGCCGGCGAATGCGAGCTTGCGCCGCTGGGCGACGCAGTCGTCGGTCGGCGGCAGCAGGATCGCGCCGTCCTTCATCAGTCGACCGTGGTCGACGCGCGCGATGACGCGCGGCGTCCCCGGCGCGAGCCGAACCACGTCGCCGTTGAACGCGCGCACGATCTCGCTGACGCCGAGGCTGCGCGCGAAGGCGACGTGCTCGGCGAGATGCAGCGGCTCGCCATGCGCCGGCACGGCGATCTTCGGCTTCAGCCAGCCATAGAGCTGGGCGAGTTCGCCGCGGCGCGGATGGCCGGAGACGTGGACGAGATGGTTGCGGTCGGTGACGACCTCGATCCCCTGCTTGGCCAGCGCGTTGACGATCCGGCCAACCGCCTTCTCGTTGCCGGGAATGGTGCGCGACGAGAAGATGACGCGGTCGCCGGGCGAGAGCCCGACCGCGACGCGTTCGTCGAGCGCAAGCCGCGCCAGCGCCGCGCGCGGCTCGCCCTGGCTGCCGGTGGCGAGCGCCAGGATCTTGTCGCGCGGCAGGCGGTCGAGCCGATCGGAGCCGAACAGCGCCGGCACGCCGTCGAAATAGCCGCACTCGCGCGCCACCGCGACGACGCGCTCGATCGCGCGTCCGAGGATCAGCACCTGCCGGCCGGCGGCGAAGCCCGCCTCGGCCGCGGCGCGCAGCCGCGCGACGTTGGAGGCGAAGGTGGTGACGACGACGCGGCCTTGGGTTCCGCGCGCGAGCTCGGCCAGCGTCTTGGCGACTTCGGCTTCCGACGGGCTGGCGCCGTCGCGCAGGACGTTGGTCGAATCGCAGACGAGCGCCAGCACGCCCTCGTCGCCGATCTCACGCAGACGCCGCTCGTCGGTCGGCGCGCCGATCGGCGGCGTCAGGTCGATCTTCCAATCGCCGGTGTGGACGACGGTTCCGAGCGGCGTGCGGATCGCCAGCGCACAGCTCTCGGGAATCGAATGCGCGACCGGAACGAACTCGACGTCGAACGGACCGATGTCGAGCCGGTCGCCGGGCGTGACGACCGTGATCGGAATCTTCGGCGCGCCCGGCTCGGACAGGCGGCGCGCCTCGGCGAGGCCGGCGGAGAAGCGCGACATATAGACCGGCGCGCCCAGACGCGGCCACAATTCGGCGAGCGCGCCGATGTGGTCCTCGTGAGCGTGAGTGATGACGATGCCGACCAGGTCCTTCTTCGCCTTCTCGATGAAGGCGATGTCGGGCATCAGCAGATCGACGCCGGGCAGGTCCGCGTCGGCGAAGGCAAGCCCGACGTCGACCATCAACCACTTGCGCGCGCGCGGCGGCCCGAAGCCGTAGAGCGCGCAATTCATGCCGATCTCGCCGAGCCCCCCAAGCGGCGCGAAAACCAGTTCGTCGCCTTCACTCATGGGCCTGCGCTTTCCTTGTTTTCGAGCGGCGGCGCGAGATAAAGGTCGGCCGCCTCGATCGTCTCGACGCCCTGCGCCGTGCGCAGCAGCAGCCGTCCCGTCCCATCGAGCCCCTCGAACGCGCCCTCGCGGGCGCCGCGCGGATCGGATACGCGGATCGGGCCGCCGAGCCCGGCGGCGTTGGCGAGCCACAGCGAACGAATCGCCGCAAACCCCTGCCCCCTCGACCATAGGCCGAGCGCCTCGTGGAAGCGCGTCGCCAGCCGGAGAAAGAGCCCTTGCGGCGAGATTTCGCGGCCGAAGGCGTCGGCGAGCGACGCGGTCGGATAGTCGAGGCCCGACGGCGCGCTCACGCAATTGACGCCGACGCCGACGACGCAGGCGAGCCGGCGGTCGCCGGTGGTCACCCCTTCGGCGAGCAGGCCAGCGACCTTGGCGCCGCGCCACATCAGGTCGTTCGGCCATTTGAGGCCGAATTCGGCGCCGCCGAGATCGGCGATCGCCTGCGCGAGCGAAACTCCGGCCACGAAGCCGAGTTGCGGCGCGAGCGCCGGCGGACAGGGATCGACGACCACGACGCTGGCGTAGAGGTTGCCCGGCGGCGAACTCCAGAAGCGGCCCTTGCGGCCCCTCCCGTGGGTCTGCTCCTCGGCGACGACCCACAGCCGGCCCGCGTCGCCGGAGAGCGCCGCGCGCCGCGCTTCGTCATTGGTGGAGGCGAGGCGCGCGAAACGCGCGACCCGCCAGCCGGCGAACAGCGGCTCGGGAACAATCTGAAAATCGATTGCGTTCAAAACAGCGACTTCGCTGCGGCCATCGCCGCGTCGGTCAGCGGCGCCGGAGCGAACGCGTAGAAGATGACGATCGCCGTCGACAGCGCGAGCACCACCCGCGCCGCCGAGCCCGGACGGTCGAACGCCTTGGCCGGCTCGTCGAAATACATGATCTTGACGATGCGCAGATAGTAATAGGCGCTCACCGCGCTGAGCAGCACGCCGATGACGGCGAGCCAGTAGAGATCGGCCTTCATCGCCGCGGCGAAGACGTAGAACTTGGCGAAGAAGCCGGCGAGCGGCGGCACGCCGGCGAGCGAGAACATCATCGCGCCGAGAAAGAACGCCATCGGCGCGTTGGTGCGCGCCAATCCGGCGAGGTCGGCGATGTCCTCGACGTAAGCGCCGTCGCGGCGCATCGACAGGATGCCGGCGAACGTGCCGAGCGTCATCGCCAGATAGATCGCCATGTAGAGGATGACGCCGTGCGCGCCCTCGACCGTGCCGGCGGCGAGGCCGACCAGCGCGAAGCCCATGTGGCCGATCGACGAATAGGCCATCAGCCGCTTGATGTTGGTCTGGCCGATGGCGGCGAAGGAGCCGAGCGCCATCGAGGCGATCGAGACGAAGGTGACGATCTGGCGCCAGTCGGCCGAGATGCCGGGAAAGGCGACGACGACGACGCGGATCAGGATCGCCATCGCCGCCATCTTCGGCGCCGAAGCGAAGAAGGTCGTCACCGGGGTCGGCGCGCCCTCGTAGACGTCGGGCGTCCACATGTGGAAGGGCACCGCCGAGATCTTGAACGCCAGGCCGGCGAGGACGAAGGCGAGACCGAAGACGATTCCGAGGTTGCCGTGGCCGTGCAGCGCCGCAGCGGTCCCGGTGAACGACACCGTGCCGGCGTAGCCGTAGATCAGCGACGCGCCGTAGAGCAGCATGCCCGACGACAACGCGCCGAGGACGAAATACTTCAAACCCGCCTCGGAGGCCCGCAGGTCGTCGCGGCGGTAGGCGGCGATGACGTAGAGCGCCAGGCTCATCAGCTCGAGACCGAGATAGAGGGCGATGAAATCGCCCGCCGAGATCAGCATCATCATGCCGAGCGTGGCGAGCAGGATGAGCACCGGGAACTCGAAGCCGCCGATCTTCTCGTTGCGCATGAAGTCGATCGACAGCAGCAGCGTGACCAGCGAGCCGATCAGCGCCAGGGCCTTCATGAACCGGCTGAACGGATCGTCGACGAAGGCGCCGAAGAAGGTCGCGGCCGACTCGCGCTGGTCGGCGACGACCACCGCCAGCGCCGCCGCCAGCAGCGCCACGGCGATCTCGGCCACCAGCCACTGTGTCCGCGCGCCGCGCAACGCGCCGTAGAGGATCAGCGCCAACACGCCGGCGGCGATGATCGCCTCAGGCAGCACGACCGGGAGCGAGAGAGCGGTTACGTTCATCTTGCGTCGTTCCCCTAGCTTCGCTTCGCTCTCAGAGTCCCGCAGTCTTGGTCAGGCTCAGCGCCTGGCCGACGCCCTTGAGCAGGGAGTCGATCGAGGCCGCGCTGGCGTCGATGATCGGCTGCGGATGGACGCCGTAATAGATGGTCAGGACCAGCAGCGGCGCGAGCACCGCCATCTCGCGTCCCGAGAGATCGAGGATGCCGGCGAGACTCGGCTTCTCGATCACGCCGAAGATGACCCGGCGGTAGAGATAGAGCGCGTAGCAGGCCGACAGGATGACGCCAGTGGTGGCGATCATCGCCACCCACGGATTGGCCTGGAACGTCCCGATCAGCGTCAGGAACTCGCCGACGAACCCCGACGTTCCCGGCAGGCCGATGTTCGCCAGGGTGAACACCATGAAGGCGGCCGCGTAGCGCGGCATGCGCTGCACCAGGCCGCCGTAGGCGGCGATGTCGCGGGTGTGCATGCGGTCGTAGACCACGCCGACGCAGAGGAACAGAGCGCCCGAGACGAGGCCGTGGCTGACCATCTGGTAGACGGCGCCCTGCACACCCTGGGTGTTGGCGGCGAACAGGCCCATCGTCACGAAGCCCATGTGGGCGACCGACGAATAGGCGATCAGCTTCTTCATGTCCTCCTGCACCAGCGCCACCAGCGAGGTGTAGACGATCGCGATGACCGAGAGGGCGTAGATCAGCGGGGCGAAATCCGCGCTCGCCGCCGGGAACATCGGCAGCGAGAAGCGAATGAAACCGTAACCGCCCATCTTCAGCAGGACGCCGGCCAGGATGACCGACCCGGCGGTCGGCGCCTCGACATGCGCGTCCGGCAGCCAGGTGTGCACCGGCCACANNCGATGTCGGTCGTTCCCGCCGTCCAGTACATCGTCATGATCGCCAGCAGCATCAGCAGCGAGCCGGTCAGCGTGTAGAGGAAGAACTTGAACGCCGCGTAGACGCGCCGCTTGCCGCCCCAGATGCCGATGATCAGGAACATCGGAATCAGGCCGCCCTCGAAGAACAGGTAGAACAGCACCAGATCGAGCGCGACGAACACGCCGATCATCAGCGTCTCGAGCACCAGGAAGGCGATCATGTATTCCTTGACCCGGTTCTGGATCGACGTCCACGAGGCGGCGATGCAGATCGGCATCAGGAAGGTCGTCAGCAGCACGAACGGGATCGAGATCCCGTCGACGCCGAGCTTGTAGAGGATGACGTGCGAGAACCAGTCGTGCTGCTCGACCAGCTGGAAGCCCGGATCGGCCGGGTTGAAGCGCTCCCAGGCGACGACGCTGAGGACGAAGGTGATCAGCGTCGTCCACAACGCGATCCAGCGCGCGTTGTCGAGCGTCGCCGCGCTCTCGCCGCGCAGGACGAGGATCAGCAGCGCGCCGACCAGCGGCAGAACCAGCAGTCCCGACAGGATCCACGAGCCGGACATCAGCGGATCCCCCCGAACAGGTACCAGGTGGCGATGATCGCGACGCCGAGCAGCATCGCGAAGGCGTAATGGTAGACGTAGCCCGTCTGCAGCCGCACCGCCCCGCGCGCGAAATCCAGCACGCGCGCCGAAATTCCGTCGGGGCCGAGTCCGTCGATCAGCGCGCCGTCGCCGCCCTTCCAAAACGCGCGACCGATGCGGAACGCCGGCCGCACGAACAGGAAGTCGTAGAGCTCGTCGAAGTACCACTTGTTGAGCAGGAAGCGATAGAGCGCGGGGTTGGCGTCGGCCAGCGCCTTCGGCGCCCTGCGATCGACGATATACATGTAGTAGGCGACAGCGAAGCCGATCAGCATCATCAGCGTCGGCGCGAGCGACACGATCGCCGGGACATGTTCCATGGTCTCGAGGATCTTGTTGTCGGATCCGACGAACAGCGCATGCTTCCAGAAACCCTCGTAGCCGCCGCCGATGAACCAGTAGCGGAAGGCGACGCCGGCCACGACCGCGCCCAGAGCCAGGACGCCGAGCGGAACCAGCATCACCTGCGGCGAATCGCGCACGGCGTGATCGCCGTGGCCATGGTCGTCGCTGTGCGCATGGTCGTCGCCGTGCGCATGGCCGTCATGGCCGTGGGCGACCGCCTGCGGCGACGCGGCCCAATCGCCGCGCTGGCCGAAGAAGGTCATGAACACCAGCCGCCACGAATAGAACGCCGTCAACGCGGCGGCGAGCGTGACGCAGACGAAGGCGTAGGTCGCGCCGAAACCGGTCGAGGCGTAGGACGCCTCGATGATCGCGTCCTTGCTGACAAAGCCGGCGAAGCCGATCGAGGTGAAGGGAATGCCGACGCCGGTCAACGCCAGCGTACCGATCATCATCATCCAGAAAGTGACCGGGATCTCCTTGCGCAAGCCCCCCATCGCCCGCATGTCCTGCTCGTGGTGCATCGCGGTGATGACCGAGCCGGCGCAGAGGAACAGCAGCGCCTTGAAGAAGGCGTGGGTGAACAGGTGGAAGATGCCGAGGCTGTAGCCGCCGACGCCGAGGCCGACGAACATGTAGCCGAGCTGCGAGCAGGTCGAATAGGCGATGACCCGCTTGATGTCGTTCTGCACCAGGCCGACCGTGGCGGCGAAGAACGCCGTCGTCGCGCCGACGATGGTGACGACCGCCAGCGCGACCGGCGCGAGATCGAACAGGGGCGACAGCCGCGCCACCATGAACACGCCGGCGGTCACCATGGTCGCGGCGTGGATGAGGGCGGAGACCGGCGTCGGGCCCTCCATCGCGTCGGGCAGCCAGGTGTGCAGCAGGAACTGCGCCGACTTGCCCATCGCGCCCATGAACAGGAGCAGGCAGGCGACAGTCAGCGCGTCGCCATCGAAGCCCCAGAGATGAATCGTCTTGCCGGCGATGCCGGGCGCGGCGGCGAAAATCTGCTCGAAGCCGACCGACCCGGTCAGCACGAAGACGAGGAAGATGCCGAGCGCGAAGCCGAAGTCGCCGACCCGGTTGACGACGAAGGCCTTGATCGCCGCGGCGTTGGCCGCCGGCCGATCGTACCAGAAGCCGATCAGCAGATAGGAGGCGAGGCCGACGCCTTCCCAGCCGAAGAACATCTGCACCAGGTTGTCGGCCGTCACCAGCATCAGCATGGCGAAGGTGAACAACGACAGATAGGCGAAGAAGCGCGGCCGGCTCGGGTCCTCGGCCATGTAGCCGATCGAATAGACGTGGACCAGGAACGAAACGGTGCCGACCACGACGAGCATGACGGCGGTCAGCGTGTCGATGCGCAACGCCCAGGCGACGGCGAGCTTGCCCGAGGTCAGCCAGTTGGCGACCGGCACGACCAGGGCCTGCTCGTCGTGGCTGAGGCCGACCGAGAAGAAGGCGACCCAGGCGAGCAGCGCGCTGACCGCCAGCAGGCCGGTGGTCGTCAGCTCCGAGGCGCGCACGCCGATCTGGCGGCCGAACAGGCCGGCGATCAGGAAGCCCAGCAGCGGCAGGAAGACGATCAGATCGTACATGGCGCCTTCAGCCCTTGAGCGCGTTGATGTCGTCGACCGCGATCGAGCCGCGGTTGCGGTAATAGGCGACCAGCACCGCCAGCCCGATCGCCGCCTCCGCCGCCGCGACGGTGAGGATCAGGAGCGCGAACACCTGCCCGGTCAGGTCGCCCGACTGGGTCGAGAAGGCGACGAGGTTGATGTTGACCGCGAGCAGGATCAACTCGACCGACATCAGGATGACGATGATGTTCTTGTGGTTGAGGATGATGCCGGCGACGCCGATCGTGAACAGGATCGCCGCGAGCGTCAGGTAGTGGGCGAGGCCGATGACCATGGACGAACCTTTCTAGAGACCGGCGCGCGAGGGGACCTTGCGCAGCTCGACCCCCGTCGCGGGGGTGCGGGCGACCTGCGCGGCGATGTTCTGACGCTTGACGCCCGGCTTGTGGCGCAACGTCAGCACGATTGCGCCGATCATCGCGGTCAGCAGGATCATTCCCGCCGCCTGGAAGAAGTAGAAGTAATGGGTGTAGAGGACGCGGCCGAGCGCCGCGGTGTTGGTAAGGCTGCCCGTCGGCGCGGCGGCCGCGGCCGGTGTCGGCGAGCCGTTCCAGGTGACCGCGACATAGCCGAGTTCGCCGGCGACGAACAGCGCGATCACCGCGCCGATCGGCAGGTAGCGGACGAAGCCCTGCTTGAGCTCGGCGAAATCGACGTCGAGCAGCATGACGACGAACAGGAACAACACCGCCACCGCGCCGACATAGACGACGACCAGGATCATGCCGAGGAACTCGGCGCCCATCAGCAGGAACAGGCCCGCGGCGTCGACGAAGGCGAGGATGAGGAACAGCACCGAATGCACGGGGTTGCGCGCGCTGACGACGGCGAGCGCCGACGCCACCAGCGCGGCGGCGAAGATCCAGAAGAAGACCGCTTGGGCCTGCATTGTTCTTACCCCTGCCCCCGTCCTGACCACTGCGCCCCGCCCCTCCCGTCTCCCGCCTGCGGGAGAAAGGCCTGCCCCTGGGTGAAGTCCCGGGGCTGGCGGCGAAGCCGGCGGATGAGGATCGTTCGACTTGCCCTCACCCCTGCCCTCTCCCGCAAGCGGGAGAGGGGCTATCTATACTTCGCGTCGGCCGCGATGTTGCGCGCAAGCTCCCGCTCCCAGCGCGCGCCATTATCGAGCAGCCGGTCCTTGTCGTAGAACAGCTCCTCGCGCGTCTCGACCGCAAATTCGAAATTCGGCCCCTCGACGATCGCGTCGACCGGGCACGCCTCCTGGCACATGCCGCAGTAGATGCATTTCGTCATGTCGATGTCGTAGCGGGTGGTGCGGCGGACGCCGTCGTTGCGCCGCGGCCCCGCCTCGATGGTGATCGCCTGCGCCGGGCAGATCGCCTCGCACAGCTTGCAGGCGATGCAGCGTTCCTCGCCGCTGGGGTAGCGGCGCAAGGCGTGCTCGCCGCGGAAGCGCGGGCTGAGCGGCGACTTCTCGTGCGGATAGTTGAGCGTCGCCTTCGGCTTGAACATGTAGCGCACGGTCAGCGCGAAGGCGGCGAAGAACTCGCCGAGGAACAACGACCTTGCAGCGGCGTCGAGTTTCAGCGCCATTGGCGGCTCCCGGGATTGCTCGGCCCACTCAATGATGAACCCCCCACCCCGTCGCCTCGAGCACGCCGGCGACAAGCACGACCATGAACAGCGAGATCGGCAGGAACACCTTCCAGCCCAGGCGCATGAGCTGATCGTAGCGGTAGCGCGGCACGAAGGCCTTGACGAAGCTGAACATGAACACCACGGACCACGCCTTGACCAGGAACCAGATCACGCCCGGAACCCAGGTGAACGGCGCGAAAGGCAGCGGCGACAGCCAGCCGCCGAGGAAGAAGATCGTCGTCATCGACGACATCGTCAGGATGGCGACCAGCTCGGTGAGGAACTGCAGCAGGAACAGCGACGCCGAATATTCGACCATGTAGCCGGCGACCAGCTCCGACTCCGCCTCGGCCAGGTCGAACGGCGGCCGGTTCGTCTCGGCCAGCGCCGAAACGAAGAAGATGACGAACATCGGCAGCAGCGGCAGCCAGTACCAGCCGAGCAGGCCCCAGCGCGTATCCTGCGCGTGGACGATGTCGGTCAGGTTGAGCGAACCGGCGCACAACAGCACGGTGACAATGACGAAGCCGATCGACACTTCGTAGGACACCATCTGCGCCGCGACGCGCAACGCGGACATCAGCGGATATTTCGAGTTCGACGCCCAGCCGGCCATGATCACGCCGTAGACGCCGAGCGAGGAGACGGCGAAGAGATAGAGCACGCCGACATTGATGTCGGAGATCGCCCAGCCGTCGGCGACCGGGATCACGGCCCAGGCGGCGAGCGCCAGCGTCACCGAGACCAGCGGGGCGAACAGGAACACCCCCTTGTTGGCGCCGGCCGGGATGATCGGCTCCTTGAGGATGAACTTGAGGAAGTCGGCGAAGGGCTGCAGCACGCCCCACGGGCCGACGACGTTCGGGCCGCGGCGCAGGTGGATCGAGCCCCAGATCTTGCGCTCGGCGTAGATCAGCACCGCCGTCGACAGCAGGATGCAGACCAGCAGCAGCAGACTCTCGAGCAGGTAGCGGACGAAGACGCCGAGCGCCGAAGCGTACATCCAGCGCCCGAACGCCGCCGCGCCGCCGCCGAAGAAGAAGGCGTAGAGCGCAACGACGACGATCGCCAGGACGACGACCCCGGCTACCGCAGCGATCAGCAGCGGCAGGTTGGGTCGGGTGGGACGGGTGGGCGTGACGCTGGTCATCGTTCGTCCTATTCCGCCGCCTGCCGCGACGGGCCGCGCGCGCGCAAGGCCGAGCATTCCGCCATGACGCGGGAAGCGCGGGCGATCGGGTTGGTGAGATAGAAGTCGGCGACCGGCGAAGCGAACGGCGCGCGCTCGAACGCCCCGCCCCTGTCGGCGAGCGCCGCGAACACGCCGGCGTCGGCGGGCGTCACGGCGTCGTATTTGACCAGGTCGGGATGGGCGGCGGCAAGCGCGGCGCGCAAAGCGGCGAGCGAGTCGTAGGGCAGCCGCGCGCCGAGCGCGTCGGACAGCGCCCGCAGGATCGCCCAGTCCTCGCGCGCGTCCCCCGGCGGGAACACCGCGCGCTCGGCGAATTGCGGCCGGCCTTCCGTGTTGACGTAAATGCCGCTCTTTTCGACATAGGCCGCGCCGGGCAGGATGACGTCGGCGCGATGGGCGCCGCGATCGCCGTGCGAGCCGATATAGACGACGAAGGCACCGCGCTCGATCTCGATCTCGTCGGCGCCGAGGTTCAAAAGGAGATCGACAGCGCCGGATTTCGCCATCGCGCCGGCCTCGAGGCCGCCATCGCCGGGGACGAGGCCGAGATCGAGGCCGCCCACGCGCGAGGCGGCCCCGTGCAGGACGTTGAAGCCGTTCCAGCCGTCCTTGACCACGCCGAGCGAGACCGCCGCCTTGGCGGCGAGCGACAGCACGGCCGCCCCGTCGATGCGCGCGAGGGCGCCGGCGCCGAGGATGAACGCCGGCTTCGTCTTGTTGGCCGGGGGATGATCGGCGAAGGCGGCGAGCGTCTCCGGCCCGGCGCCGAGATAGTTGTAGCCGTAGGTCAGGTCGGCCTTCTCGCCGACGACTCCGATCAGGCAGTCGCCCTTCAGCCAGCGCTTGCGGATGCGGGCGTTGAGCACCGGCGCCTCGAGCCGCGGGTTCGAGCCGACGATCATGATCGCGTCGGCTTCGTCGATGCCGGCGATCGTCGAATTGAACAGGTAGGAGGCGCGGCCGAGCTTCGGATCGAGCTTGGCGCCGTCTTGGCGGCAGTCGACGCTCGCGGCGCCGAGCTTGTCCATCAGGCCCTTGAGGGCGAACATCTCCTCGACGCTGGCGAGGTCGCCGGCGATCGCGCCGATGCGCGAAGGCGTCGTCGCCTTGGCCTTGGCGGCGATCGCGGCGAAGGCTTCGCCCCAGGTCGCCGGCTTGAGCTTGCCTTCGACGCGCACATAAGGCCGGTCGAGGCGCTGGGTCTTGAAGCCATCGACGACGTGGCGGGTCTTGTCGGAGATCCACTCCTCGTTCACCGCCTCGTTGAGGCGCGGCAGGATGCGCACGACCTCCCGGCCGCGCGAGTCGACGCGGATCGCCGAGCCGAGCGCGTCCATGACGTCGACCGACTCGGTTTTCACGTATTCCCACGAGCGCGCATGGAATGCGGTCGGCTTGGAGGTCAGCGCGCCGACCGGGCAGAGATCGACGACGTTGCCCTGCAACTCGGAGGTCAGCGCGCGTTCGAGGTAGCTGGTGATCTCCATGTCCTCGCCGCGGCCGATGGCGCCGAGCTCCGGAACGCCGGCGACTTCGGTGACGAAGCGGACGCAGCGCGTGCACTGGATGCAGCGGTTCATCGACGTCTTGACCAGGACGCCGAGGTATTTGTCCTCGACGGCGCGCTTGTTTTCGGCGAA
>PLRT01000206.1:0-253 GCA_003164915.1 Hyphomicrobiales bacterium | reverse complement strand
GCACTTCGGCGCCCGCCGTCTCGCACGCCTGCAACAACGTGTATTCCGGCGGAACGTCGAGCTCTTTGCCGTCGATGATGATCTTGCTCATGCCGCCTTCTCACGACTGCCGCCACGCCTCGCTTGCAGCGAAAAGCCTGCAGGCGAATCCCCCCGCGACGCACAAAGAAGGCCGGCGCCGGCGACCCCAACGGTCTTCATCATCGTCCGTAACTCGCATTGCGAAGGGCGCGCAGCCGACTCTCCGCGTGCA
>PLRT01000100.1:12423-18399 GCA_003164915.1 Hyphomicrobiales bacterium | reverse complement strand
GCGCCAGCCGGCCCCAGTCCTCGCGCGTCTTCGGCGCCTCCGCCTTGTCGCCGAGATCGCGAAGGAGGTCGCTTTGGAGATTGGTGAGCGCCTGTTTGACGAACCACGACACCATGCCCGGATTGGCGCCGCAGCACGAGACCGCCGTCGAACCGCCCGGTCGCGCGCGCCGCTCGGCCTGCACCGTCTCGCGCAACGCGTAATTGGTGCGCGACGCGTTGCCGCGCGACGTGTCGAAATAGAAGCCCGGCCACGGCTCGACGACGGTGTCGATGTAGAGCGCGCCGATCTCGCGGCAATAACGCATGATGTCGAGCGACGAGGTGTCGACCGACAGATTGACGCAGAAGCCCTGGCCGCCGCCCTCGGTCAGCAGCTTGCCGAGCGTCTCGCGATAGTTCTCCGGGGTGATGGCGAGATGCACGAAGCGGATGCCGCGCTCGTCGAGCAGCTTGCGGTCCGACCCGTCGGGGTCGATGACGGTGAAGCGTTCCTTGTCGTAATCGAAATGGCGCTCGATCAGCGGCAAGGTTCCCTTGCCGATCGAGCCGAAGCCGATCATGACGATCGGGCCGGCGATGCGAGCGTGGCGGCGCCAATGCGGCATGGTGGTCTCTCTTCTCGTGGCGGGCAGGGACGGCGGGCGTTCTAAAAGCAAGCGAAGCCCGGCGCGTCAATAGGCGGCGTGGCCGCGTCCGCTTGAGTCCCTTCTCCCCGCAGGCGGGGAGAAGGTTAGGATGAGGGGCCAGGAGATTGGTCGCAATGAAATGGCCACTCGCCAAGCCCCTCACCCTCGCCCTCTACCCGCTCGCGGGGAGAGGGGACTCGTTTTTGACGACGGTTTGGTGAATGGCCGCGGCCGGCCTCAGATCCCGGCCGCGCCGCCGTCCGCGCGCGGGTCGTGCGCGGCGGCGATCTCGCCCCTCGGCGATCGCATCAGCGCGCCGGCGTGGCCGAACAGGTCGCGCTCGGCCGCGCTCTTTCGCTCGATCGCGTGCCCCGCCGCGGCGAGCGCCGACGCGACGGCGTCGTCGTAAGCCTCTTCCAGCTTGACCGTCGCCTCCGGCTCGCCGAGCGCTCGGGTGAAGAAATGCCGCGGCGCGGCGAGCGCGGCTTCGAGATCTTCTCCCGCAGCGATGCGGGTGAAGATCTGGGCCTGGAACTGCGGTTGGCCGTCCGCGCCCTTGGAGCCATAGGCGAGGACGCGGCCGTCGTCGAACGCGGCGAGCGGCGGATTGAGCGTGTGGTAGGGCCGCCGTCCCGGAATCAGCGGATTGCGCGACTTCGGATCGAGCGAGAAGGCGGCGCCGCGGTTCTGCAACAATACGCCCGTGCGCGGCAGCACGCAGCCCGAACCGTAGTCCATGTAGACCGACTGGATGAAGGAGACCACGAGGCCGTCGGCGTCGATCGCGCCCATCCAGACTGTGCCGCCCTTGTCGGGCGGCAGCGGCCAGGGCGCGGCGCGGCGCATGTCGATCTTCGCCGCTTCGCGGTCGAGGCTCGCCGCCGACAGCAGCGCGGCGAAATCGTGCGTCACCTGGGCGAAGTCGACGCAGGCCTGGTCGCGGATCGCCATCGCGCGCTTGGCCGCTTCGATCAGCGCGTGGGCGTGAGCGAAGCCTTCCGGCCTGCGCGGCGCCAGCCGCTCATAGAGGCCGAGCAGCATCAGCGAGGCGAGCCCCTGGGTCGGCGCCGGCGTGTTGGCGAGCGTCGCGTTCTTCAGCCTCAGCGACAGCGGCTCGCGCCACTGGGCGCGATAAAGCGCGAGGTCGTCGCGCGCGATCGGCGAACCAACGCGCTCGAGGTCGGCGGCGAGTTCGCGTGCGACGTCGCCGCGGTAGAAATCGTCGAGCCCGGCGCGCGCGATGTGCTCCAGCGTATCGCCGAGCCGGGGCGCCTGACGCGTCGCGCCGGCCTCGGCCGGCTTGCCGTCGATGAGGAACGCCTCGGTGAAACCGGGCGCGGTCATGAGGTCGGGATCGCGCCTCGGATCGAAGCGCGCCTCCGACGCCGAGACCGCATAGCCATTGCGCGCGCGCCGCACGGCGTCTTCGAGCAGGATCGGCAGCGGCAGCCGGCCGCCGCGCGCGCGGGAGAGCCCCAGCGCCAGCATCCAGCCGCCGATCGCGCCGGGGACCGTCAGCGCCGCCTTCGGCCCACGCAGCGGCACGGCGTCGAGGCCGAGCGCGCGATAGGCGGCGATCGACGCGCCCGCGCCGGCCCAGCCGCAGGCCTCGATCGCCCGCACGCGTCCGCCGGGCTCGCGGATCAGCCAGAAACCGTCGCCGCCGATCGAGACATTGTGGGGGTAGACGACCGAGATCGTCGCCGCCATCGCCACCATCGCTTCGATCGCGTCGCCGCCCTGGACGAGAACGTCGCGGCCCGCTTCGGCGGCCAGATGGTGGGGCGCGGCGACGGCGGCGCGGGCGAAGACGGCGGTTTCGGCCAAGGCGAGGGGCTCTTTCCAGGAATTCGCGCGATGCTTGCACGCCGCCGCAGGTTGGTATAGCCCTTGCCCGGTTTTCCGGCCGCCCTGGAGCGCCCCGTGCCCGCCAAAGGTTCGATCAACTGGATCAATGTGTCGACGCTGGCCAGCGTCGGCGTGCTGGTCGGCACGGAGTTCGTCGGCGCGGCGGGCGCGGCGGGCTGGGCGATCGGCGGCCTGTTCCAGCTCGGCGACCTCATCACCCATCTGCTCGAGGGCGTGTTCATTCTCGTCGCCGTGTTCGGGCTTTATCGTTTCCTGCACGCCGCGCTGGCGCACGAGCAGTTCCGCCGCGCCTGAACCTCAGGCTTTCGCCTTCGCCTTGTCGGCCAACGCCTGCTTGACCGCCGGTGCGACCACCGTCCCCAACAGCTCGATCGACCGCATGATCGCCTTGTGCGGCATCAACCCGACGCGCATCTGCATCAGATAGCGCTGGTGGCCGAAGATTTCGTGCTGGGCGAGGATCTTGGCGATCGCCTCGGCCGGCGTCCCGACTGTGAGATGGCCGCGCGGCGCGCGCCCCGCCTCGAACTGGTCGCGCGTCAGCCCCGGCCAGCCGCGTTCGCGCCCGATGCGCGACATCGTCTCGGCGTAAGGCTCGAAGAAAGCCGCGGCCGCCTCCCTGGCGGTGTCGGCGAGGAAGCCGTGGCCGTTGATCCCGAGCGCGAGGCTCGCGGGATCGTGGCCGGCGCGACGCGCAGCCTCGCGATAGAGATTGGCGATTGGCGCAAAGCGCGCCGGCTCGCCGCCGATGATCGCCAGCGCGAGCGGCAGGCCGAGCATGCCGGCGCGCGCCACCGACTGCGGCGTGCCGCCGACCGCGATCCACACCGGCAGCGGATCCTGCAAAGCGCGCGGATAGACGCCGAGATTGTCGATCGGCGGCCTGAGCCGCCCGCTCCACTCGATGCGCTCGGAGGCGCGCACTTTCAGCAGCAGGTCGAGCTTCTCGGCGAACAGGTCGTCGTATTCGTCGAGGTTGTAGCCGAACAGCGGGAACGACTCGATGAACGAGCCGCGCCCGGCCATGATCTCGGCGCGGCCGCCGGAGAGGAGGTCGAGCGTGGCGAACTGCTGGTAGACGCGCACCGGATCGTCGGAGCTCAGCACCGTCACTGCGCTCGACAGGCGGATCGTCTTGGTGCGCGCCGCGGCGTAGGCGAGCGCGACGGCCGGCGCCGACACCGCGTAGTCGGGGCGGTGGTGCTCGCCGAGCGCGAAGACGTCGAGGCCGACGCGGTCGGCGAGTTCGATCTCTTCCATCGTTTCGGCGAGGGAGCGGTCGACATGGATCGGCCGCCCGGTTTTCGGATCGCGTTCGGTCTCGACGAAGGTGTAGACGCCGAATTGCATTGCGTGGCTCTCATGGCGGCGATCGATGCGGTTTAGCCGACCTTTCGGATCCGCGACAGCCGTGCGCGTCATTCGCGCTTCCCCCAACCTCCGCCGGTCGGGGTGACGATCTCGATCGCTTCGCCCGCCTCCAGCGCGGTCTGCGCGCAGCCGTGCAGGGTTTCAAACCGTCCGTCGCGGCGGCGGACGCGGTTGACGCCGAGCGAGCCCGGTTCGCCGCCCTCGACGCCGAAGCTGTGGACTTCGCGCCGGCCGGAGAGCAGCGCGAGCGCCATGGGCTCACGAAAGCGGATGCGCCTCAGCGTGCCGTCGCCGGCGCTCCAGCGGCCCTTGCCGCCTGAGCCGCGGCGGATGTGGAAATCCTCGAGCACGACGGGAAATCGCGACTCCAGCACCTCGGGGTCGGTGAGGCGCGAGTTGGTCATGTGCGTATGCACCGCAGCCGCGCCGTCGAAACCGGGCCCGGCCGGCGCGCCGGAGCAGATCGTCTCGTAATACTGGTAGCGCGCGTCGCCGAAGGTGAGGTTGTTCATCGTCCCCTGCGCCGAACCGAGCGCGCCGAGGGCGCCGAACAGGCAGTCGACGACCGCCTGGCTGGTCTCGACGTTGCCGGCGACCACGGCGGCGGGATAGCGCGGCGACAGCATCGAGCCATCGGGGATGACGATGCGGATCGGCCTCAGGCAGCCGGCGTTCATCGGGATTTCGTCGTCGACCATGACGCGGAAGACGTACAGCGCCGCCGCGCGCGCGACCGGCTCCGGCGCGTTGAAATTGTTCGGTTGCTGCGGTGAGGTTCCAGTGAAATCGACCGTCGCCTCGCGCGCGGCGCGATCGACCGTGATCTTCACCTTGATGACGGCGCCCTGGTCGGTCTCGACCGCGAATTCGCTGTCCTTGAGGCGGTCGATGACGCGCCGCACGCTCTCGGCGGCGTTGTCCTGAACGTGGCCCATATAGGCGACGACGGTCTCGAGCGAGAACGCTTCGACCATGCGGCGCAATTCGCGCGCGCCCTTCTCGTTGGCGGCGATCTGCGCTTTCAGGTCGTTGACGTTCTGAACGGGATTGCGCGCCGGGTAGGCGCCGCTCGTCAACAGGTCGGCGAGCGCCTTGTCGCGGAATTTTCCGCGCTCGACCAACCGGAAATTGTCGATATAGACGCCTTCCTCCTCGATCGTCGTCGCGCGCGGGCTCATCGAGCCGGGCGCGATCCCGCCAATGTCGGCGTGATGGCCGCGCGAGGCGACCCAGAACAGGATCGTCTTGCCCGAGAGGTCGAACACCGGCGTGCAGACCGTGATGTCGGGCAGGTGCGTGCCGCCATTATAGGGCGCGTTGAGCGCAAACACGTCGCCGACGCGGATCTTTCCCGCGTTGAGGCGGATGACCGTCTCGACCGAGCGGTCCATCGAGCCGAGATGCACCGGCATGTGCGGCGCATTGGCGACCAGCCGTCCCTCCGCATCGAACAATGCGCAGGAGAAGTCGAGCCGCTCCTTGATGTTGACCGAATAGGCGGTGTTCTGCAGCGTCACGCCCATCTGCTCGGCGATCGACATGAAGAGATTGTTGAAGATCTCGAGCATGACCGGATCGACGTTTGCGCCGATCGCCGCGCGCCGCGCCGCCGGCCGGAGCCGTCGCAGGACGACATGGTTCTTCGCAGTGATCTCGGCGCCCCAGCCGTGCTCGACGACGATCGTCTGGTGCGGCTCGATGATCAGCGCCGGGCCGGCGATCCGCGCGCCGAGCGCGAGCGCTTCGCGCTGGAACACGCCCGCTTCGCGCCACGCCCCATGCGAGAAGAACCGCGTCTGGGCGGCCGCGAGCGGCCGCGGCGCCTCCGGATCGATCGCGCCGGCGCGCTCGGCGAAGCGCGCCGCGCCGCCGATCGCCTCGACCGCGACCGCCTCGATCGTCAGCGGCTTGGCGCGGTCGACGAAGCCGAAGCGCGCCCTGTGCGCGCGCTCGAATGCGCGGCGCATCGCGGCCGCGCCGGCCGGGGCGAGCGCGACCTCCAGCGAAGTGTCGGAGCCGGCGTAGCGCACATGCGCGGCGGCGCGACGACGGATCGCCGCCGCCTCGACGCCTTGGCCCTCGACCTCGCGCGCCGCTTCGTCGCCGAG
>PLRT01000100.1:0-12418 GCA_003164915.1 Hyphomicrobiales bacterium | reverse complement strand
AGCGGATGGATCAGCACCGTCTCGATCGCCAGCGCGTCGGCGACGTCGCAGGCGTGTTGGCCGCCGGCGCCGCCGAAGCAGTTGAGGGCGTAGCGGGTGACGTCGTAGCCGCGCGCGACCGAGATTGTCTTGATCGCCTCCGCCATCTTGGCGACCGCGATGGCGATGAAGCCGTCGGCGACGGCCTCGGGCCCGCGCCCGTCGCCGATCTCGGCCGCCAGCTCGGCGAACGCCGCATGGGCCGCTTTGGCGTCGAGCGGCTGGTCGCGATCGGGGCCGAAGATTCTCGGAAAGAACGCCGGCGACAGTTTGCCGACGATCAGATTGGCGTCGGTGACGGCGAGCGGGCCGCCGCGGCGGTAGCACTTCGGGCCGGGATCGGCGCCCGCCGATTCGGGCCCGACGCGCAGGCGCGCGCCGTCGAATCGCAGGATCGAGCCACCACCGGCGGCGACGGTGTGGATCTTCATCATCGGCGCGCGCATGCGCACGCCGGCGACCTCGGTCTCGAACGTGCGTTCGTAGCTTCCGTCGAAATGGGCGACGTCGGTCGAGGTGCCGCCCATGTCGAAGCCGATCGCCTTGGCGAAGCCGGCGCTCGCCGCCGTCCGCGCCATCGCCACCACGCCGCCCGCCGGGCCGGAGAGGATCGCGTCCTTGCCGGCGAACAGTTCGGCGGCCGTGAGGCCGCCCGACGACATCATGAACATGACGCGCGCTCCGGTGCGTTCGGAGTCGAGCGCCGCCGCGACGCGCCGGACGTAGCGCGCGAGGATCGGCGACAGATAGGCGTCGACGACAGTGGTGTCGCCGCGGCCGACCAGCTTGATCAGCGGCGAGCATTCATGACTGACCGAGACTTGCGCGAAACCCAGCGCACGCGCGATCGCCGCGACCTGCCGTTCGTGTTCCGGATAGCGGTAGCCGTGGACGAAGACGATCGCGACCGCCGCGAAGCCGGCGTCCTTGGCGCGCGCCAGCGCGGCGCGCGCCGCGTCGGGATCGGGCGCCGTCTCGACCGTTCCATCGGCGAGGACGCGCTCGTCGATCTCGATCACGTCGGCGTAGAGCTGCTCCGGCTTGACGATATTGCGCGCGAAGATGTCGGGCCGCGCCTGGTGGCCGATCTCCAGCGCGTCGCGGAAACCCTTGGTCGTCGCCAGCAGCGTACGTTCGCCGCGCCGCTCGAGCAGAGCGTTTGTGGCGACGGTAGTGCCCATCTTGACGGCGCCGATCACGCCGGAGGGGATCGGCTGGCCGGGCTGCAGGTCGATCAGATCGCGGATCGCCTGCACCGCGGCGTCGTCGTAGGCGGGGCTCTCGGAAAGCAACTTGCGGACATGCAGCCGGCCGCGCGGGTCGCGACCGATCACGTCGGTGAACGTACCGCCACGGTCGATCCAGAAATCCCAGCGGCGATCTTTCCGCCCTTCGCCTCCGCGGTTTGTGATCACGTCCGCCTCTCTCGCTGCGCCACTTTTGTGGCATGGCCCGGCGACGGGGTCTATATTCTCGGCGACGGGCGCAGGGAGAGTTCGACGATGGAAATGGCGCGGTTCGGCAAGACGGGCATGAAGGTCTCGCGGCTGTGTCTGGGCTGCATGACCTATGGCTCGACCCAATGGCGCGACTGGGTGCTCGACGAGGAAGCGTCCAGGCCGTTCATTCGCGAGGCGCTCGAGCGTGGGATCAATTTTTTCGACACCGCCGACATGTATTCGGTCGGCGCGAGCGAGGAGGTCCTCGGCCGCGCGCTGAAGGAATACGCCAAGCGCGACGAAGTCGTCGTCGCCACCAAGGTGTTCAACCCGATGGGGCCGGGGCCGAACGCGCGCGGCCTGTCGCGCAAGCATATTGTCGAGGCGATCGACGCGTCGCTGAAGCGGCTCGGCATGGATTACGTCGACCTTTACCAGATCCATCGCTTCGACCCCGAGACGCCGATCGAGGAGACGGTCGAGGCGCTGAATGACGTCGTGCGCGCCGGCAAGGCGCTCTATGTCGGCGCTTCGTCGATGTGGACGTGGCAGTTCGCGCGGATGATCTCGGTCGCGCGCGAGCGCGGCTTCGCCGAATTCGTTTCGATGCAGAACTTCTACAACCTCGTCTATCGCGAGGAAGAGCGCGAGATGATGAAGTTCTGCGTCGATCAGGGAATCGCCGTCATACCGTGGTCGCCGCTGGCGCGCGGCTATCTGGCGCGCGAGGGCGCGGTCGCGCTCGGCGAGGGCGCAACGACCGTGCGCGGCCGCACCGACGCCTATCCGCGCGCGCTCCAGCTCGGCTCGCGGCAGGACGAAGCGATCCGTCGCCGCGTCGGCGAAGCGGCCGACAAATACGGGGTCAAGCCGGCGGTTGTCGCCTTGGCGTGGGTGCTTTCGAAGCCATACATAACCGCGCCGATCGTCGGCGCCTCGAAGCCGCACCATCTCGCCGACGCGGTCGCCGCGTTGTCGCTGAAGCTCGACGTGCGCACGATCGCCAGGCTCGAGGAGCCCTACCACCCGAAGGAGGTGGTGGGGCATCAGTAAAGTTCCTTTTCCGGCCGCCTCGCGGCTGCTTTCTCCTGCGCGCTTGGGAGGTTCAGGGTGAGCGAGAGAGGAGAAGGGTGAGGGGGATTCGGCGCGCTATGCGACTCGCGCGAGCGCTGCGTCCACCGCGTCGGGAATCTGGCTCGGCGATTCGATGATCGGATCGGCGCCGGCTTCCGCGAGTTCGGCGCGATCGCCGTAGCCCCACAAGGCGCCGATCGCCGGCACGCCGACCGCCTTCGCGCCGAGCGCGTCGTAACGGCGGTCGCCGATCATGACGACGCGCGCGGCGCTTTCGAGCCCGGCGCCGGCGATCGCCGCGGCGAGCACCAGGTCCTTGGCGGCGCGCCGGCCGTCCGATTGCGCGCCGTAGATCCCGTCGAAATAGCCGGCGAGCCCGAAATGCGCGACGACCCGGACGGCGTCGACTTGGCGTTTCGAAGTGGCGACGAACAGGCGGTCGCCGCGTGCGCGCAGCGTTCCGAGCGCTTCGGCGATTCCGTCGTAGACCTTGTTCTCGAATATGCCGATCGCGTCGTAGCGTTGGCGATAGAACTCGAGCATCCGGTCGGCGCTGTCCTCGCCGCCGAGCTTGGCGAAGCTCTCGCGCAGCGGCGGCCCGACGATCCAACCGAGTTCGGACTCGGCCGGGATTGGCCGGTCGCCGCCGTCCTCGACGTTCAGCCGTCGCAAGGCTTCGCGGGTGGAACGCTGAATTCCGGCCGCAGAATCGGTCAGCGTGCCGTCGAGGTCGAACAGGACCGCAGCGGATATCGTCATTTCAGCAGCACGTAGATGTCGACCTGCAGATTGGGGTCTTCGGGAGATTTCACGTCGTTGAGGTATTCCTCGACGAAAACGTCCTGGGCGTCGACGCCCTTTTCGTCGAGATAGGCGGTGATCGCCTCGTAGGTGCCGTCGATGTCGTCGTAGGCGCCGCGATGCTCGAATCGCATCGCCTTGCCGACCGGCGTTTCGCCGAGTTTGACCGTGTCGGAGAGCTGGGTCTTGCCCTCGGGCGCGGCCGCGATCGGCTCCTCGGCGCGGAACGTGAAGCCCGAATCGTCGGCTTCGAGGAAGACGGCGAGCGGGTGGTCGACCGGCTTAAGCCCCGCCTTGGCGATTTCCGCCCGCACCGTGGCGATGGCGTCGAGAATGGCTGAATAGACTTCGTCGCGCCCGGCTTTGCCCTCGATATAGGCGGCCGGACGCGCCTTCAAGTCGACGGTCTCGCCCGTCGAGTCGCTGTTGCCGGAGGCGGCGTCTGGAGTTGGCGCGGGGGAAGGGGGCGCGGCTGGCTGCGGCGCGCTGGACGAGGGGGCGGGGACCGGCGTGGCGGCGGGCAGGGTTGCGGCCGCGCTCGGCGTTGGCGAGGCGGTGGACGGCGAGGCCACGGGCGCGGCGACGGCCGGCGGCGACGGCGTGGGCGTCTGCTGGGCCTCAGCGGCGGCGGCAAACGCGACCAGCGCGCAGGCGACCCACGCCGCGCGCGCTCGCGTGAAGCTGCCGACCATCGCTTAGTCCTTTCCGCCGTTTCAAATGCTGCTCCGCGTCAGTATGCGGTCTTGCGCACGCGGCGCCAAGCGGCCCGTCGCCGCGCCCCTTAAGCCGGCGTCGGCTTCGCCCAGCGCAGCGTCGGCTGGCGCGCCGCCCGCGTCTCGTCGAGCCGTCGCCGCGGCGCATGGACGGGCGCGGCGACGAAGCGTTCGCGCTCGCCGCCGAGCGCGCCCATCGCCAGATCGCGCAAGGTCATAATGAACAGGTCGAGGCTCGCCTTCGATTCCGACTCGGTCGGCTCGATCAGCATCGCGCCATGCACGACCAGCGGAAAATACACCGTCATCGGGTGATAGCCCTCGTCGATCATCGCCTTGGCGAAGTCGAGCGTCGTCAGCCCGGTGTCCTTCAGCCAGCGGTCGTCGAACAGGGCTTCGTGCATGCACGGGCGGTCGCCGAAGGGCGCCGACATCAGGTCGATGAGCGAAGCGCGGACGTAATTGGCGGAGAGCACGGCGTCTTCCGAAGCCTGCCTCAGCCCGTCGCCGCCGTGCGACAGGATATAGGCGAGCGCGCGCACGAACATGCCCATCTGGCCGTGGAAGGCGCTCATGCGGCCGAACGCTTGACGGCCCTCGTGGTGCTCGGCGAGCGACAGCGCGTCTCCCGTCCCGACGATCGACGGCGCCGGCGCGAACGGCGCGAGCCGCGCCGACAGGACCACCGGCCCGGCGCCCGGGCCGCCGCCGCCGTGCGGCGTCGAGAAGGTCTTGTGCAGGTTGATGTGCATCGCGTCGACGCCGAGGTCGCCCGGCCGCGTCTTGCCCATCACCGCGTTGAAGTTGGCTCCGTCGCAGTAGAAATAGGCGCCCGCCGCGTGCACGGCGTCGGCGATTTCCACGATATTGCGCTCGAACAGGCCGCAGGTGTTGGGGTTGGTCAGCATGATCGCGGCAACGTCGGGCGCGAGCGCCGCCTCGACCGCTTCGGCGCTGACGACGCCGTCGGCCTCGGCCGGCACAGCGCGCACCGACAGGCCGATCAGCGCCGCGGTGGCGGGATTGGTGCCGTGGGCGGAATCGGGAACGAGGACGACGGTGCGCGTCTTGTCCTCGCCGCGCGCCGCAAGCGCCGCCTTGATCGTCATCATGCCGCAGAGCTCGCCGTGCGCACCCGCCTTCGGCGACATCGCCACCGCGCTCATGCCAGTCAGCGTGAGCAGCGCCTGGGCCAGCGCGTCGATCAGCTCGAGCGCGCCCTGCACGGTCGAGATCGGCTGCAGCGGATGGAGATCGGCGAAGCCCGGCAGGCGCGCCATCTTCTCGTTGAGCCGCGGATTGTGCTTCATCGTGCACGAACCGAGCGGATAGAGCCCGGCGTCGATCGCGTAATTGTTGCGCGACAAGCGCACGTAATGGCGCACCGCTTCGGGCTCGGTCAGGCCCGGCAGGCCGATCGCCGCGCTGCGCGCATGCGCCCCGAGCTTCGAGGCGAACGGCGCCGGCGCTTCGAGATCGACGCCGGTCGCGTCGAGGCGGCCGGTCTCGAAGATCAGCGCCTCTTCCATGTCGAGCGCGCGATTGCCGGTGAACGTGCCGCGGCGCGTCGTCTCGCCGCCGCTCGGGCGGGTGGGGCGGCCCTGGTTGTTCATCGCTTGCCCCCAGTCTGCAGCAATTGCGCGAGCGTCTCGGCGTAACTCCGGCGATCGTCAGGCGTCGAGGTTTCGGTGGCGGCGACGACGATCAGGTCGTCGAGCCCGGCGTTCGGCGCGAGCCGCGAAACCGGCAAGCCGCCGACGATGCCGCGCGCGGCAAGTTCGTCGATCAGCGCCGCCGCCGGGCGCGGCGTGCGGATGGTGAACTCGTTGAAGAAGGCCTCGGTGAGCACGTCGACGCCGGGTATGGCGCCGAACCGCCCGGCGAGGTCGACCGCGGCGGCGTGGTTCAGCGCGGCGAGGCGGCGCAGGCCCGCTTCGCCGAGCAGCGTCAGATGGATCGAGAAGGCGAGCGCGCACAGGCCGGAGTTGGTGCAGATGTTGCTGGTCGCCTTCTCGCGACGGATGTGCTGTTCGCGGGTCGATAGAGTCAACACGAAGCTACGACGTCCGTCTGCGTCGACCGTCTCGCCGGCGAGACGCCCCGGCGCCTGCCGCACGTTCTTCAGCCGGGTGGCGAACAGGCCGACGTAGGGGCCGCCGAAATTCAAGGCGTTGCCGATCGACTGGCCCTCGCCGACGGCGATGTCGGCGGCCATTTCGCCTGGCGAGCGCACCGCGCCAAGTGAAACCGCCTCGGTGAACACCGCGACCAGCAGCGCGCCTTTCGCATGCGCGGCGGCGGCGATCGGCTCGAGGTCGCGTAGGTTTCCAAAGAAGTCGGGCGACTGGACGACGACGCAGCTCGTCTCGTCGTCGATCGCTGCGGCGATGTCTTCGCTGGCGTGCGGATCGAGCGGCAGGCGGACGATCTCTTCGTCCGCCATCCCGCCGAGCGTTGCGGCGACGTCGGAATATTGCGGATGAAGGCCGCCCGACAGGACCGCCTTGCGCCGCCGCGTCAGCCGATGCGCCATCAGGATCGCCTCGGCGCAGGCGGTCGACCCGTCGTACATCGAGGCGTTGGCGACCTCCATGCCGGTCAACGCTGCGACCTGGGTCTGGAACTCGAACAGGACCTGCAGCGTGCCCTGGGCGATCTCCGGCTGATAGGGCGTATAGCTGGTCAGGAATTCCGAGCGCTGGATCAGGTGGTCGACCGTCGCCGGGACATGATGGCGATAGGCGCCGGCGCCGAGGAAGAACGGAACCGAGCCGGCCGCGACATTGCGCGCCGCCATGCGCGTGAGCCGGCGCTCGACTTCAATCTCGCTCATGCCGCCCGGCAGGTCGAGCGGCCGGTTCAGCCGCTTGGCGGCGGGGATGTCGGCGAACAGGGCGTCGATGTCGGGCGCGCCGACGCGCGCCAGCATCTGGGCGCGATCGGCGGCGTCGAGCGGCAGGTAGCGCATCGGAACTCAGGCCAGGGTCTTGAGGAAGGCGGCGTAGTCGGCCTCGCTCATCAGCGAGGCGAGCTCGCCCGCGTCGGCGAGTTTGATCTTGAGCAGCCAGCCGCGGCCCATCGCGTCCTCGTTGATCAGGCCCGGCTGGGCGTCGACGGCGCCGTTGACTTCGATCACTTCGCCCGACACCGGTGCGAACACGTCGCTCGCCGCCTTGACGCTCTCGACCACCGCCGCGCCGTCGCCCTTGGCGAGCTTGACGCCCACAGCCGGCAACTCGACGAACACGACGTCGCCGAGCTGCTGCTGCGCGTGATCCGAAATGCCGACGACCGCGACGTCGCCTTCGACGCGCGCGTATTCATGGTCTTTGGTGTAGCGGGTCTCGGTCATGCGCGCGTTCCTCTTTAAAGGCGGACGGATGGTCAACCGCGGTGATAGGCGTGGGGGTGGAAGGGCAGGGGCGAAACCTTGGCCGCGAGCGATCTGCCGCGCACCATCAAGGAGAGCGCGGTTCCGAGCGCGGCGGCGGGGCTTGCGACATAGCCCATGGCGATCGGCTGGCCGACGCTCGGGCCGAATCCGCCCGAGGTGACGACGCCGACCGGCGCGCCGGCGGCGTCGAAGATCTCGGCGCCGTCGCGGGCGGGAGCGCGCCCGTCCGGCCGGATGCCGACCCGCCGCCGCGCCGGACCGGAGGCGAGCGCCGCCTGGATGCGCGCCGCGCCGGGAAAACCGCCTTCGACGCGCCGCCGCTTCTGGATCGACCAGGCGAGATCGGCTTCGATCGGGTCGATCGTCTCGTCGAGCTCGTGGCCATAGAGGCAAAGGCCCGCCTCGAGCCTGAGCGAATCGCGCGCGCCGAGGCCGATCGGCGCGACCTCGGGGTCGGCGAGCAATCGCCGAGCGAACGCGTCGACCTCGTCGGCCGGCAGCGCAATCTCGAAGCCGTCTTCGCCGGTGTAGCCGGAGCGCGAGACGAAGGCGGCGAATCGGCCGAGCTGAACCGGCCGCGCCGCCATGAACGACATCGCCGAAACGCCGCTTGCCGGGGCGAGCCGTTGGAGCACGTGGACCGCCGCGGGGCCCTGCAGCGCGACGAGCGCCAGGCGGTCGAGCCTATTCAGCCGCACCGAGGATGGCAGGTTCGCTTCGAGCACTTCAAAATCAACGGCTTTGCGCGCGGCGTTGACGACCAGGTTGAGCTTGCCGTCGGCGCCGGGCGGCCGCGAAACCATCAGGTCGTCGATGATTCCGCCCTCGGCGTTGAGCAATTGGCTGTAGCGCTGGCGGCCCGGAGCAAGGGCGAGAAAGTCGGCCGGGCAGAGGCGCTCGAGCGCCGCAGCGACGGCGGCATGGTCCGGCCCGACGAGCTCGGCCTGGCCCATATGCGAGACGTCGAAAAGGCCGGCGTGCGATCGCGCATGCAGATGCTCGGCAAGGATGCCTGAGGCGTACTGGATCGGCATGTCGTAGCCGGCGAACGGGCCCATGCGGGCGCCGAGCTCGACATGCAACGCATGCAGCGGCGTCTTGAGCGTCGCGGAATCCGCCATGGAATCACCCCGGTCGTCATCGAACGCGGCCGCGACGCGGCGCACAAGGCGCAACGATCCCGCGGCGCCCCCTCTGTCTCGAGACCTGAGAGATTTCCCGCCACAGCGCGGCGGTTACCCCCGTCGGTGGGCGGACGCACAATCGGCGCCTGCCGCTTTCCAGAGCGTCATCACCCAACGGTCCATTGGCCTGAGCGTTTCCGGGGCGGTTGCGCCTTCGGCGCCGGAGGCGGATCCCTCCGGACTCTTCCGCTGGGTGTCTTCGACTGACCGCGGCAGGAAGCCCGATGCGCCGCGCTTTGTCAATCGGCGGCGGGGGTCTTTGTCGGCTGCGGCTTGTGCGGTTTTGGCGTCTTCGGCGCCTTCCTCGTCTTGGCCTCCGGGGTGGCCGCCTTGCCGTTGTCGAAGCCGACGGTCAGCGTGTAGTCGTCGGCGAGTTCGGTGCGGGTCATCGGCAGGACGATCGGTTCGGTGACGAGATTGAACGGCGCGTCGCCGTTGTCGGGCACCGTCGCCTCGACCTTGTAGACCTTGGTGAACGCGTCCTTCTTGGTGTTCTCGTCGTGCACGGTGACGCGCAGCGGGGCGCTGTAGGTCCCCGGCTTGCCGGCCGGGCCGATCAGCAGGCGGCCGGAGACGCCGACCTTGAGGGAGAACTGATTGGTCGACACCGGCGCGCATTCGCGCGCGGTGTTGGCGATCGCGAACTGGTAGCGCACCGAGGCGTTCTCGGGCCCGCCGACTCGCGCCGCCGCGCCGCCCTCGTCGATCTCGACCGGGGGACACTGGAGTTCCTCCGCCGAGAGCGGCAGGGCCACGACTTTCTCCGAATCGGGCGTCTTCGCGCTGCTCTCCGGCACGGTGTTCCTCACCGAATGGGCTCCAGGCATGATGCTGTCGAGCGTGCTGCAGCCGCCGAGCAATCCGGCGACGGAAAGCCCCAAGGCCACGGATATGGCGCGGGGAAGGGCTATGGACTTCATCGAACTCGCTCCGATTCGCCGAAACTCGTTTTTACCGGGACCGCGTCACGGCCGGCAGCCCGACCTTAAGGCAGTTTTTCAAATGCGTCCTTGAATCCCGCCATGGGCGCCGGCACGCCGATACCCTCCTCGGGGGTCTGGAACAGCACCAGCGTCATCGCCTGCGCGTTCTCCAGCCGCTGCAGCAGCTTGTCGTCGATCAGGGTCTCGGCGACGCAACCGTTGGGAAGGCAGCGCACGAAGCTCATCCGGCCGATGTCTTCCGAGTCGAGCTTGAGATCGAGGCCGGTCGGCAGCAGCACGCCGAGCGGGGCAATGACGCGCAGGAGCCGGCTCTTATGGTCGGCGGTCTTGAGCGCGATGATCACCAGCGTGATGTTGGGCCGCTGGTCGTCGACCACGCTCTGGATGATCGCGCATTGCTCGTCGGCGGCGCCGGGCGGCGTCTCGCAGCGCGTCTCCCACGCGCTGGATGCGGCGCCGGTCGCCGCTCGAGCGGTCCCCGCGCTCGCGAGCGCCAGCGTCAAAGCGCACAGGCCGGCGAGGGCGACGCGCGCCGGCCAATCAGCTGATCGTGATTCGGTCCCGCCGCCGGCAAACTCCGAAGCCATGAATGACGCTGTCCGCTCGCCGTCGAAAGGCCTTGCCCTATCAAAAGTCGCCGCGCTGTCAAGGCGCGCGCCCCGCCGCGGCGGGGCGCGGCTGCGCGCTCTCCATCGGCCGTCTTTGGGATTTGCAATCCGTGAGAATGCGGTATGATGCCACATTGGCCGCGGCGCATCGTCGCATTGCGCGCGCAGCGCGGCGGGCGTTGCGGCGCCGCCGGCGGGCCGAAAACGATGGGGAACGGGGCAGGACATGAAGCAAGGCGGACGGTTCGCGCAGCGTCGGATCGCGATTTGGGCGGCAAGCGCCGCGGCGAGCGCGTTGTCCGCAGCCGCCGCCTGGGGCGACGAACCCTACGGCCACGCCGAGCCGGGTCAGATCGGTTTCCAGGCGCCGGTCACCGACCTCGCCCGCTACCTGCAATGGTTTCACAACGACATCCTGGTGCCGGTGACCGTCGCGATCTCGCTGTTCGTGCTGGCGCTGCTCGTCTACGTCGTCTGGCGCTTTCACGAGAAGGTCAATCCGACACCGTCGCGCACCACCCATAACGCCGCGCTCGAGGTCGCCTGGACAATCCTGCCCGTGATCGTTCTGCTGTTCATCGCGGTGCCCTCGTTCCGGCTGCTGACCATGCAGCTGACGCTGCCGCCGCCGGACGTGACGGTGAAGGTGACGGCGTCGCAATGGCACTGGAATTACGGCTATCCCAAGGACGAGGGCAATTTCGCCTTCGATTCGTTCATCAAGGACGACAAGGACCTCAAGCCGGAGAACGGCGACATCCGTCTGCTTTCGGTCGACAACGAGGCGGTGGTGCCGATCAACAAGGTGGTGCGGCTCGAGATCACCTCGATCGACGTCATCCACTCCTTCGTCGTCCAGTCGTTCGGGGTGCGCGTCGACGCCGTGCCGGGCCGGCTCAACGAGACGTGGTTCAAGGCCGATCGCGAAGGGATCTACTACGGGCAGTGCTCCAAGCTGTGCGGCCAGGATCACGCCTTCATGCCGATCGCCTTCCGCGTCGTCAGCCAGGACAAGTACGAGGCCTGGCTCACCGACGCGAAGAAGAAGTTCGCCGCCGCCCCGAGCGCCGTTCGCCTTGCGGCCTCCGCCGACGAGGCGACGCGCCAATAAAGCCGGCCGACTGATCCGATCGAGAGGCCCGCGACGACCGACAATTCCCGAGGGAACACATTCATGGCGACCGACGCAGTTGCGCATCACGACGACCACGCCCACCCGACCGGTTGGCGGCGCTATCTGTTCTCGACCAACCACAAGGACATCGGCACGCTCTATCTGATCTTCGCGGTGATCGCGGGCCTGATCGGCTATTCGCTGTCGGCGATGATGCGTCTCGAGTTGATGTACCCCGGCATCCAGATCTTTCCCACGATCTCGGCGATTCTCGCCGGCGACGGATCGATCGACGCCGCCAAGAACATGTACAACGTCTTCATCACCGCCCACGGCGTCATCATGATCTTCTTCATGGTGATGCCGGCGCTGATCGGCGGGTTCGGCAACTGGTTCGTACCGCTGCTCATCGGCGCGCCGGACATGGCGTTCCCGCGCATGAACAACATCTCGTTCTGGCTGCTGCCGGCCTCGTTTCTGTTGCTGATCCTGTCGATGTTCGTCGAAGGCGCGCCCGACATGCACGGCTTCGCCGGCGGCTGGGTGCTCTATCCGCCTTTCTCCTCGAAGGTCGGCACGCCGGGCCCGGCGATGGACTTCATCATTCTTTCGCTGCACATCGCCGGCGCGTCCTCGATCCTCGGCGCGATCAACTTCATCACCACCATCTTCAATATGCGCGCGCCCGGCATGACGATGCATCGCATGCCGCTATTCGCCTGGTCGGTGCTGGTGACCGCATTCCTGCTGGTGCTGGCGCTGCCGGTGCTCGCCGGCGCGCTCACCATGCTGCTCACCGACCGCAACTTCGGCACGACCTTCTTCGACCCGGCCGGCGGCGGCGACCCGCTGCTGTTCCAGCACCTGTTCTGGTTCTTCGGCCACCCCGAGGTCTACATCCTCATTCTGCCGGGTTTCGGCATCGTCAGCCAGATCGTCTCGACCTTCTCGAGGAAGCCGGTGTTCGGCTATCTCGGCATGGTCTACGCGATGGTGGCGATCGGCGCAGTCGGCTTCGTCGTGTGGGCGCACCACATGTTCACGGTCGGCCTGTCGCTCAACACCCAGCGCTACTTCGTCTTCGCGACGATGGTGATCGCGGTGCCGA
>PLRT01000274.1 GCA_003164915.1 Hyphomicrobiales bacterium | reverse complement strand
CTGCAGCGGGTGAAGACCGAGACCGCGCCGATCGCCAAGGTCGAGGCCGAGCCGCTGATGGAAGGGCGACAGATGACGATGGTGCTGGCGCCGAGATAGCGCCAGCCTGGAGTCCGGGGCCCTTCACAAACCCTTGAAAGGCCCGCGCAAAGCTTGCCGACCCGCGCCGCGGGGGGCTAAACGCTCCTCCTGGCGCCTGTCGCGCCCCGCCGACGAGACATTCCATGACCGCCGCCGAAAATGCCGTCCGCCTGGGCGTCGACGACGACGCTTCGCGCTCCGCCGTCGCCGCGCGGACGACGGCGTTCACCGTGCTGTTCGCCGCCAGCGGCTCGCACATGCTCAACGACATGATGCAATCGCTGGCGCCGGCGCTCTATCCGGTGTTCCGCAGCCAGCTGTCGCTGAGCTTCTTCCAGACCGGCATCATCACCTTCACCTTCCAGCTCACTGCCTCGCTGCTGCAGCCGATGATCGGGGCCGCGCTCGACCGGCGGCCTGCGCCTTACGCGCTGCCGACGGCGATGGGGTTCTCGCTGATCGGTCTGGCGGCGCTCGCCTATGCGGGAACCTATCCGGCGCTGCTCGCCTCGGTCGCGCTGATCGGCGTCGGCAGCGCGGTCTTTCATCCCGAAGCCTCGCGCGCCGCGCGCGCCGCCTCGGGCGGGCGCTACGGCCTGGCGCAAAGCCTGTTCCAGACCGGCGGCAATTTCGGCCAGTCGCTCGGACCGCTGATGGCGGCGTTGATCGTCGTGCCGTTCGGCCAGCGCTCGGTCCTCGCCTTCACCGGGCTGGCGCTGATCGCGATCGTCCTGTTGACATATATCGCGCGCTGGCACGCCGCCCATCGCGCCGCCCGCAAGGCGCTGAGCGCCGCCCCGCTGACGGCGCCGGCGTCGCACGCGTTGGTCGTGCGGACGATGGCGATCCTGGTCGTGCTGGTGTTCTCGAAGGTGTTCTATCTCGCCAGCCTGCAGAGCTACTACACCTTCTACCTGATCCAGACCTTCGGCGTGTCGGTGCAGACCTCGCAGCTGCTGCTGTTCGTCTTCCTCGCCGCGGTGGCGGCGGGCACCTACGCCGGCGGGCCGATCGGCGACCGCTACGGCCGCAAATTCGTCATCTGGGCGTCGATCCTCGGCGTGCTGCCGTTCACCCTGCTGCTGCCGCGCCTCGGGCTCGTCGGCACGGCGATCGACAGCGTCTGCGTCGGCCTGGTGCTATCGTCGGCATTTTCGGCGATCGTCGTCTACGCGCAGGAGCTGACGCCCGGCAATGTCGGCGCAGTGGCCGGCCTGTTCTTCGGCCTGTCGTTCGGGCTGGGCGGGCTCGGCGCGGCGGGACTCGGCCTGCTCGCCGACAAGACCAGCCTGACCTTCGTCTACTACGTCTGCGCCTACCTGCCGGCGATCGGCCTGCTCACCTATTTCCTGCCCGACCTGCACGCGCGCCACGCGTAACGCCCGGGCCGCCCCTTCCACCGCGCTTACGCGCGGTTCCCCTCCCCCGCGCGGGTGTGACGCGGGGGAGGATAAAAGGGCGCGTCGCACGCAGACACGAAGCGCTCATCCTCCCCTGCGAAGCGAGGGAGGGGAACCGCGCGAAGCGCGGTGGAGGGGGGTGGCGGCGCCACTCGACGGGCGTCAAGCCGGTTCGTCCAGCGTGAGCGTCGCGAAACTCGCCAGCCAGTGCTCGCCCATGTAGTCGCCGGCGACATGGGGCAGGCTGGCGGCGAGATGGCGCTCCGCCGCCGCCTCCATGGGCGGGCGGCGGAGATCCTCGGGCGGCAGCGCCGACGCGAGCGCGCGCCAGCACCACGCCCGGCTGAGATTGAGGCCGTCGAGATGGGCGATCTTGCCGTCTGTCCGATCGGCGACGCTCGCCGGCGCAAACAGCGTCGCCGGCCGCCCTTCGGCGACGCCCGGCAGAAAGCGATCGAACCAGGGCCGGAACGCCTCCCCAGGCAGGAGACGCCGCATGCACTCGGCCTCGATCAGGGCGGGCGAGAGGAAGTCGTCGCCGCCCGGCTCGCCCCAGGCGGGGCAGTCGGCGTCGGCCGCGTACCAGCGGCGCGCCGCGTCGCCCAGCCCGTCGGCCAGCGGCGCGTCGTGCGCCGTCGCGGCGTAATCCGCCGCGAGCCTCAGAGCGAAGGCGGCGTTGAAATGCGCGCCCGAGCGCACCGGATAGGTTGAGAGCGGCAGGAAGTCGCGCAACCGCCGCGCGATGAGCTCGGCGAGCGGCGCCAGCGCGCGCGCCCAGCGGTCGTCGAGAAAGCGCGCGAGCTCGGCGGCGAGCTTGAGCAGCCAGGCCCAACCGTAGGGCCGCTCGAAGCCGCGCGCCGTCGCGGCGAGAAAATAGGCGCGCTCGCCTTCGACTTTGGCGGGCGTGAACTGCGCGTCGAACAACACGCGGACGGCCCGCGCGCTCGCCATGTCGGGAAACCGAAGCAGAAGCCGCGCCAACAGCCAGTGGGCGTGGACGCAGGAATGCCAATCGTAGCTGCCATAGAAAATCGGATGCAGATCACGCGGCCCGCGCGCGTCGGCCTGGGCCGCCAACGTGTGCGCAAGATGATTGGGATACTCGCGCCCGACATGGCTGAGCGCGATGCGGGCGAAGGACTCGGCAAGGTCGGACGTCAGAACCGGAAGGATCATCGCGCGCTCGCTTGGGGCGGCCTGAGACAGGGCCGCACAACCGTCATACGCCGGCCGCCGCCGCTGCCAACCTCGACGACCTGGCGTGCGCATCACAATTCGGCCGCATTCGGACGGCAAATGAGAATGAACGTTCATTCTAAAATGAATGTTCATTCTCGCTGGAAGAGCCATGACGACCGCCCCTGCCCCCGAACGCCTGCCCATAGACCACCCGGCTTCGGAGCGCCCCCACCCCGATAGCGACCGCCGCGAACACATCGCCGCCGCGGCCGAGCGCGCCTTCGTCCGCCACGGCTTCCACGCCGCGACCATGCAGCAGGTGGCGGAAGAGGCCGGCATGAGCGCCGGCAACCTCTACCGCTACTACCCCTCCAAAGAGGCGCTCGTCGAAGGCATCTGCTTCCTCGACCAGCGCGAGCGGGGCGGCGCCTTTCACGCCCTCGCGCGCAGCGACAACCTGCTCGCAACGCTCGAAGCGATGCTGCGCGAGAACGTGTTCGACAAGCCCCGCCACAAGACGGTGCTGTTTCTCGAAATCACCGCCGAGGCGGCGCGCAACCCGCGCATCGCCGACATGATCCGCGCCAACGACGTCGAGGTGATCGAAGGCCTCGCCGGGCTGGTCGAAGTCGCCAAGGCCGGCGGCCAGGCGGCGCCGGCGCTCGACGCCCACTTCGCCGCCCGGCTGATGTTCACCTATGTCGGCGGCCTGTTCCGTCGCCGCGCCCTCGACGAAAACTTCGACGTCGAGGCTGAGGTCGCCATGACGACCGCCCTGATGCTCGCCCTGTTCGCCGGCGCAATTTCGCCCGCCCGCCCCCCGGAGACGACCTGATGCGTCGCGTTCTCGCTCCCTCGCTCGGCGCAGTCGCGCTGGTCGGCGGCCTGGCCGCCGCATTCGCCGTCGCGCCCTGCGCGCCGCCTTTCGCCGCCCTCGCCGGGCTCGGTTTCGGCCCCGCGCATTGCGCCGGCCCGCGCGCCGCCGAAGCCCCGCGCGCGATCGCCGCGCCGACCATCACCGTGGTCGCCGCGGTCGACCGACCGTTCGTCGATCGCCTGTTCGTCTCCGGTTCGCTGGTCGCGCGCGAGGAGGCTGATGTGGCGGCCGAGATCGACGGGCTGACCATCGTCGAGATCGACGCCGAGGAAGGCGACACGGTCGCCGCCGGCCAGGTGCTGGCGCGGCTCGACCGCAGCCAGCTCGACGCGCAGCTCGCCCAGAACGACGCGGCGACGGCGCGCGCCGACGCTGCGATCGCCCAGGCCAAGAGCGCAATCGAGCAGGCCAAGGCGCAGGTCTCGTGGACCGAGAGCGACTACGACCGCGCCGCCAAGCTCGGCCCGCAGGTCATGCCGGCCGCGACGATCGAACAGCGCGAAACCGCGCTGCGCACCGCGCGCGCTCAGCTCGCTTCCGCCGAGGACGCGCTCGCCGTCGCCGAGGCCGACCGCAAGGCGCGCGACGGCGAGCGCCGCGAACTCGGGGTCAAGCTGGGAGAGACCGAGGTCAAGGCGCCCGTCGCCGGAATCGTCAGCCGCCGCACGGCCCGACTGGGAGCGGCGGTCGGCGGCGCCGGCGAGCCGCTGTTCCGCATCATCGAGGACGGCGCGATCGACCTCGAAGCCGAGGCGCCCGAACAGGCGCTGCCGCGTCTCGCCGTCGGCATGACGGCCGAGGTCAAGCTGCCCGGCGTGGCCGACCCGGTCGCCGGAACGGTGCGGCTGATCGGCGCCGAGGTCGACAAGGCAAGCCGCACCGGCAAGGCGCGCATCGCGCTCGCCCCTGGCGCGCCCGCCCATGTCGGCGCTTTCGCTGCGGCCGAGATCGCGCTTGCGCGCGGCCGCGGCGTCGGCGTGCCGGCGAGCGCGGTCGCGCGCGACGCCGGCGGCGCCCGCGCGCTGGTCGTGCGCAACGGAATCGTCGAGCAGCGCGCCGTAACGGTCGGCGTCGCCGAAGGCGACGCGGTCGAGATCGCCGGCGGGGTCAGCGCGGGCGAGATGGTCGTCGCGCGCGCCGGCGCCTTCTTGCGCCCCGGCGACCGGGTCAACGCCGTTCCTGTCGCCAGCGACGGAGGGTCGCCGTGAGACTCAACGTTTCCGCCTGGTCGGTCCGTCGTCCGATCCCGGCCGCGATCGCCTTCGTCATCCTGACGCTGCTCGGGATCGTCGCGTTCCGCCAGATGGCGGTGACGCGCTTTCCCAACATCGACATTCCGATCGTCCAGGTCGTCGTCACCCAGTCGGGCGCGGCGCCGTCGGAGCTCGAGTCGCAGGTGACGAAGAAGGTCGAGGACGCGGTCTCCAACGTCAACGGCCTGTGGCACATGATCTCGACCGTGACCGATGGATCGTCGGTGACGGTGGCGCAGTTCACCGTCGGCGCGGTCGACATCGATCGCGCGCTCAACGACGTCAAGGACCAGATCGCCAAGATCCGCGCCGATCTGCCGCGCGCCATCGACGAGCCGATCGTCAGCCGCATCCAGGCCGAGGGCCTGCCGTTCGTCACCTACGCCGCCTCCGCGCCCGGCATGACCGCCGAGCAGCTCTCGTGGTTCGTCGACGACACGGTGGCGCGCGAGCTGCAAAGCGTGAAAGGGGGTCGGCGAGGTCAAGCGCTTCGGCGGCGTCGACCGCGAGATCCGCGTCGCGCTCGACCCCGACAAGCTGCTGGCGCTCGGCGTCACCGCGGCGCAGATCAACGCGCAGTTGCGCGCCGACAACATCGACCTCGGCGGCGGCCGCGCCGAGCTCGCCGGCCAGGAGCAGGCGATCCGCACGCTGGCCGGCGCGCGCACAATCGCCGATCTCGCCGCCACGCCGATTGCGCTGCCGGGCGACCGGCGCGTGCGGCTCGACGAGCTCGCGACCGTCACCGACGGCGCCGCCGAGCCGCGCACCTTCGCCCGGCTGTTCGACGAGCCGATCGTCTCGTTCGGCGTCACCCGCGCCAAGGGCGCCAGCGACGTCGCGGTCGACAAGCTGGTCGCCGCTCGGCTTGATCGCCTCCAGGCCGACCATCCGGAAGTCAGCTTCGCCAAGGTCGACACCCAGGTCGACAACGAACTCGGCAATTATTCCTCGACCATGGAGACGCTGATCGAGGGCGCGCTGCTGGCGGTGATCGTCGTGCTCGTCTTCCTGCGCGATCTGCGCGCGACGATCGTGACCGCCCTCGCCCTGCCGCTGTCGGTCCTGCCGACCTTCTGGGCGATGGACGCGATCGGCTTCTCGCTCAACCTCGTCAGCCTGCTGGCGATCACGCTGGTCACCGGCATCCTGGTCGACGACGCGATCGTCGAGATCGAGAACATCGTGCGCCACATGCGGATGGGCAAGTCGGCCTATCGCGCCGCGCTCGAGGCCGCCGACGAGATCGGCCTGGCGGTCATCGCGATCTCGCTGACCATCGTCGCGATCTTCTCGCCGGTCAGCTTCATGAGCGGCATCGCCGGCCAGTATTTCCGCCAGTTCGGCCTGACGGTGGCGATCGCGGTGGTGTTCTCGCTGCTGGTGGCGCGCTTCGTCACGCCGGTGCTCGCCGCCTATTTCCTGCGCGCCCCGGAGGCGCCTGCGCATCGCGAAGGCGCGGTCATGCGCTTGTATACTCGGCTGGTGCGCGCCTCGGTGCGCCATCGCTGGATCACGCTGGCAGCCGGGGTGATGATCTTCGCCGCCTCGCTCGCCGCGACCAGGCTGCTGCCGTCCGGCTTCCTGCCTCCCGACGATCAGGGCCGCGCGCTGCTGGCGCTCGAGCTGCCGCCCGGCTCGCGGCTCGCCGACACCGACCGCGTCACCCGCCGCATTTCCGACCAGTTGAAGGCGATGCCGGAAGTGCGCTCGGTTTTGATCTACGGCGGCGAGATCCTCGGCGGCGGCGCGGAGCCGCGCAAGGCCACCTTCGTCATCAACTTCGTCCACAAGTCCGAACGCGAGGCGACCCAGAAGGACTTGCAGGCGCGCATCGGCGCGATGCTCGCCTCGACGCCGGACATTCGCTACTGGTTCGTCAAGGACAATGGCCAGCGCGACCTGTCGCTGATCGTCGCCGGGCCCGACATCAACGTCATCAACGACACGGCCAACCAGCTCGCCAGCGAGATGCGCTCGATCCCGACGATCGAGAACCCGATCTCGACCGCCGAGCTCGACCGGCCGGAACTGCGCATCGTTCCCAGGCGCCAGATCGCCGCCGACCTCGGCGTCTCGACCGAGGCGCTGTCGGAAACGATCCGCGTCGCGACGCTCGGCGACGTCGACGCCAATCTCGCCAAGTTCAACGCCGGCGACCGGCTGACGCCGATCCGGGTCGAACTCGACCAGGCGGCGCGCGGCGACATCGGCCGCTTGCAGGACCTGCGCGCGCCGACCGCATCGGGCGGCGCGACGCCCTTGTCGGCGATCGCCGACTTCGTTGTCGACCACGGTCCGACGGCGATCAACCGCTACGACCGCACGCGCCGCGTCACCATCGAGGGCGACCTCGCCGGCGACGCCGCGCTCGGCGAAGCGGTCGCCGCGATCCACGCCCTGCCGGCGGCCAAGCATCTGCCGCCCGGCGTCGAGATTCGCGAGACCGGCGACGTCGAAGTGATGGGCGAGGTGTTCGCCTCGTTCGCAGAGGCGATCGGCGCCGGCGTGATGATGGTCTACGCGCTGCTGGTGCTGCTGTTCGGCAGCTTCCTGCAACCGATCACCATTCTCGTCTCTCTGCCGCTGTCGGTCGGCGGCGCGATCGGCGCGCTGCTGCTGACCCACAAGGCGATGTCGATGCCGGTGGTGATCGGCATCCTGATGCTGATGGGCATCGTCACCAAGAACGCCATCATGCTGGTCGATTTCGCGCTCGAGGAGATCGGTCGCGGCGCGCCGCGGCTCGAGGCGCTGGTCGAAGCCGGACGCAAGCGCGCGCAGCCGATCGTCATGACGACGATCGCCATGGCCGCGGGCATGTTCCCCTCGGCGCTGGGCCTGGGCGACGGCGGCGGCTTCCGCTCGCCGATGGCGATCGCGGTGATGGGCGGCCTGGCGGCCTCGACCTTGCTGTCGCTCGTCTTCGTGCCGGCCGTCTTCACCCTGATCGACGATCTCGGCGGGCTGATCTGGCGCGTGTTCGGCCGCTTCGTCGGCGAGCGCGACGAGGCGGGGCATCATCGCCCGGCCGCTTGGCCAGAAGACGAAATCGATCCGTCTGCGCTGCCGATGCCGGGACCGGCGGAGTAAGGCGGCGCCAACCCCCTCCACCGCGCGTAAGCGCGGTGGAAGGGGCCCGCTCAGACGGATTTCGCTTCGCTCTCGCGAAGGACGGCATCGCCGAAGTAACGCCCGCGCGCCCACAGCGCGACGTTGACCAGCGCGAGCATCGCCGGCACTTCGACCAGCGGGCCGATAACGGCGGCGAAGGCGGCGCCGGAGTTGACGCCGTAGACGCTTATGGCGACAGCGATCGCCAACTCGAAATTGTTGCTGGCGGCGGTGAACGACAGCGTACAGCAGCGGGGGTAATCCGCTCCCATTCTGAGGCTCAGCGCGAACGAGAGCGCGAACATCGCGCCGAAGTAGATCGCCAACGGAATGGCGATCCGCACCACGTCGCCGGGTATGGCGAGGATCACGCCGCCTTTGAGCGAGAACATCACCAGGATCGTAAACAGAAGCGCCGCCAACGTGATCGGGCTGATGATCGGCACGAAGCGGCTGTGATACCAGTCGCGCGACACGAACCGCAGCATGACCGCGCGGGTGAGCAGCCCCGCGATGCAGGGAGCGCCGAGGTAGACGAACACGCTCTGGGCGATCTGGCTGATCGAGATGTCGACCGCTGACCCGGTGAGCCCGAACAACGGCGGCAGGACGGTGACGAAGAACCAGGCGTAGACGCTGTAGAACAGCACCTGGAAGATCGAATTGAAGGCGACGAGGCCGGCGGCGTATTCGGTCGAGCCCTTGGCGAGATCGTTCCACACCACCACCATCGCGATGCAGCGCGCGAGGCCGATCAGAATCAGGCCGACCATGTATTCCGGCTTGTCGGGCAGGAAGACGATCGCCAGCGCAAACATCAGGATCGGCCCGATCACCCAGTTCTGGACGAGCGACAGACCGAGCACCTTCACGTCGGCGAAGACGTCGGGCAGTTCCTCGTAGCGCACCTTGGCGAACGGCGGATACATCATCAGGATCAGGCCGATCGCGATCGGGATGTTGGTGGTTCCGACCTGGAACGAATTGACGACCTGCTTCACCCCGGGCGCAAAAAAGCCAATCGCCACCCCAAGCGCCATCGCGCCGAAGATCCAAACGGTGAGATAGCGGTCGAGGAACGACAGGCGGCGGCCGACGGACGTCATCTCAGCGTTCTCTCAACGGCGCTCGCGCGAGCGCCTTGACCATCAGCGGCGCCGACGACGGACAAAGCCCGGCGATCTGACGCGTCGCCAAAATCGCCGCCGGCGCCGAGGCGCGGTCGATTGCGGCAAAGCCGAGCCGCTCGAAAAAGACCTTAGCTGTCGTCGTCAGCAGAAAGACGCGCGTTGCGCCCAGCCGGCCGGCTTCAGCCAGCGTCGCCGACACCATGGCGCGACCCTGCCCGGCGCGGCGGCGGCCCGGCAGGACGACGACCGAGCGCAGCAGCGCGTCGGCGCCGTAAAGCTCGAACCCCGCATAGGCGACGATCTCGCCCCCGTCGCGATACGCGAACAGTCGGACATCCGGGCCGCCGAGATCGCTGGACGGCAGGCCTTCGGCGTCGAGCAGGGCCGCCAGCGAAGGGCGATCTTCGTCGGCCAGCGGTTCGGCCCGCAGCGCCGTGTTTGCGATCGCAGTCACGATCTCGATTCCGCGCCCGCGTCCGTCGCGCCCTCGAGCCGCCCGATGGCGCGAAGGCCCGCCTTCAGCGAAAGCGTGTCGAGACTCGTCAACGGCAGCGCAGCGAAGGCGACAATGCGGTTGCGCATATAGCGGAGCGCCTGGTTGAACGCGCGCTCCTTGTCGATGTCGGTCCCCTCGATCGCGGCAGGGTCTTCGACGCCCCAGTGCGCGGACATCGGCCGGCCTGGCCAGATCGGACAGGCCTCGCCGGCGGCGCTGTCGCAGACCGTGAAGACGAAGTCCATCTTCGGCGCGCCGGGCGCGGCGAATTCGTCCCAGCCCTTCGAGCGAAGGCCCTCTGCGGGATAGCCATGCGCCGCGAGGACCTCGAGGGCGAAAGGATTGACGACGCCCTTCGGATGGCTGCCCGCCGAGAATGCGTTGAAGCGCCCCTCGCCGTCCCGCCGCAGGACGCTTTCGGCGAGAATCGAGCGCGCGGAATTGCCGGTGCAGAGAAAGAGGACGTTGTAGACGCGATCAGTCATCAGCGACCGCCCTCGATCGCCGGCAGGGCGCAAGATCGGGAACCAGCGGCGCGCACACCTCCGGATGACCGCCGCAGCAGTCCTTGACCAGAAACTGCACGACCTCGCGCAGGCGGCCGAGATCGGCGCGGTAGATGATCGATCGGCTGCGGCGCTCGCCTCGCGCCAGCCCGGCGCGCGCCAGCACCGCCAGATGCGCCGACATCGTGTTCTGCGGCACCTCGATCAGGCGCGCCAACTCGCCCGCCGCGACGCCCTCCGGCTCGCAGCGCACCAGCAGGCGAAAGGTTTCCAGCCGCGTCTCCTGGGCCAGCGCGCTCAGCGCGGCGATCGCTTCAATTGAGTCCATAAATCCAGATTAATAGATATAACGAGCGTGTGCAAGGGGGCGCCCGCCGCGCGGTCAGCCCAACGCCTCGGCGCCGGTCGCCCCGCGCGCCGACAGCGTCAATCTTTGTTGGCTCGCCTCGACTTCGCGCCCGGCGGCGTCGACCAGCGCGACGCGCAGCGCCTCGCCGTTGGCGCGCGAACAGACGGCGACCGGCGGCGGGCGGAGCTCGCCGAGCCACGCGTCGCTCCATTGGGTCAACGCGACGAACGGCAAGCGCAGCGCGGCGCTCTTCGGGGTTAGCCAATATTCCGGGCGCGCGCGGCGGCCGGGCTCGCGATAGTCGCGCCGCGCCAGCAGGCCGGCGGCGGTCAGCCGCTTGAGCCGATCGGCGAGCACGGTGCGCGGCGCGCCGAGCTCGGCGGCGAAATCGTCGAACCGCCGCACGCCATAGAGCGCCGAGCGCAGGATCAGCAGCGTCCAGCGATCGCCGATCAGCGCGAAGGCCCGCGCGAGGTTGCAATCCTGCGGCGGCAACGGCGAGCGACGTGGCGGAGAAGCGCGCGACATGGGGGAGGCCGGCTGAGTCTGTTGTCCAGATTCAGCATGGTTCGCTTTCGGTTAACCGCCGCTTAACGGTTCAGGGCGGCGATCGACGATGGCTAGACCGGCCAAGCTCGCTCCCTCGTGGTTCGAGACGGCCGCTGCGCGGCCTCCTCACCATGAGGGAGCTTGTGGTTGTGGCGAGCGGCGCGTTCGATCACTGTCGCGGCGCCGGCTCACTTGGAGGGAGATTTGCGATCCCGGAGCCCTCATGGTGAGGAGCAGGCCCAGCCTGCGTCTCGAACCGCGAGGGCGTCACGCACCGCTTTGCCGAGCTCGTCGCCACCCCTTTGCGCGTCAATCGGTACGGTTCAGTTCGGCGAACAACGCCGGCAGGGCGGCGATGTCCTCGACGAGGCGGTCAGCGAGCGGGGCGAGCTCGGCGCGATCGGCCGGGCCGGAGAGCACCGCCACCGCCAATGCGCCGGCGGCGCGCGCCGCCTCGAGGTCGTGGCGCGAGTCGCCGACCATCGCCACCCGCTCAGGCGCGACGCCGAGCTGGCGCGCGAACGCCACGACCATGCCGGAATCGGGCTTGGCGCCGTGGCCGGAATCGTAGCCGGCGACGAACTCGATCGCCTCGTCGAGCCCAAGCGCTGCGATCTGCCGGCGCGCGCTCGACTCGGTGTCGTTGGTGGCGACGCCGAGCCTCAGCCCCATCGCCTTGAGCGCGCCCAGCGCCGCCGCCGGCTCGCCGATCGGCGTCAGCGCTTTCAGCGACTCGATCTCCGCCAACGCGTCGATCTCGCGTTTCAGGGCGGCGATGTCGCTGCGGCCGAGCGCTTCGCCCCACAGCGCGCCGTAGCTCGCCGACGAGCCCGAGATCAGCGGCGAAGTCGGGGCGAAACGCTTTTCGTCGAGGCGGAAGCGCAGCGCCTCGGCCTGCGCGCGCATCAGCGCAGGATCGCCGCGGGCGAGCGCGTGGATGATGGCGTGCGTCGCCGGGCCCCAGGTCGCATCGAAATCGACGAACGTGCCGTCCTTGTCGAACAGCACGCCGACAAACTTTGACGAAGGAACGCACAAGGCTGGTTTCCCGTAGCGCGCCGGGCGGCGGCTTAAATCGCCCTTAACCGATTTCGCCCACCTTGTCGCTGTTGGCCGCCGTCCGCGGCCCCGCGACAAGCGTCGAGTGTTCCTCATGCGTCAAGATCTGTCCGCCGCCCCCGACGTCGTCGAAGTTCCGGCCGGCCGCAGCCGTCTGTTGTCGCGCCTCTATCGCGACGTCGGCCTCGCCGCCGTCGCCGCCGAGCTCGAACTGCCGGCAGCGGCGTTCGAACCGGAGATCGGCCAGGCGGTGGAGCGCGGCTCGCGCTATCTCGCGCCGCGCCGCGCGCTCGACCTCGCTTCGTAATTTCGGCGCTGCGCCGGCGACCTCACGCCGCCCGCCACTGCAGCGCGCGCATGACGCCGCGCAGCTCGGCGAGCCCCTTGAGCCGGCCGACGCAGGAATAGCCGGGATTGGCGCCCGCCTTGCCGATGTCGTCGGCGAGGAGATGGCCGTGATCGGGGCGCATCGGGATTTCCCAGTCGACGCGGCCTTCGCGCCGCCGACGCTCCTCTTCGTCAAGCAGCGCCTGGACGAGCGCCACCATGTCGACGTCGCCGCCGAGATGTTCGGCCTCGACGAACGAGCCGTCGGCTTCGCGCGCGACATTGCGCAGATGGGCGAAATGCACGCGCGGCCCGAATTCGCGCGCCATCGCGACGAGGTCGTTGTCGGCGCGCGCGCCGAGCGAACCAGCGCACAGCGTCATGCCGTTGGCTGAGACGGGGACCGCAGCCAACAAGGCGCGGTAGTCGTCGGCGGTCGAGACGACGCGCGGCAGGCCGAACAGCGAGAACGGCGGATCGTCGGGATGGATCGCCAGCCGCGCCCCGAGTTCGGCGGCGACCGGCGCGACCTCGCCGACGAAGGCGAAGAGATTGGCCCTCAGATCGGCGGGCGCGAGCCCGGCGTAGGGGCGCAGAGCCTCGAGGAAGCCAGCGCGCGCGTATTCGGCCTGGCGCGCCGGCATGCCGCCGACGACGTTCTTTTCGATCGTCGCGAAGGCCGCGTCGTCGAGCGTGGCGCGGCGCGCGCGCGCCGCGGCGAGCGCGGCGGCGGAATAGTCCGTCTCGGCGCCCGGCCGCTCGAGGACGAAGACGTCGTAGGCGACGAAGGCCGGCATGTCGAAGCGCAGAGCGAGGCCTCCCGACGGCGTCGGATAGGCGAGATCGGTGCGCGTCCAGTCGACGACCGGCATGAAGTTGTAGCAGACGGTCGCGACGCCGGAACGGACGAGGCTCTTTAGGCTGTCCTTCCACGCGTCGATGTCGCGCCGGTACGGCCCCTGGCGCAGCTTGATCGCGGCGGAGACCGGGATCGATTCGCACACGTCCCAGGTCAGCCCCGCCGCCTCGACGGCGCGCTTGCGCGCCGCCACGTCGTCGTCGCGCCAGGCGCGGCCGTCGGTGATGTGGTGGAGCGCGGTGACGATTCCCGCCGCGCCCGCCTGCCGGGCGTTGTCGAGCGTGACGGGATCGTCGGGACCGAACCAGCGCCAGGTTTCACGCATGACGACGCCCGCCCCGCTCGCGCCCCGGCGATCCCGCGATCACCCGATTGCGGCGACGATCGCGCCGAACACCACGGAGATGACGATGCCGCACACCACCACCGCGGCCGTGTAGGCGATCGACTTGTCCTCCGGCGTCTTCATCAGGATCGGCGCGCCGAGCCAGAAGATGTAGAGGCCATAGAGGCCGAGGATGCCCAGTACGGCGAGGCCGGGAATGAGCGAGAAGATTCCGGCGAGCCAAACCGGCGTCATTGAATAAACGGCGAGCTTGAGCGCGCTCGGCTGGCTTTTTATCCCGCCGAAGGTCGGCGCGAGCCCATCGATGATCAGCGCCATCACGTAAACGATGACGAACGTCAGAATGTACTGGACGATCGCGCCGGCGAGGCCGGAAACGACGCCCACTCTGTAGGTTCCGACCATCGGCATGTTCAAGCCGACAACCGACATGCCGATGAAGCGGCACACGGCGGGAATCGCCGCGAGGATCGCAACATAATTGGTGAAGAGGAATTGCGGATCGCCGGGCTCGCCCTCGATCGCCGCCCATTCGGTTTTCGGTGTCAGCAGAATGGCTTTGACGCGCTCGACCAGATTCATGAAGGCCTCCCCCTCGCGCCGGCCGATTCGCACTGGAGCGGCCGCACGGCCATGTTAGTCCGGGCCAGCGCGTGGCGCTACGGGGAGCGCGGGATGCGCCGCAGGGGAAATTCGGCCAGCGGCCGGGAGCCCGAAAAGAGAGGGGGCGCCCAGCCGCGGCGCTGGACGCCCCCGTCGTTTGTCCGCCGATGCGGCGCTTGTCAGTGCGCGGCCGCCTTTTCGGCGCCGATGCCGGTCTGCGAGCGCACGTATTGCGCGTCGAAGGCCGCCCGTTCCCGACTGGCCGCCGCCGACTTGTCGGTGATCGAGAAGAACCAGCAGCACAGGAACGCCAGCGGCATGCTGAAGATCGCCGGCGAGGTATAGGGGAACCAGGCGCCGTCCTTGGAGAGACCGAGCACCGCGACCCAGATGCCCGGGCTGAAGATGGTCAGCACCACCGCGCAGATCAGGCCGGCGAAGCCGCCGACGAAGGCGCCGCGGGTGGTCAGCCCCTTCCACAGCATCGACAGCAGCAGCACCGGGAAGTTGGCGCTCGCCGCCACCGCAAAGGCCAAGCCGACCATGAACGCGACGTTGATCTTCTCGAACAGGACGCCGAGCACAATGGCGACAATGCCGAGCACGACCGTGGTGATCCGCGAGGCGCGCACTTCCGCCGCCTCGTCGACCCTGCCGTGGCGGAACACGGAGGCGTAGAGGTCGTGGCTCACCGCGCTCGCGCCCGACAGCGTCAGGCCCGAGACGACCGCAAGGATGGTGGCGAACGCCACCGCGGCGATGAAGCCCTTCATCAGGTCGCCGCCGACCGCGTGGGCGAGATGGATCGCCGGCATGTTGCCGCCGCCCAGCAGGCCTTTGGCGATGTCGCCGCCGATGTGATAGATCGCGTCGGGCCCGACCATCACGATCGCGCCGAAGCCGATGATGAAGGTCAGGATGTAGAAGTAGCCGATGAAGGTGGTCGCCCAGAACACCGACTTGCGCGCTTCCTTGGCGTTGCCGACCGTGAAGAAGCGCATGAGGATGTGGGGCAGTCCGGCGGTGCCGAACATCAGCGCCATGCCGAGCGAGATCGCCGAGATCGGGTTGGCGACGGCGGCGCCGGGCAGCATGATCTTGGCGTGCAGCGGATGGACCTCGATCGCCTTGACGAGCAGGGCGTTGAAGTCGAAGTCGAAGGCGTTGAGCACGAGGATCGCCATCAGCGTCGCGCCGATCAGCAGCAGCGTCGCCTTGATGATCTGCACCCAGGTGGTGGCGATCATGCCGCCGAAGGTGACATAGATGACCATCAGCACGCCGACCAAGACGACGGCGACGAGATAGGGCAGACCGAACAGGAGTTCGATGAGCTGGCCCGCGCCGACCATCTGCGCAATCAGGTAGAAGGCCACCGTGACGAGCGTCCCGGTCGCCGCCATGGCGCGGATCGGCGTCGCCTGCAGACGATAGGAGGCGACGTCGGCGAAGGTGTAGCGGCCGAGATTGCGCAGCGGTTCGGCCATCAGGAACATGATGATCGGCCAGCCGACGAGGAAGCCGATCGAATAGATCAGGCCGTAATAGCCGGAGCTGTAAACCAGCGCCGAAATGCCGAGGAACGACGCGGCCGACATGTAGTCGCCGGCGATCGCCAGGCCGTTCTGGAAGCCGGTGATGCCGCCGCCGGCGGCGTAGAAGTCCTTCGCGGTTCGGGTGCGCTGCGCCGCCCAGTAGGTGATGCCGAGCGTCAGCAACACGAAGATGGCGAAGATGATGAGGGCGTTCCAGTCGACGCCGGCGCTGGGCGCGGCGTCGGCGGCGTAGGCCGCGCTCCCGGCGAGCGCGAGCGACGCGGCGAGCAGGCTCGACTTGATGAGACGGGCCATCACTTTCCTCCTGCCGCGCTGGCGTTGACGATCGCCTTGGTCAGTTCGTCGTAATGGGCGTTGGCCCGGACGACGTAGATTCCCGTCAGCACGATCGACGCGACGATGATCGCGGCGCCGACGACGATGCCGACGGTGATCGCGCCCGCCACCGGAGTCGCGATGACGCCGGGCGCGAACGCGACCAGCGCGATGTATCCGTAGTAGATCACCAAGGTGATGATCGACAGCGTCCAGCCGAACGACTTTCGTTCGGCGACGAGTTTGACGTAGTTCGGATCGCTCTGGATCCGCTTTACCGTTTGCTCATCCATTGATCGCTCCCCCCGAATGGCCTTGTCGCGCGGCCGTCGCCGCGTCGATGATGGATCGCGCGCGCGTGTTGCGGCGCTGTTCCCACGCGCGCAACCCCCTGCCCCACGCCTGTCCTGGCGCCGTTTGCAGTCAGTTTCGCGCTTGATTTGATTGCAGGCGCCCTCGCCCGATTCGACGGTCCTCCCCCCTTGATTAACCGCCATCATGCGGGTGTTTGGCGGCGCCGTCGACGGCGCGCGGGTAAGACCTTCGTCTAGAATCCCAGGGATTTCTGGCCGCTCCCGATCCGGCCGCGGCGCGTTTGTGCGGGGGGGCGCGATCGGGTAAGTTCGAATCGGGGCTAGCCCCCGGTCGGGATGGGGGGTATCACACTTGGCTGATGCGGCCCGAGGCCCCATATCAGCGCCAGGCGCCATTGCGCCTTCGGCGAGATAGCAGCAAAAAAAGGCCGACTCGATGGATTTTCTCCAGCCACGGTTGCATCGCATGAACCGCCGCCGACGAATTTATGAAGGCAAAGCCAAAGTCCTCTACGAAGGACCGGAGCCGGGGACGCTGATCCAGCACTTCAAGGACGACGCGACCGCTTTCAACGCCAAGAAACACGAAGTGATTGAAGGCAAAGGGGTTCTGAACAACCGCATCTCGGAATACATCTTCCAGCGGCTGAACGAGATCGGCGTGCCGACCCACTTCATGCGCCGGATCAACATGCGTGAGCAGTT